>JBOGNK010000055.1:0-20600 GCA_050747085.1 Candidatus Acidiferrales bacterium
GAACAAAGAAGCAGCCGCGAAAGTTGCTGCCGCTCTTGCCCGAATGCAGCAAGGGAATTTTTCTAACGCGAAGGGCGTTGGGGCTGGCGTTTACGAGTACAGGATTGATTTTGGTCCGGGATACCGCATTTACTTCGGGAAGGATGGCGGGCGGCTGGTGATACTCCTTGGCGGCGGTACGAAAAAGCGCCAGCAGACGGATATCTCGACAGCACTCGCTTGGTGGCAGGACTACAAGCAACGAAAAGGGACAGAGAGGTAAGGCCAATGGCATTGACGCGAGATTTCAAAGAGACTATCCGGGCGCGCGTTCAACGCGATCCCGGTTTTCGCGAGGCACTTTTGCGCGAGGGCATCGAAAACTTTCTCTCCGGTGATGTCGAAACCGGGAAGATCATCCTTCGCGATTTCATCAACGCCACAGTGGGGTTTCCCAAATTGAGCGAAATCACGCATCGTTCTGCAAAGAGTCTAATGCGAATGCTCGGGCCGCATGGCAATCCCCAAGCGAAAAATCTGTTTGAGATCGTCAAGTACTTGCAGGAAACCGAGGGCGTACAGTTTGAAGTTCGGCCTAGGCGCGCCGCCTCACGCAGGAAGCGCACTGAACTGTCGGCCACACCTCGCATGGCACGACGTTCAAACTTCTAGCCCGCAGTTGCGTGGAACCCACATTCTCGACCGATATTCTCGGCAATGGTTCGAGTGAATTTGTTTGTCGGAAGGGGACGAAACCATGTCTGTGAACGTGAATGAAGTAATTAGGAAACTGAGTCCAGCCGACCGCAAGAAGGTCGAGGACCGCGGGGCTGAGATAATCGCAGAGGAAATGAGCTTGCGTGATCTCCGCAAGGCACGCAAGCTAACGCAGGCCCGCATCGCTAAGCCTCTCGGCATCACTCAAGACAGCGTTTCCCGACTGGAAAAGCGCAGCGACCTGTTGATCTCGACACTGCGAAAGCCGGTCAAAGCCATGGGCGGCGACGTGCGCACTGTGACTGAATTCCCTGGTCGCTCGCCGGTAGTGCGTTCCGGCCCGTCCGAGGACGATTCGCCTCGCAAATCATCTAGCAAGCATGCGTGCGCTCAGGCTCAAAACTGGCTGCTACTGGTGCTGTCAGGAGGTTGGGCGCTACCGAGACTGCCAATGCTTGCCCTTGGAGAATGGGCAACGACTTTGACACGCGGCCCTGACGAAGCGCTGATCAGCGGGCACCTGCTATCTGCCTCGGTCTTGCTACGCTTAAGTCTACCGGCGGTCGGCAGCGAGGTGACGAACGTCGCGTCCCGCCACCATATAGATTACATCCTCGGCAATGTTCGTGGCGTGGTCCCCGATGCGCTCGAGGTTCTTGGTGATTAGGATAAGCTCGAAGGCCGGGAAAACCACAGCGGAATTTTCCATCATGTAGGTCAATAGCTCGCGGAAAATCTGATCGCGCAGATGATCAACCTCATCATCGCGGATTAAAACAGATTTGGCGAGTTCGGCGTCACCGTGAACCAGGGCGTTCAGACTTTCGCGAACCATTCCCTCTACTAGCTCACTCATTCGTGGCAAATCGACGTAGGGCTTCACTTGAGGATGACGCAGGATTCGCAGCGCCGATTGAGCGATGTTAACCCCTTGGTCTCCGATGCGCTCCAAATCGTTGTTGATGCGTGAAGCGCAAAGAACAAACCGTAGGTCAACGGCCATAGGGGCCTGGAGCGCCACAAGCTGCATCACGCGATCATCAAT
The DNA here is from genome assembly GCA_050747085.1 of Candidatus Acidiferrales bacterium. Lineage (GTDB taxonomy): Bacteria > Acidobacteriota > Terriglobia > Acidiferrales > UBA7541 > Palsa-295. The sequence continues at coordinate 1,742 of JBOGNK010000055.1, forward strand.
TTCGATCTGCATTTCGTTTATGGCCGGCTCTTCTTCGAGAACGCGATTCGCTAGATGCTCGCTTTTCTCAAAAACAGCCTCAACCGATTGGTGAACGGCGCGCTCAGCAAGGCCCGCCATCACCAAAAGACGCTCTTTCAATTGCCCCAAGTCGTGTTCGAAATGCCGTTCCATTGAAGCTCCCCAATTCACATTCGATGATCGCTCATCCGAACCTGCCCGTGATGTATGCTTCCGTGCGCGGATCGAACGGTGTTGTGAATAGCTTTCTCGTCGATTGGTATTCGATGAGCTGTCCTTCGAGCAAAAATGCGGTGAAATCGCTGGCGCGCGCCGCCTGTTGCATGTTGTGAGTGACGATGATAATTGTGCATGAGGCTTTCAACTGGAAAAGCAACTCTTCGATTTTCGCAGTTGTGATCGGGTCAAGGGCCGAGCAAGGTTCATCCAACAAAAGAACCTCAGGGTCTACGGCCAGTGCGCGAGCAATGCATAGCCGTTGTTGCTGCCCTCCAGAAAGCGCGTATGCCGATTTGTGAAGCTGGTTCTTCACTTCGTCCCATAGGGCGGCTCGCCGCAGGCTTTGCTCAACGGCATCCGAGAGGGACCCTTTATATCCGTTGATCCGCAGTCCATACGCGACGTTGTCAAAGATAGACTTCGGAAAAGGGTTGGGCCGCTGAAACACCATACCGACGCGGCGGCGCAATCTCACGACGTCGATTCGTGCAATATCTTCATCGTCGAGGAGGATTTCGCCCTCAATAAACGCGCGGCGCACAATTTCAGTCATTCGATTTAAGGAACGCAGCAAAGTGGACTTCCCGCATCCCGACGGGCCAATCACCGCTGTGACCACATTCGCGAAGACCTTCAGATCAATTCCATGCAGAACCTCGTTAGCGCCGTAAGCGACCTTCAAACTCGAGATTGTGAATCGGGGCTTTAGTGTTCCCATTGCCAAATCGACCAGTGGAATATCGCTCTTTCGAACGTACGCGGGCGCGAGATTTTGTCGTTTCGCCGCAATGAATGCCCCACACATGTTCGCCTACGCTCCTATCTGAGAGCGGCAATCTTGCGCGCGAAAACAAGTCGCGTTGCGACATTCAGGACGACCACCGATCCCAGCAGAACCAGACCTGCCGTCCATGCCTGTTCGTGCCATTCGGGATAAGGGCCGATTGCGTACGTGTAAATCATTACGGGTAGTGACGCGATAGGCTCATTAAAACCGGGACTCCAGTAGCGGTTGCTGAAGGCTGTGAAAAGCAACGGCGCTGTTTCACCGGCAATACGGGCCAGGGCAAGCATGACAGCCGCGATAATTCCAGAACCAGCGGCGGGAACAACTAATGTCAGCACCGTTCTACATTTGCTCACGCCTAGAGCCATCCCACCTTCTCGCAGGGTATTGGGGACGGCTTTGAGGAACTCTTCTGTGCCCCGCAGAATTATCGGAATCATCATGATCCCAAGCGCAAAACCTCCCGCGAGTGTCGAAAAATGTCGCGCGGGCAGGACAATGATTGCGTAAGCAAAGATTCCGATGACAATGGAGGGCACGCCGTTGAGCAGATCAGCCGTATACCGAACGAAAAAGCTCAGAGTCTTGCCGCCGAATTCGGAGAGATAGACGCCCGACAAAACGCCGACCGGAGCGCCAAGGAGCACCGCCACAAACATCAGCTTTGCTGTACCGACTATCGCATTGGCCATCCCACCCCCCGGCTCGCCTACAGGCTTTGGGAGTCTCGTGAAGAAATTCCAATTTACGTTTTTTCCGCCGTGGTAAACGAGATAGCCGAGGATGAAAAACAGCACCGAGACCGTTGCAACGGCGAACGCAGCCGTGAGACCGAGCATGAAGGCGTTCAAACACTTCCGCCATCGGCTGCGAAGATTCATTGCTGACCTCCGGCCCCGCGTTGAGCAGTGGCCAGGACAAGCAGCCGCGCGAAACCGTTGAGCGCAAACGTAAGCAGGAACAGCACCAAACCCAATTCGATCAAAGCACTCAGATAGAGGCTTCCCGTAGCTTCGGTGAATTCGTTGGCGATCACAGCCGCGACGGAATAGCCCGGAGCGAAAAGCGATGCGCTGATCTTCGGGTCATTGCCGATCACCATCGTAACCGCCATCGTCTCGCCAAGCGCTCGCGCCAGCGCGAGAAAAACGGAGCCGATCATGCCGGTTTTCGCAAAGGGAACCACGGCTTTCGAAATCGTTTCCCAGCGCGTCGCTCCCAAAGCTAAGGCAGCTTCGCGCTGGTCGCGAGGTACGGAAAGCAATACTTCGCGCGAAACAGAGACGATGAATGGCACAACCATGATCGCAAGTACCAGCCCTGCCGCAAGAAAACCAACGCCGTATGCCGGACCGCGAAAGAGGGGCAAAAAACCGAGGCGCGATCTCAGCACAGGTTCCACCGACACGCGAAGCCACGGAGCCAGCACAAAGATTCCTAACAGCCCGTAAATTACGCTGGGCACCGCAGCCAGCAGGTCCACGAGAAATGCAAGCGCGCTTGAGATGCGTCTGATAGACAATTCGGAGAGAAAAATGGCCGTTCCTAAGCCGAGCGGCACTGCGAGCAACAGAGAGATTGCCGAAGTGATTAACGTTCCGTATAGGAATGGAAGCGCCCCGAATTGCCCCGTTACGGGATCCCAAACGCGCGTTGCGAAGAATGCCCAGCCGAACTTCTGACGCGACAACGCTGACTGAATCCACAGCTGATAAACCAGCAGAGCGGTGACGCCCACAACCGTGCTTGCGACAATCAGTGTCACAACGTGAGCGATTTCATCGCCTCTTCGCAAACGATGCCAGAAAATGCGCAAAGGCCGAAGCGAAGGCGTCAGATCAAAGACATTTGCAGGTGCGGGCATAGCTAGTGAATCTCAGAAATCGTCGCATCTTCTTTAGTACTCACGTCGGCGGGCAATTTCGCATACGCCAACGGCTCGGCTTCACTCTGGCCTTCCGTGAGCATCCAGTGCAGGAAACTCTTGATCGAATCGCGCTTAGCCGCATCGGAAATCGTGGTCGGAACGAGGAGCCAAGTGAAGCTCGCGATGGGATAAGCGTCTTTACCCGGAGGATTGGTGATCGAGACGCGAAAGTCGGCCGGCATCGAATTGGCAACGGAAGCGGCGGCTGCCGTAACGCTTGGGAGGCTTGCCTTGATAAACGCTCCTGACGAGTTCTCCACTGAGCCGTACAGAATGTGGTTTTGAATGGCATATGTTAGTTCCACATAACCGATGGAATCCGGGGTCTGCTGAATCAAGCCAGTGACGCCTTCGCTGCCCTTACCGCCAAGTCCGACCGGCCAATTAACTGAAGTTCCCGAACCGACCTTGCCCTTCCATTCCGCGCTCACCTTTGAAAGATAGTCGGTCCAGATGAACGATGTGCCACTGCCATCCGAGCGATGAATGACCACTATATTTGCGGATGGCAATTTCAGTCCGGCGTTCGCGCGTGTGACGGCAGGGGCATTCCACTTTGTGATGTTCCCGAGGAAGATTCCGGCAAGTGCTTGCGGCGTGAATTTCAGCTCGGCGGTGACACCAGGAATGTTGTACGTCGGCACTACTGCGCCAAGCACGGTCGGGAAGTGCAGAACTGGCGATTTCGATTGCGCAAGCTGTGCGTCAGTCATCGGTGCATCCGACGCGCCAAAATCGACTGTGCCCGCTAGAAGTTGCCTGATCCCCGCTCCAGATCCTACCGATTGATAGTTGATTTCGACGTCGGGATGCACTTTGTGGAAGTCATCGGCCCAGCGAGAGTAAATCGGATAGCCAAAGGTGGAACCGACTCCATTGATGAGAATCGGCGTTGCCTCGTTCCGGGCCCTGGGACTGTGTGAGCACGCCGCCAGAGAGATTCCCACGAAGAGACTGCACGCAAATGCGACGTATCCCGCGTTTAATGCTCTTTTCATATAGTCCTCCAAAATTCTGGGCTTGCAGTGTTACAGCGCGGTTACAGACGTGTTAAACATCGGAAATGTGCACGATTACGGCAGGTCGTAGCGCAAGTCTAAAAAGCCCATGCCGAGGTGTGCGCTGTCGGCATTGCCAAGCGTAGTCGTATTGGACCAGGGATTCCGCGACAGATAGGAAATCTGGCTGATCAGTTTTAGATCGCCGTAGTCGCGGTTCTTCCACAAGGTCTGAATGAGGCCGATCGTGCCTTCGTTGATGACGCGATTCTGGGAGTTGCTGGAGCCAGGATAGCCGTACCCGGTGTAAGTGGTTGGCGGTCCAGCGGTTATCACTTGGAAGTCGCGGCCGAAGTAGGCGGCACCATAGTAACCATAAAGCAGACTCTTCCTAACGTTGGCTTCGAACCCGACAATGCCGGAGCCCGCATGGAGAGGTGAAGGAACGAAATTGCTGGCAGCATTGGTGTTCACGGTGAAATCGGGGCCCAATTGGAAGATATAACGACCGCCGCCGTCGCTCCAGTAGGTGTTGGCAATCAGGTGAAGACCCTTGACCACCTCAAGATTGGCATTGATCGAACCGCCGCCGCCGGATTTGGTGACGTTTCCCAGGCCTGGCGTGTTCAAACGGAAAGCGCGGTATATCCCGGCGATTTCAACGTGAAAGTTGCGGCCGCCGCCGTTCGGATGTGTGTCAAAGGCGAGCTTTGATTCAATGTCAGGGGCCTTGTTCGGAGTCTTTGAGTTCCCACCGGCATCGTCAACTTGACCAGCGTTGAAATCAGCTGGAAAAGTAACCAAGCCTCCAGTGAACTGCTCTGGATCTTCGAGCGCAAAACCCCAAGCAACGTGATCATTCGGATGAATGACGAGGCGAATGCCAGGAGTGCGCAGCCAAACCAAGCCAACTTGGTAGTTCGTATCCATGTCTTGCGAATAGAAGATGTCTCCGGGCATCGGGGAAATACCAACGCGGTTTGGCGTCATCATGCTCCATGACTGGCCAGCCAAAACTTCCACTTTGCCCTTGTGAACGTCTACCCAATAAAGGCGCATACGCAGGGTGTCGGAGTGACTTCCAACAAAGACGTTGGTCGCCGCGTTGCCGAGGAAGTCAGCTTCGAGGTAGCCCCTGAGTTTGAAATTGCCAGGGTTGGCGTCCACCTTAAGCCCAATCCGCGAGTTCTGAGAGCTAAAGCGCAGTTCGGACTGTTCACCGGCTGGCGAAGAGCCGTTGAATGGAATGCTGCCGAAACTGGTCCCAATTCCGCTGCCAACGTTCGTCGAGCGATATACGGTCGTGAAGTCCAGAAACCCAAGAGGCGTGAAATCCGCGCCGCCAATTTTGAATGAGAGTGGCGGCTGGTTCCCCTCCGCTGCTTGCGCTGTCACTTTTGCGGCACTGGCCGTGTCCGAGGAACCTACGGAAGCGGTTAACGGAAAATCCCGAGTCAGAGATTTTTCACTCGGAGGTGATTTCGGTGTGTTCTCGCTTTTTTTGTCCGACCTGACAGCTGGAGATGATGAGCCCTCCTTCGCTGATGAGTTCGCATCCTTGTTCGTTTTCGTCTCCGCAGATACAGCCAACAATGGCAAAATCGTCGCAACAGCTAGAGCGATAAGTCTCCGTTTCATTCAGATCTCCTGGCTTGCGGCGTATCGAAGCCACAGCTATGGCGTTCGTTCATCCGAGCGCGGGAAGTATGCGGAGCGGCTGTAACTCTGGGATTAGGCGCAGATGAATCTTGTGTTACGTTATTCGAGGCTTGGTGGGAGAGACAGGCTGTTTCGATTGTGGCGGATGTCTATTCCGCGCGACCAGAAGACAACGTCTTCGGCGATGTTCGTCGAGTGATCCGAGATGCGCTCGATGTGGCAGGCAGCCAGGATGTATTGGATATTGATGGCGGCAAGAGGGGGTTCCTTTTTCACGGCCGAGATGAGCGTTTCCACGACCCTGTCACGCTGCCGATCAACCGCCTCTTCGCTTTCGAGAACCTCGGAGGCAAGAGTAAGGTTGCGATGAACGAGAGCTCCCAGGCAGCGGGCAACCATTGCCCTTACCGGAGAAATCATCGATACCAGTTCAGGCGGCGCCTCTGTACCGTGCGATTGGCAGAGGGAAATTACGCACTGGCAGATATTGACAGCCAGATCGCCCATCCGTTCTAAATCATTATTGATCTTAAAAGTGGTGACGACATGACGCACATCTTCTTGCGACAGGTTGCCCCTTCGCAGCAGCCGAACTGCGTGTTCATCTACCAGAATTTCCGATTCGTTGATTCTCGGCTCAGTCAGAAAGACGCCGCTCGCAATGTCAGTATTCCGCGAGAGCAGGGCTTCGAAAGAGCGGTTTACAGAACCTTCCACAGTTCGCGCCATGGAACGAGGTGGTTTTCGAGGGCTGTAGTATAGAAATCCGACGAACTATGGACTGACGACGCCATGCTTTCTCCTTAACCGCGACGGCAGCCGAATGAGCCGCTCTTTCAGAAGCATGCCTGATAGTTATTGCAACAGGATTGCCGCTTGGTGAATTTTCGGGGAACTGCTAGGCGGCCAGCGGCACGGAGAAATGGAATTTCGAGCCGCTACCAATCTCGCTATCGAGCCAAATTTGCCCGCCGTGAGCCTCAATGATATGCTTCGCTATCGCTAACCCAAGGCCCGTGCCGCCTTCCTCGCGCGAGCGCGCTGCATCAACGCGGTAAAATCGCTCGAAAATTCTGTGGTGTTCCGATTGCGGAATGCCGATGCCTGAATCCGATACTGTGATAATGGCAAACGAACCGTTGCGCTTTGCGCTGACCTCGATCCTGCCATTGCTCGGAGTGTACTGCACTGCGTTGTCCAGCAAGTTCCGCAGAACTTCCCGCAACAACACCGCATCTCCCCTGACCATCGCAAACCCAGCGGGTGGAATAGTGAAATTCACCGAGACCCCCTTATTAGCCGCAACGTTCTGAGCCAACTCGACGGCGGGCGCAATGAGCTCAGTCACATCTACGCTCTGCAAATCTATAGGCATTTTGCCCGCTTCTATTTTCGATAACTCCAGTAGATCTTCGGTCAAGCGCGCCAAGCGGGTCGCGTGATTTCGTATGATCTCAATGAAACGCCGATTGTTCTGTTGGTCCTCAAGCCCGCCACTGAGAAGCGTCTCGGCGAAGCCTTGAATCGCTGTCAGGGGCGTGCGCAACTCGTGCGAAACGTTCGCCACGAAGTCCCTTCGAACTTGTTCGACGCGGCGAATCTCAGTGATGTCATGTAACACGACCACCGCGCCGGAAGTTCTCCGCTGCAACTTCGATTCAGCCGTATCCTCGCCTGAAGCGAAAATAGTAGCCGCTGTCACGGAAAAGTGCCTTGGCTGTGCGGAGCCGAAGGAAAGCTCTCCGTGCGCTTCTTTCCCTCCAAGGGCGCTTCGAATCACCTCCAGAACATCGGGATGGCGGATCACGGAAACAGCAGGTTTCGCTATCTCCTTTCCGCTGAGACTCCAGATTCTGGCGAACGCGTCGTTGTAAAAGGCAATCTGTTCATCCGCATCTATGACAGCGACGGCTTCCGCCATGCTGCGCAAAATTGCAGCGGATCGATTGCGCTCTTCAGAAAGTGAGCTAATCGTTGCGCTCAGACGCGAGGCTGTGTCGTTGAGAGCGCGGGCTAAATCTCCCAATTCGTCTTTCGCGAGTTCCTGGACCAATGGCCGAAAGTCTCCAATCGCAACTCGCTGCGAGAATTCCTTGAGTTGTCCGACGCGTTTCGCAAAACGCCGCGAGAAGAGCGCGGAGATTCCAATCGCGAGCACCAAAATTACGAGCGACACCTCCCACAATCTGTGCCGTACCTCCGCAAGCGCGCTGTTTATCTGCGCAAGCGGAGTCGCGAACCGAATCACAACCGGCGACTCGGATGGACGCTCAAATCGGATTGCCCAGTACACCAAATCACGGTCCAGTGTGTGGCTGTGGCGCACCGATTCCCCTTCGCCGGAACTCATGGCCTGCCGGAATTCAGGGCGATTCGAGTGATTCTCCATCGTTTCGATATCGTGGGCAGAGTCGGCCAGAACGCGGCCATCAGACGCAATGATCGTCACACGCGCTCCGCTGCTTGACATCGACCCAGTCCAGGACGCCAAGGCTGTTTCATTCCCGAAATCGGGCGGGTTAGATCGCGCAATCAACGCCAAGGAATTTAGCCGCTCGTCTGCGGCCCGAATGTAATTCTCACGGAGAATTCGGCCGGCGTAGAAGTCAATTGAGGCGAGGACGGCAATCAAAAGCACAAAATACGTTAGTCCCAGTTTCCAAAAGAGACCGCTTCGCGCCAGCTTCAATTTTTTCTAGCTCGCCTTCGTTTCAAAGATGTAGCCCGCACCGCGAACGGTTTTCAAGTATTCCGGCTCTTCAGGATTCTTCTCGACTTTTTCGCGCAACCGGCGGACATACACATCCACGCTACGTGGCGTCACAAATCGCTCGCTGCCCCAAACGGCATCAAGCAGTTGATCGCGCGAAAAAACGCGATTCGGACGAGACGCGATGTAATACAACAATCGGAATTCTAGCGTGCTCAGCGGTAATTGTTTACCATTGCTCTCGACTCGGTATGACACGGGATCAATGCGCAGCGATCCAATCGCAAGCGCCCGGGCCTCATCGCTGGGCCACGCAAGCCGCCGACGAAGCGCTTTGACACGCGCCACGAGCTCACGTGGGCTGAACGGCTTCGTGACGTAATCGTCCGCACCCAGTTCGAGGCCAACGACGCGATCTGCTTCATCGCCGCGCGCGGTGAGCATCAGGATAGGAAGACGATTCAGTTTGTTGTCCCGCCGAATCTCTTTACAGATTTCCAAGCCTGATACCTTGGGAAGCATCAGGTCTAAAAGGAGCAAGTCAGGTAGCGACTTCTTGATCTGGGCCAAGCCGCTCGCACCATCCCCGCAAGCGAGCACTTGAAAGCCCTCTTTTTCAAGATTGTAACGGACAAGCTCGACGATGTCCTTATCGTCCTCAATTATGAGGATTCGCGAGCGGGTATTCACGATACGGTGAGCATAACGAGGCAGCGGTTTTTCAGCAAGGACAGTAAAGGGTTGTTAAAGAAGTTTCACAATAACCTACAAGAGAGTTCGTCTAACTTAAAATCACCGTTGTGGTAAAAGCGCAGAAGCAGGCTTGTTACTGTGGGCTTCCGTACGGAAGCGAGAAGGATTACAGCTTTCGGACGCACAGCCGGAGCTTGTGCTGTGAAGTCAGTGGAAGACGAGGTGTCCTGCCCCGCTATTCGGACTCGAAAGATGAGGCTGGTTGTGTTGAGACGCCCGAGCCGCGATAGCCTTGCCTTTACACACTCCAATGAAATTGGCAGAGGGTGGAATTCTCTTTCAGCTATTCGATGACGAACGTAAGCCCGCTGACTTGTGCTGTATGGGCGCCAGTAGTTTTGGCTGCGACTCCGTGTACCCCGCGTGTACCTCGGTTGGGCAAATATGGGGTTTTTGGCGTTTTTGCCGTCTAATAAAATGAATAACTTACGAATTTTCAGCGTCGCTTTTAGTTTCGATCCCCACCGCCCCTACGAATCCGAAAGATTGATACAATTCGACGGCATTCTGATGCGCGCGGCCCAAGTGTGTCTGCAAGGGCGTGCGGACGCGCGGGCTACGAGTGTCTCTCGTTTCTGCAAGGACGCAAGCACGGGCGCAACGATGCAAGGGCGTGCGGGCGCGCAACTATCATTTCGCTGGCATTTCAGTGGTTTGTGTCAGCGGGGGAGCGAGTAACGTTCATGAAATCCGAAATGCACCGCCGGAATTTTTTGAAGGCCGCACCCGTCGCGGCGTACGCGATGGCGCAAGTGGTGAACGGCGCGCCTATAGTCCCTGTGGAGCGTTCGAACGCCTCCGGAAGAATCAAACTCGAACCGTTCGACTATCATGGAGTGCGATTGCGCGACAGCCGTTGGCAAAAACAGTGTCAGGCTGCGCACGATTTCTGGCTGCAATTGCCGGAGGACGACATTCTGCATGGCTATCGCGCTGCGGCAGGATTGAATGCGCCCGGCAACCCGCTGGGCGGTTGGTGCGCCCACAACAGCGACACAGTGTTCGGCCAGTGGCTTAGCGGAATGGCCCGGCTGTATCGCGCGACCGGTGATACGGAGATGCGCGACAAGGCGGTACGGCTTTTCGACGGATGGTCGAAAACAGTGGGAGCTGACGGCAACTGCCGCATGCGTCACTATCCCTACGACAAGCTCGTGTGCGGATTGGTGGACCTGGAGCTTTACGGTGGTGTTCCGGAAGCAGGCACAATGTTGGAAAAGGTGACCAACTGGGCGCAGAAATCGCTAAGTCGGGAAAATGTTCCTGCAAACCGGGACAATTTGCCGTCGGGCCGACCGGCTGAATGGTACACGCTTTCCGAGAATCTCTATCGGGCGTTTCAGCTGACGGGAAAGTCCTCCTACAAGGATTTCGGCGACGTGTGGCAAGGTCACTCTTACTGGAACAAGTTTGCAGACACTTCCAATCCGGCAGACGCGTACGGCGTCCATGCGTACAGCCACGTGAACACCTTCAGCAGCGCGGCGATGGCGTACGCGGTGACGGGCGACGCGACTTATCTGACTATCATCCGCAATGCGTACGACTGGCTGCAGAATTCCCAGTGCTACTCGACGGGCGGCTTCGGGCCTTCGGAGACAATCGTGGCAGGTCACGGTGGCTTAGGCCAGGTGTTGGACGTCCGGTCTGACACTTTCGAGACGGGCTGTGGGTCGTGGGCTGCGTTCAAGCTTACGCGCTATCTGCTGTCGTTCACCGGGGAAGCACACTACGGCGATTGGGCTGAGCGCATGCTTTACAACGGAATCGGCGCGGCTCTGCCAGCGACGCCCGAGGGAAAGACTTTCTACTACTCGGATTACCGCGTCGGCGGAGGAATGAAAGTCTACTATTGGGACGCATGGCCCTGTTGCTCGGGGACCTACATTCAGGCCCTGGCTGACTATCACAACATTATTTATTACAAGGATGGAGACCGCAGCCTGTATGTGAATCTGTTTGTGCCTTCGGAAGTCACTTGGAATCGCGCAGGCGGCGCGGTCAAACTGGTGCAGGAAACCGACTATCCCGACTCGGAAACGGCGATGTTGAAACTCGAGTTGGAGCGAAGCGCGAAATTCCCGCTCCAATTCCGCGTTCCGGCTTGGACGAAGGGCGCGTCAGCGAAAGTGAATGGTTCGGCGGTCGACATTCCCTGTACGCCGGGCACGTGGGCAACCATCGACCGAACCTGGAATTCCGGGGACCAAGTCGAACTGCGGATACCGATGCCTATCCGTATGCAAGCGGTGGATAAAGAGCATCCCGAGCGCGTCGCCGTTGTGCGCGGGCCCGTCGCGATGGTCATGGAAGGGCTTTGGCAGGAGACAGAATTCAAGCTGCCGAAAACCGACGCCGAATTTGACGCGATGCTCGTGCCCGATCCGATGCCTGGCTACTATCGCGTGCGGACACCTGGCGGTGGCACGCAGCATTCGCGCTTCTGCCCGTTCTATGCGCAAGTTGAGCGCAGGCCGTATTACATGTATTTCGACAAGCAATCTCTGCCTGTCGTGCAGTGGTAGCTGGCGTACCCGACGCCGTCGTGAAACCGGTATTTGTGCGACGATCGGCGCAGAGGCGCACGGCGTTCTGAATCTTGTAATCCGCCAGCGGATCGAGCGTACTCCGATGGGAATCATGATCAGGCGCCGGATCTCTGGCGCTCGCGCGGCCGATCGTCAACCTGCTGTTCTGCGCTACAGCTTGAAGTACATGGCGGAAAGCGGCGGGAGGCTGAGTTTGAGCGAGTAGGGGCGGTCGTGCCAGGGGATTGGCTCGGCGTTGACGCCGCCGGAATTGCCGACGTCGCTGCCTTCGTAGTAGCGCGAGTCGGTATTGAAAATTTCGCGATAGTAGCCTGGGCGGGGAACACCGACACGGTAATTTTCGCGGACGATGGGCGTCATATTGCAAATGACGACGATTGTGTCGTCCACATTCTTGCCGCGCCGCATGAACGAAAGCACGCTGGCGGCGGCATCGTTCGCGTCGATCCACTCGAAGCCGGACCATTCGAAATCGACCTGGTGCAGCGCCGGCTCCGTACGGTGCAATCGGTTCAAGTCGGCAATGAGACGCTGAATTCCGCGATGCGGAGGCGAGTCCTCCAGGTTCCATTCAACTTCGCCCGCTTCCCAAAATTCGCTGCGCTGGCCGAGTTCGCTGCCCATGAAGAGCAGTTTCTTGCCAGGATGCGCGTACATGTAGCCGAAGAGCAGGCGGAGGTTGCCGAACTTTTGCCAATCATCGCCCGGCATTTTTTCGAGCAGCGCGCGCTTGCCGTGAACGACTTCGTCGTGCGAGAGCGGCAGGACGAAATTTTCGTGGAAGGCGTAAATCATCGAGAACGTCAGCTCGCTGTGGTGGTACTGGCGATAAATGGGATCGAGCGCGAAGTAACGGAGCGTGTCGTTCATCCAGCCCATGTTCCACTTCATGTCGAAGCCGAGGCCGCCGATGTAGGTGGGACGCGAAACGGCCGGCCAGGAGGTTGATTCCTCGGCAATCATCAATGCACCAGGATGGCGCTGGTGCAGGACTTCGTTCAGGTGACGCAGGAACGCGATAGCTTCAAGATTTTCGCGGCCGCCGAAAGAATTGGGGATCCATTCGCCGGGCTGGCGGGAATAATCGAGGTAGAGCATCGAAGCGACGGCGTCAACGCGGAGGCCGTCGAGGTGGTACTTGTCGAGCCAGAAGAGCGCGTTCGAGAGCAGAAAATTCTGCACTTCATTGCGGCCGTAGTTGAAGACGAGGGTGCCCCAGTCGGGATGCTCTCCTTTGCGCGGATCTTCGTGCTCGTAAAGATGAGTGCCGTCGAAAAGGGCCAGGCCGTGCGCGTCGCGCGGGAAGTGCGCAGGAGTCCAATCGAGGAGAACACCGATGCCTTCCTGATGGCAGCGGTCGACGAAATACATAAAGTCCTCGGGCGTGCCGAAGCGGCTGGTCGCGGCGAAATAACCGGTGGTCTGGTAACCCCACGAGCCGTCGAATGGATGCTCCATTATCGGAAGAAATTCGATATGCGTGTAGTTCATCCGCTTGACATAGGGAAGGAGTTGATCCGCCATGTCGCGATAGGTGAGCCACTGATGCTCCTGGCCCTTGCGTTTCCACGCGCCGCCATACACTTCGTAGATGGACATGGGCGCGTGCAGCCAGTCGGCTTTGGCCCGCGCATCGAGCCAGGACGAGTCATTCCATTTGTATCGATCGACGTTCCAGACGATGGAGGCGGTCTTCGGGCGCATCTCGGCAAAGAAGCCGTAGGGATCGGATTTCAGCCCGAGGGTATGGTTGACGCGCGAGAGGATTTCGAATTTGTACAGGGCACCGTTATCGAGTTCAGGAAGAAAAATCTCCCAGATTCCGCTCGACCCGCGGTTGCGCATCGGATTCGTGCGGCCGTCCCATACGTTGAAGTCGCCGACAACACTGACGCGCTGCGCGTTGGGCGCCCAAACAGCGAACTGGACGCCGCGAACGCCGTTCACTTCGCGTACATGCGCGCCCAGCTTTTCGTAATTCTGATAATGCGTGCCTTCGCCGAAAAGGTAGAGATCGTATTCGGAGAGGAGGGTGGGGAAGGCGTAGGCGTCGAGAATGTCGAAGGTACTGCCGTCGGGAGAACTGAACTGGGCACGGTACGCGGTGGGCGAAACGGGCTCGGCGTCGGCTAACTGGCGCGTCGACGGGTCGACGATGGCTTCGAACAGGCCTTCGGGAGCGAGTCGCGTCGCCGGGCACGATGTGCCGTCGGGCCAAAGGATTTTCGCTTTCGCAGCGCCTGGACGGAAGAGGCGAATAGCGAGCAGACGCTTGCCGTCACGATCGATCCAGTGCGGGCCGAGGATGTGAAAAGGATCTGACTCCTCGGCACGGACGATACGGTCGATGGCTTCTTGCCACGGGTCACGGATGGGCGCAGGTTCGACGGCGCGAGATTTGGCGGTTTGCTTGTCAGTGGACATAGGCGATGCGCGGCAGCTGAATCCAATCCGCTAGTCCATATTACCGAAAGCGTTTGCCGGTGGCCAACGCGAGATGTAACGTAGAGCGGTCTGAGGGCGCCGGTTGTGACGGAAGTCACAGAGGTGAGTGCGCGGCAGTGTGCTAAAATTCACATGTTTTCCAGCATGCCAGCGTTGATTCCAGAGAGATTTCTGCCTGTGGCAGGCAGGGTTAGCTGCGCGGTTTACGAGCGCTCTGTCCAGGATGACATGCCCGCCAGACAAGCAGGCGTCAGGATGGCGTCGGAAGGCACCCAGTCAGGGATACGAAAAATATGAAGGCGCAGAAAAAATTTGCGGTGGGTTCGCTGATCATCATTGCGACGCTGATCGGGCTTGCGTACGTCGGCTACACGCAGAGCAAGACGTACTATCACACGATCAAAGAGCTTGCCACGTTATCGCCGATAGCGATGCATCAGCGAATGCGCGTTTCGGGCGTGGTCGCAAACGGATCGATCAAGCATGTTCCCGGGCAGATCGATTTCGTGCTGACGGAAGAAGGCAAGAGCTTGCCGGTCAATTATGTGGGCGCCGATCCGCTGCCCGACACGTTCAAGGATGGCGCACAGGCGCTTGTCGAGGGAAACGTGATGTCCGACGGAACGTTCCGCGCCGAGCAGGTGCAGGCGAAGTGCGCATCGAAGTATCAAGCGAGTCCGGTGGCGCCGAACACAAAAACGACTGAAGTTCAGCCGGGACAAGCCTCACCGGAATCGAAGGGAATCTGAGAGGACAAGCATTGGATATTCTGGGCTCTTTCGCGTTACTCCTCGCACTAATCGTTGCCGCGTACGCTTTCTTCGGTGGAATCGCCGGAATCGTCACACGACGCGCGTTGTTGAAGAAGAGCGCGCTGAACGCCGGAATGGCGGTGTTCTTCCTGGTGACGATCGCGGTTGCCGTCCTCGAGTTTTTCTTCTTCACGAATAATTACTCGCTGGCGTACGTCGCCGAGCACAGCAATCGCGCGCTGCCGGCGTTCTACAAATTTGCGGCGTTGTGGGCGGGGCAAGAAGGATCGCTGCTGTGGTGGTCGTGGCTGCTCTCGGCGTACGCGTTCTGCGTGCTGTTCCTGAATCGCAAGAAACATCCGGAGCTGATGCCGTACGTCGGGGTGGTTATCGCGGGCGTGCAGATTTTCTTCCTCACCCTGAATAATTTCGTAGCAAACGCGTTCAACGTTCTAGCTGCGCCTGCCGCCAGTGGAGCGATGAACGTCGTTGCGCTGTCGGATGGGCGCGGGCTGACGCCGCTGCTGCAGTATCCGGAGATGGTGATCCATCCGCCGATGCTGTACCTGGGTTATACGGGATTCACCATTCCATTCGCGTTTGCGCTGGCGGCGCTGCTGGGACGCTATCCTGGTGAGAAATGGATCCACATCACGCGAAGGTGGACGATGATCGCGTGGATGTTCCAGACCATCGGCATCATTCTGGGCGCGCACTGGGCGTACAACATGCTCGGGTGGGGCGGCTATTGGGAATGGGATCCGGTGGAAAACGCGTCGCTGCTGCCATGGATAACGGGCACGGCCTTTCTGCACTCCGTAATGATGCAGGAAAAGCGCGGCATGATGAAGATCTGGAACGTGTGGTTGGTGTTCACCACATTCATGCTGTGCATCCTGGGTACGCTGCTGACGCGGGCCGGGCTCGTCAATTCGGTGCATGCGTTCGCGCAGTCGTCGATTGGCGGATGGTTCGTTACTTTCCTGGCGATCATTCTGGCGGTCTGCCTGCTGGCGTACTGGAAGAACAAAGATTATCTGCGCAGCGATAATCAGCTGGATTCCTTGGTTTCGCGCGAGTCGAGCTTCCTGTTCAACAACCTGGTCTTGCTTGCGGCGTGTTTCGCGGTGTTGTGGGGCACGCTGTTTCCGGTGATTTCGGAGTGGGTGCAGGGCACGAAGGTTAGCGTGGGGGCGGCATTTTTCAATTCGGTGAATGTGCCGATTGCGCTATTTTTGTTGTTCCTGACGGGAGTGGGGCCGTTGCTGGCGTGGCGCAAGACGTCGACGGATGCGCTGAAACGAAATTTCGCCTGGCCGGCGGGAATCGGAGTGGTGGCGGGCGCGGTGGTGTTTGCGCTCGGGTTCCGCAATTTCTACGCGCTGATGTGCCTGATGCTCGGCGTGTTTGTGGTGCTCACGATCGTGCTGGAATTTTTCCGGGGCGCGCGGGTGATCGCGGCGCGCGAAAGCACGAATCTGCTGTCGGCAATCGGCTCGCTGACGATGCGGAACACGCGACGCTATGGCGGATACGTCGTTCACCTTGGCATGGTGATGGTGTTCATTGGGATTGCGGGGCAGGCGTTCAATAAGGATATTCGCGCCGACCTGAACATCGGCCAGTCGCTTCGAATTGGGCCGTACACCATCCTTTGCCAAAACTTCGACCAGCTCTCAAATGACAATTATCAGTCGCAGAGGGCGACGCTCGAGGTGCTGCGCAACGGGAAATCCGAGATGATGCTGTATCCCGAACGGCGCTTCTTCCCGGCGAGCAGCGAAACGGAAACAATTGTTGCGAATCGCAGTACGCCGCTATGGGATTTGTACGTGGTCTATGCAGGACGGAGCCCGAAAGACGGCAATCCCGTCATACAGGCGCACCTGAATCCGCTGGTGAAATGGATATGGTTCGGCGGGATTGTGGTTGTGATTGGGACGCTGCTGGCGCTGTTGCCCAGCCGGCGCGCGTCGGCCGTTTTGACGCCTGTGCGCGAGAAAGCGTGGGACGGGACAATTGTGGAAGCTGCAACGCACGAGGTGGCGGCGGCGAGCGCGCGCGGGGCAAGCGATGATTAGAAGGTCTGCGCTCGGTGTGTGCGCTGTATTGGCGGCGATGGCGTTCCTCTGCGCACCTGGATCGGCGCAGCAGTTGACGCCCGAGCAGGCGGCTCGTGCGAAGGCAGTCAGTCTGAGGGTGAAGTGCATGTGCGGCGGCTGCAACGATCCGGCGGGCGCGTGCTATCACTCGGGCGGCACGTTTTCCGGGCCCTGCGATATGGCGCTGAGCGAGATCAAGCTGGTGGACGAGAAAGTAGCAAAGGGCGAGGCAGAAGACGAGATCCTGGAGGACTTTGTCGCGCAGTATGGGCCGACAGTGCTGGTCGATCCACCGAAGAAAGGATTTGATCTGACGGCGTGGGTCGTGCCGGTGCTCGTTCCTCTGATTGCGCTGGTGCTGGTTTGGGAAATCGCGCGGCGATGGCGGCAGAAACATCCGCCGATGGCGGCGTCAGAGACGCAGATTACGCCCGAAATCCTTGCGCGGGTGCAGCACGACATCCGAGAGGATGAATCGTGAGCAGTATCGATATTGGCGTCGCATGCGCGCTGCTGGCGGCTGTCGCGATCGTTTTTATTTTCTGGGTGAACCTCGAGGAATCGGACGCTGCGCCTCACCGCACGAAGCTCGATCAATTGATGGAGCGGCGCGATGCGATCTACGAGAATCTGCGCGATTTGCGATTCGAGTACAGAGCCGGTAAATTTTCAGAGAAGGATTACGAAGAGATCAAGCAATCGCTGGAAGTGGAGGCGGCTCGCGTGCTGGCGGATATGGACCGGCTAACCGGCGGAACGCCGACTCCGGCGACGCGCCAAGCGGCGTCGGAAAAGGGCCGGCGAGGATGAAAAGGAAACAGGATTGATGAATTTCGAGATTCGCGCGAGCACCAGCCAATGCGGGCACGGATTTTTGGCGCGCTCCAAGCGCGACATGACGTGTCCCTACCCCGCGACCGATGGTCCGCCAATTCGTGGAACGTGGCGGGAGCGAGTTGGGCGGCTGGTCCTTACGTCCCTGCTTTCCTGCCTCCTTACCTTGCCGGCTTTCGCCGGTACGATTACCGGAACGGTTCGCAACGGAACCTCGAACCAGCCGGCGCCCGGCGTCCAGATCACGCTGATCCGCCTGCAAGGCGTCATGCAAGAAGCTGCAAACACAAAAACGGACGCGCAAGGCCGCTATTCGCTTTCGGATCCCACTCTGGGCCAAGCACCGATGCTGTTGCGCGCCAACTACAAAGGCGTGATGTACTATCAGCCGCTGCCACCGGGGAAACCGACGGCAGACATTCAGGTGTACGAGCACACGGAGAAGCCAAACGCGTTTTCCGTCGCGGACCGCGCGATCATTTTGCAGCCGACCTCGTCGGGGCTGACCGTGGGCGAAATTTACGACATCCAGAACAACACGCAACCGCCGCAGGCCTATTACCGCGAGAATGGATCGTTCGAGTTTTCGGTGCCCAAAGGCGCACAGGTGGGCGATGTGTCCGCGTCAGACTCGTCGCAAATGCCTGTGCGGCAAGCGACCATCGACAAAGGGAAAAATGTCGAGGCGATCGATTTCCCGTTTCGCCCCGGCGAGAGCGGCGTGCGAATTTCCTACACGCTTCCGTACACGAACGACCGCGCAAGTTTGCAACTCACCTCGCCGTATGCGGCGCAGCGCGTTGCGATTTTCGCACCGCCAACGGTGAAAGTTACAGGTGACGGATTTTCGCCTGCGGGGCAGAACCAGGGATTCGACGCATACGTTCGCGACTCCGTCGCGGCAAACACACCCGTAAGTCTGTCGATTTCGGGCACGGGAACTGTAACGCAGTCCGACTCCGGCGCAAGTGGCGACCAGCCGGGCGGCACGAGCGCGAACTCGCGTCTAGATCAAGGCGGGCAAGGCGACTCGAGCGGCCAGGGCGCGTCGATTACCACGCTCCCCGCGCGGCTCGACAGCCTCCAGTGGGTGCTGGTGGGCG
>JBOGNK010000056.1:0-5793 GCA_050747085.1 Candidatus Acidiferrales bacterium
CCTGGGGCTGTAGAAGGTCCCAAGGGTTAGGCTGTTCGCCTATTAAAGCGGTACGTGAGCTGGGTTCAGAACGTCGCGAGACAGTTCGGTCCCTATCTGGTGTGGGCGCAGGAAACTTGAGAGGAGCTGTCCCTAGTACGAGAGGACCGGGATGGACCGACCTCTTGTGATCGAGTTGTCACGCCCGTGGCATAGCTCGGTAGCGAAGTCGGGAAGAGATAATCGCTGAAAGCATCTAAGCGAGAAGCTCGCCTCAAGATAAGGTTTCCCAAGGTGGCTTCGGCCACCTAAGAAGGCCAGTCGAAGACTACGACTTTGATATGCGGGAGGTGGAAGCGTAGCAATACGTGTAGCTTACCCGTACTAATCGGCCGTTCGGCTTGACCATAAAACTTTCTTAGCGTGCCTATCCGGTCAGGATAGGCATCCTGAGGAACCGCAGTGATGAAGGGTTTGCAGCATTTGCCCTTCAGCGCCGCGCTCCTCGCAGGAAAGTTCCTTTTCGCATGACGCTGCTTGCAACGCAAACTTTGCGGTTTTAGCCGCTTCCTTCAGTTGATCATCGAAACTCGGCGTTCGAGATTCGAGACTCGGTTCTTTGAGCCTCGCGTTCGGCCTTCGAGTTTCGCATTCAAGTTTCTGGTGGTCTTACCGCGAGGGTCACACCCGTTCCCATCCCGAACACGGAAGTTAAGCCTCGCAGGGCCGATGATACTGCGCTGGTAACGGCGCGGGAACGTAGGTCGCCGCCAGGATTAAAAACGAAGAAAAGGCTCCGAGCAATCGGAGCCTTTTCTGTTTTTGGCGCATTTTGCGGACTCAAGCGCACTCTGACGCACGTGCGGACCGGAAGCAGCATCGTGAGGAAATACAAATGGGTATTCTGGAATCGGCAACGCCCGCGGTCGTTATTTGCACGCGGGATCGGGCCAGATCGACCGCGTTCTACCGTGACGTGCTCGGGCTGCGTTTGGCCTACGACGACGATTTGGCTGCTGTTTTCAATGCGGGTGGAGTAACTCTGCGCGTCTCACTCGTTGCGGACGTCATGCCACACGAGCACACAATCCTTGGCTTCCGCGTGCCTGATGTCTCCGCGGCGGTGAAAGCTCTGCGCGAAAAAGGGATCAAGTTCAACACCCATACAGCTCTCCATCAGGACAGCCTCGGAATTCTCACGCTGCCGGGGAGAACCTCGCGGGTCGCCTGGTTCAACGATCCCGACGGCAATGTGCTCAGCATCACAGACGTTTAGAGTAGAGCCAGAATCAACTGGCAGCTCGACGGAATCCGACCGCGTTTCTTGCCCAGCGCCGATTTTATGCAGTGCAGGTGGACGCGGCTCCCCACCACGAACACTTTTCATATCGAGGGAGCCTTGGTAGCTGATTCAAAAGCTGCGGAGTATAATCTTCCGATGGCAATGGAGAGAAACTCTCAGCAGATGCATGGCACGACTGTTTTGTGCGTGCGCAAAGACAGCAAGGTAGTGCTCGCTGCCGACGGCCAGGTGACGATGGGTGAAGGCGTGATCAAGCACAACGCGAAGAAGGTCCGCCGCCTCTACAACGACAAAATTTTGGCGGGCTTCGCGGGCAGCACGGCCGACGCGCTATCCCTCTTCGTGCGATTCGAAGGCAAGCTGCAGGAATTCCACGGCAACCTGTCGCGCGGCGCGGTGGAACTGGCAAAAGAATGGCGCACCGACCGTTCGCTGCGCCATCTCGAGGCGTTGCTCGTCGTCGCCGACGCGAAATCCACATTCCTGATTTCGGGGAACGGCGACGTGATCGAGCCCGACGATGGGATCATTGCGATCGGTTCGGGCGGCCCGTACGCCCTTTCCGCCGCGCGCGCGCTGGCGAAGCACACCAAACTGAATGCCAAAGAGATCGCCTCGGAAGCGATGCGCATCGCCAGCGAAATCTGCATCTACACAAACGCTAACTTCAGCATCGAAGAATTGTGAGTATTGAGGAATCGTGAGTGGGAATCGGAGAAAGGGGATGGTGATCTACTTGCCCGGGGAATCGCAGACGCAGGAGCAGGAAACCCTCCCGTCGTTCGACGAGCTGACGCCGCGCGAAATCGTCGTCGAGCTCGACAAATACATCGTCGGCCAGCAAGCAGCGAAGAAAGCTGTTGCGATCGCGCTGCGCAACCGCGTCCGCCGGCAGAAGCTTCAGCCTGAGATGGCCGAGGACATTCTTCCGAAGAACATTCTGATGATCGGCCCCACCGGCGTCGGCAAAACGGAAATCGCGCGTCGCCTCGCGCGACTGGCCGGCTGCCCATTCGTGAAAGTCGAAGCCTCCAAATATACCGAAGTGGGCTACGTCGGACGCGACGTGGAGTCCATGGTGCGCGACCTGGTCGAAACCGCGATCGACATGGTGCGCGAAGAGAAACTTGACGAGGTTGCTGAGCGCGCCGAGCAGTCGGCCGAAGAGCGGTTGTTGGATCTGCTGCTGCCGCCATCCGCGCCGCCGCCTCCCGATGCGAACCCTGCCAGCGAAGCGCAACGTCGCGAACAAATCCAGCGCACGAGAGAAAAGCTTCGCGGACAGCTTGGTGAAGGAAAACTCGATCAGCGCTTTGTCGAAGTGGAAGTCCGCGAGCGGTCCATGCCCGCATTCGAGATCATTTCCAATCAGGGTGTCGAGGAAATGGACATCAACGTCCGAGACATGCTTTCTGGCATGTTCGGCCAGCAGAAAAAGAAGCGGAAAATGACCGTTTCGGAAGCGTTTGACTACCTGATCCAGGAAGAGGAAGGCCGGCTGATCGATATGGACCAGGTGACGCGGATCGCCGTCGAGCGCACCGAGCAAATGGGCATTCTTTTCATCGATGAGGTCGACAAAATTGCCGGCCGTGAAGGCGGCCACGGTCCCGACGTTTCGCGCGAAGGCGTCCAGCGCGATATTCTCCCCATCGTCGAGGGCACCACAGTCAACACGCGCTACGGCATGGTGCGCACCGAGCATATCCTGTTTATCGCTGCCGGCGCGTTTCACACAACGAAGCCTTCGGACCTGATTCCCGAGTTGCAGGGCCGGTTTCCGATTCGCGTGGAGCTGGGGTCTCTTTCCGAAGGGGACTTCACGCGGATTCTCACCGAACCGAAAAACGCGCTGATCAAGCAGTACATCGCGCTGCTCGATACCGAAGGGTTGAAACTCATTTTCACGGACGATGCGATCGCCACCATTGCGCGCTTCGCCGCTACCGTCAACGAACACACGGAGAACATCGGCGCTCGCCGCCTCCATACGATTCTCGAGAAAGTGCTCGAGGAAATTTCGTTCGAAGCGCCGGAAATGAAGAAGAAAACGGTGAAAGTTGACGCGGCCTATGTGCAGAAGCAACTCGCGAACATTGTGAAGGACCAGGACCTGAGCCGCTACATTCTGTAGAAAATTGAAAATGGAAAACTGAAAGTGGGTAGACGCCTACCCCGATGCTCTGGATGCTCTTCTCCCTTTCCTCTTGTCGCTTTCCTCGGTTCGCGGTGAAAACGGGAATCGGAGCGCCGCGTCGGCGTCTCGCCCGAATTAAAGTCCCGAATTCAATTTTCCTTTTTCCATTTTTCATTCTGCCGGTTTTGTTCGGGTGCGCTTCCCCCGGAGAGCCGATCGCCCGCAGAGCGCCCGTCCCGGCCCCGATCGTCGACCTTTCAGTCTCGCAATCCGGCAACAGCGCCGTTCTGACGTTCACTCTTCCGCGCGACACGGTCGAGCAAAGGCTGCTGAAGCGAACGCCTGAGATCGAAATCTACCGTGGATTCTCGCCCGCTTCGCCGCAAACCGCTGCTGCCCCAATCATGCCTGCTGCCGGCAAGGAACGAGCAGAAACGATGCCACCTGCAGTGTCTTCGACTCCTGCAGCCAAGTTGTCCCTTGCCATGACGATCCCATCCGCGCTGGTAAGCCATTACCAGTACGATGGAGGAATTCACTACACGGATCCGTGGACGCCGGAAATCCTTCAGCAGCACGCGGGAGAGTCTGTCACCTACGTGGTGCGCACAGCCGAAGCGCCGACAAAACCTTCGCAAGAGTCGAATCCGGTCAGCCTGCGCGTTTATGTGGCGCCCAACGTCATTTCGGATCTGAAAGCTCAGCTCGCTCTCGCCGCCATCGATCTGGCATGGACCGCGCCGCAGCAAACGCCGGTCGGACCCGCTCCTGCGATCGATCACTACGACATCTATCGCTCCTATCTTTCTTCAGGCGCAGCGGACGAAAAATCCGCGGCCATGCCGCAGGCGTTCCCGCTTCCAGGATCGAAAGAAGCTGCTGCTCAGCCCATCAGGATCGCCACAACACAATCGACGGCCTATGAAGACACTCAGGTGACGCTCGGCGGAAGATATACGTATTTTGTGCGCAGCGTGGTGGAATATTCCGGCGAGCCCGTCGAATCGGCCGATTCGAACGCGATTACCACCACCATGCGCGACGTATATCCGCCTTCCGTTCCGACGGGCCCGGTTATCGTTCCACTTCCAGCTCAAAACGGGACATCGGCGCACATCGATCTTTCCTGGGACCTGAATCCTGAAACCGATGTGGCTGGTTATAACGTCTACAGGAGTGAACAGGAAAGCACACTGGGAGCCCGTTTGAATTCACAACTGTTGCCAACTCCTGTATTCAGTGATATGTCCGCAGTTGTCGGACGTCGTTATTTCTACCGAGTCACCGCGGTAGACCGCTCTGGCAACGAGAGCAAGGCAAGCGCGGCCATCTCTGGAGAGATTCCGGCAGAAAGCCAGCCCAAACAATGACGGACAATTCAGCTTCCTTCCGCGAGGTTCCCGCAAGCGAGCCGGAGGTGAAGGCCTCTGCCGGCCATCCCGTTCTGCTTACGGGTCTCTACACCGGCTGCCTTCTCGTGATCGTCATGTTGGCGTCGCTGGTTGCCGCTAATAGAGTCCCCGCTCTCGAACAATACGCGCTGGAACGGAACGCGGCGTCGTATAGCCTATTCATCTTGTTCATGCTGATTCCGATTTTCCGCTTTCTCGATCGGCCCGTGCGGCTGTTCGCTTCAGGGACGACGGCGTGGATGATTTTCGTAGTGGCATACGAGATTGCGGGCATGGTTTTCGTCGACTTGTTTGTAGTTCTCCGCACGCCGCTGCAGGCACTGATGGAGGGAATTACGATTTACGGCGTGGTCGCAGCGGGCTCCTGGGTGGCTGGCATGATTTTCGAAGCCAGGCGCAATCCGATCGAGAGGCGTCGCCGCGCGCCGGAAGTCGATACTCACCAACAATGAAGTTTTGCCGCTTCCAACCGCTCGAATTCCCCGTGCAGAGATTAGCGGCTCATGGCGACCGCGAAATTCATCCACGCCCTCGCACGGGCATTGTCGAAAATGAAGAAATTGCCGAGTTGACGGTCAGCCTGTCGGAAATTCTTGGCGCACTCGCGGGTGAAGGCACTCGAAAGCCGGACAGTTTTCCGCTCACGGGGAGGAAATGGCCGGTTGCCGAAGTTCAGTTCCTACCCCCCGTTGAGCCAAGCAAAATTCTCTGCGTGGGCCGCAACTATCGCGAGCACGCGAAGGAACTGGGCAACGAACTGCCGAAAGAGCCGCTCATTTTTCTGAAGCCCCCTTCGGCGATTGTCGCGCCGGAAGAACCGATCATCTTGCCGCCCATTTCCGAGCACGTCGACTACGAAGGGGAACTCGCCGTCATTATAGGGCGCCGCTGCCGGAGTTTGGGGCCAGGCGATGACCCGTTTTCTTACGTCGCTGGATACACGTGCCTGAACGATGTCACTG
>JBOGNK010000057.1:0-26052 GCA_050747085.1 Candidatus Acidiferrales bacterium
CCGCAGAGGCTGACGGGCAGCATCTAAAGAATCTGCGCGTAAGCGAGGCCGGCCACGGCGCCCGTGTGAAGCAGGCTCTCCAGCAGCGCGTCCACATACGCGCTGATTTGCACGACACCGCGTCCGACAAATACGGGCACGAAATTGCGCACGACTTCTTTTACGTGAGCGGTCTGATAATTCAGCGTGACGCGTAATCGACGCAGCAGCTTCAGCACCGTCGGCAATTGGATCGCGACTTGCAGGCCGCTGCCGGCGACGGAGCCCCAGGCCAGGAGGATCGCGAGCGGATATTCGCGGTAGCGTCCGCCCCAGCCGAGCATGGTGCCGATCATGGCGGCGTTCCAAAGCACGGGCGCGGTGTAGGAGAGGAAAAACTTCTTGTGGCTGTTGAGAATTCCAAGGCACCAAGCGGAAAACACCAGCAGGCCCGCGCCAGGGAAAAGAATCTGCACCATCTGTATCGTCAGCTGGCGTTTGGCGCCGTGAAAGCCGGGTGCAATGGCGTCGATCAGATAAGGCGTCACCAGCACGCCGATTCCGACAATCACCGAAGTGGTGAGGCCGAGCAGGCCCGCTATCGCGCCCGCCGTGCGAGCGGCTTCCTCTTCGTCGCCTTGCGCCAGCAGGCCCGCATAAACAGGAATGAAGGACGCGGAGAGAACGCCTTCGCCGAACATCGTTTGCAGGAAATTCGGGATTCGGAACGCCGCCTTGAACGCGTCGGCCGCGTCGGAACTGCCGAAATAGTGGGCGAAGACGCGCTCGCGGATCAGTCCGGCGATGCGGCTCAGGAAAATGCCGGAAGCGACCAGAAGCGCGTGGCGTTTCGACGCGCCGGCATGCGCCTTGCGCACCTGCGCAGGCGTCGAGGTCAAAGAAGTTCCGGGTGTTGCATGAGTATCGATAAGCGTTCATTACAGAGGGTGCGCGAAAGGAAGTCAACCAGGTTCCACAGTGCAGGTGACCATGGGCGGATGGTCAGGTCGGCGGGGGCTATGGAACGCGCGCGACAAATCTGTGAGAAAACGGAGGATAACCGTCCTGTTATCCCGCCCGCCGTCCTTTTGCAGGTTTTGCTCGGTGAACTTGACGGTAGAGCACAGCACGCGTATGGTTTTTTCGCGGGGAATTTATAACTTCTTGGCGGTTTGCCAGTGTGTAGGCCGCTATCCTGAGGGTCCGGTCCATGAAATGTCTCAATTGCGGCACAGAAATGACGACTAATCAAGTAATCACAAATAAAGATCAGATCTCATACGATATGTGTGAAAAGTGCGGGAGTCTGTGGCTCGATGCTGGCGAGCTGGACAAGATGGCTTTTAAAGTTGATGGGGACATCGAGTTCTGCGAACAGGACAAGGAGAAGGAGCTCGAACAGAAGATGATGAGGTGTCCGCGCTGCGATGATTCCACGCTGGACAAGGTACGGTTTCTCGAATCCGACGTCTTCTTGCACTACTGCCGGAATTGCGGTGGATTTTGGCTTGATGGCGGCGAGCTCAATCTGATTGACCAAGAGCTAGCCAGGATCATGCCGGTGCATGGCAAAGGCTTCTCTGACTTTATAAATAATGTCCATGTTCCGTATTGGTTCAAGCGAGTGAAGACGAGGAGCAGTGAAACTGACTTCAAGATTGAGGTACCTCCGATAAAAGGAGCCACAATGCAGAAGGCCACGACAGACGTGTGCCCTGCTTGCGGCGAGACGCTGGACGATTACACAGTCTTCTCAATGCATTTTGAGGGCTGCCCCAAATGCAAAGGCCTGTGGCTCATTAAGGACCAGCTGCGGGGGTTGAAGAACAAAGTCGATGATGGGTCGCTCCGGTGGTTGAAGACCGAAATCGAGAATGTAGGGAAAACCAGTGTAATCTCCACGAAGCGCCGTTGCGTCGCATGCAAGACAACGAACTTGGTCTGTGTTCATTTCGGGAAGTCATCGGTGCTAATCGACTGGTGCCCACAATGTCATGGAATGTGGCTTGATCGAGGCGAGTTTCAGGCCATGATCGACTATTTGAAAAATGAGCTAACGCGTGCGCATCCAAAGGATATCGAAAAACAGGCTGAAGCGGACCTGAAGCGGGTCTGGACAGGCGGACCGGAGAGCAGATTCGACGAGGCGCTCGACGCCAAGGCCGCCATTTCGGCGCTAATCAATGCGACCATCTTCGAGCACCCAGCACTATTTAATCTCTGCATGGGTATGTCCCGCGTCTGATCCATCCTTGGAGTCGGCTAACCGGACACTTCCTTCGGAGGGAAAGCGAATGCCTGCTAATCCCGTGGCGTGTCCGCTTGCGAGGCAACGCCCTCAATCCTGATAAGATAGTGTGTTTGAGTCGTTTGCTATTTCACGAACAGAGCCGAGATGGCTGAAATCCAACCTTTCCAGGCATTCCGATACAACACGGAACGCGTTGCGCTGAAAAACGTGCTGACGCAGCCGTACGACAAGATTACTCCTGCGATGCAGGACCGCTATTACGCCGCGAGTCCGTGCAGCCTGATCCAGATTGAGAAGGGTCGAACGCTTCCAGGCGATGACTCGGCGAATAATGTGTATACGCGCGCGGCGGCGAAGGTGGAGGAATGGATTGCGGAGCGCATCCTCGTTCAAGACGCGGCTCCCGGCATCTACATCTATTCGCAGGAATACGCGGTCCCCGGAACGAACACGCGGCGGACACGGACTGGCTTTATCGCGCTGGGACGACTCGAAGATTACGAAAACAGGATTGTTTTCCGGCACGAGCGGACGCTCTCCGCGCCGAAAACAGACCGGCTGGAACTGCTTCGCCACATGAGGGCGCAGACAGGTCAGCTATTCATGTTGTACGAGGACCCGTCGAAGCGAATCGAGACGCTGCTGGATCAGATGGCGCGCGCGAACACGCCCGTTGAAATGGTGGACGAATATTCGGTGACGCACCGGCTGTGGCCGGTGTTCGATCGCGACTTCATCGCGCACGTGCAGCAGCACATGGCGAGCCAGAAGCTGGTGATCGCGGATGGGCACCATCGCTACGAAACCGCGCTGAATTACCGGAACGAATGCCGGGAGAAAGCCTCGACGCCGGATCGAGCGGCTCCATACGAATTTGCCATGATGACGTTCATCAACGCGCACTCGAAGGGCCTGACCATCCTTCCCACGCATCGCGTGGTTCGCAATCTGGCGGATTTCAATTTCGAGCAGTTTCGCAAAGCACTGGCACGCTTCTTCGATTGGTACTCGTACCCGTTCGCAAATGCGGAAGACCGCGCTGAGAGTCTTTCGCAGTTCCGCAAAGACCTGGAAGACCGCGGGCAGTCGCGTCCCGCGATAGGGATTTATGCCGGAGGCGCCGCATTCTATCTGTTCCTGCTCAAGCGCGATGCGGATCTGGACGGCTTGCTTCCGGATGTATCCGAAGCACAGCGGAAGCTGGACGTTGTGCTGCTTCATCGGCTGGTCCTGGAAAAAGGATTGGGCATCACGCCCGAAGCGGTTGCCGCCGAAGCGAACATCAGTTACGAACGCGAAATGGATGCGGCGGTTGCCGCCGTTGATAAGGGAGAGGCTCAGCTCGCGTGCATTCTGAATCCGGTGAACATCGACCAGATGATGCAAATCGCGCTGAGCGGGGAAGTGCTGCCGCAGAAATCGACGGACTTCTATCCAAAATTGATGAGCGGGATCGCGATTTATGGAGTAGAGGGAAAACAGGCGGTCGCGTCTATGACTTTCAGCGGCCCCGCGCCTTTAGGCTGAGGCTCCGGCCGGCAAATGAGTTCGAAGCACGTGTAGAAAAGCACGCTCCTCGTTCCGATGATTTCATGCGAATCGCGGCGATTTACGACGTTCATGGAAATCTTCCCGCTCTGGAAGCAGTCCTCGCAGAAATCCGCGACTTGCATGTTGGTCAGGTAATCGTAGGCGGCGATGTTGTTCCGGGCCCGATGCCGCGCGAAACGCTGGATTTGCTGGCGCGCCTGGAAATTCCCGCACAATTCATTTTGGGGAATGGCGAAGTGGCTGTGCTCGAAGCGATGGCCGGGAAGGAACCAGCGCACGTGCCGCAGCAATATCGTCCGATCATTCACTGGACCGCGCAGCAGCTTTCCGGTCAACATCGGCAGATGATGTCGAAGTGGCCGAAAACTGTTTCTGTCGACCTGGCCGTTACCGGCGAAGTTCTTTTTTGCCACGCAACGCTGCGTGACGAGAATGAAATTTTCACGCGGATCACTCCTGAAGAGCAGCTTGCTCCTATCTTTGGCGATATCCCCGCACGCCTATTTGTGTGCGGACACACGCACATGCAATTCGATCGCACGGTCGGCGGAACGCGCGTGGTGAACGCGGGCAGTGTGGGAATGCCGTTTGGAGAACCGGGCGCGTACTGGTTGTTGCTTGGACCGGACGTTGAGCTTCGCCGAACTGCGTACGATCTGGATCGAGCTGCCGAACGGATTCGAGGCACAAACTATCCCGGAGCGGCGGAATTCGCGGCGAATAGCGTGCTGCGCCCGCCATCGCAGCAGCAAATGCTGGATATTTTTGAGCGCGCTGCCGCTAAGGCGGCTCGATGAATGACAAATCGAAATGCTCGCGAGTACGCGTCGTGTGTTAGTCTGAGGTGTCGAATCGATGCGCCGCGCTCAAGCCATTCTGGTCCTGCTGGCGCTCGCCGCACTTCCTCTCGTTCCGCTGGTGCAGGCAAGCCAAATGGATGCGTGTACATGCACTCTCGCATGCTGCATGCGGCAGCGGACAGATTCTGCAAGCAATCGGGCACAGGGGAAGAATTACTGCCAGCGGCAGAGGGCGCATCGTTTGTGTGATTGCGGGATGATGTCGCGTACGACTCTCGAATTTATGCTGGCTCCGATTCCGCCCACGTTGATGTCGCCGTTGGCCGTCTTAGCGCCGCCTTCGGTTTCTCTCGGCGCCCGTAATCAAGTGTCACAGTCTGTCAGTTCCGGCTTTTCACCTGGCGTGTTCGAACCTCCTCGCGGCTAAAGTCCTCTTCAAACTCAAATTGCTGGGCCGTTCCGACTGGCCGTTCGTGGTCGCTGTGCCGAAAGGACAGGCGATGCGTCAGCGGACTTTCCATTCGCGCCGCTGGACTCGTGACCGGCTTACGGAACATGACCGAACACTTTGCTTAAGCCGTGGCTCGATTTGTCCTGCTGCGCTCGAACACCAGAGGAGGCGTTCGTGCTGTTGCGAAAGTTCGTTCTGCTGGTTGTCTTCGTATTTCTTGGCGCTACGCTTGTTCGCGCGACAGTCTTCGGCGAGGTTCGCGGCATCGTGCACGATCCGCAGCACCGGCCGGTTCCCGGCGCTACGGTAACGCTGACGGCGGCGGCATCTTCGTGGACAAAGAGTGACGTAACGGGGTCAAGCGGCGAGTTCCTGATCAACGCCGTGCCGATCGGACAATACACCGTCACCGTCGTTTGCCCGGGTTTTGACACCGCGACGCAGAGCGTAATCGTGGAAGCCGGCAGCGAACCGATCCTGCATTTTCCGTTGAGCCTTGCCGGAACTAAGGCGAGCGTCACGGTGTCCGGAATCGCAGAAGAGCAACCAACCGATTCGGCGACACCGACGACCCTCGTCAGCCGCCAGGAAATCGCCCGAACGCCGGGTGCAGACCTGACCAATAGCCTGGCGATGATCACGGATTACGTTCCCGGCGCGTACATTACGCACGACATGCTGCACATCCGCGGCGGCCATCAAACCACATGGTTGCTCGATGGCGTGCCGATGATCAACACGGCGATTGCGGTGAATGTTGGTCCACAGTTCGATCCGCAGGACATCGATTATCTCGAGGTGAGCCGCGGAAGCTACGGCGCTGAGTACGGCGATCGCACATATGGCGCTTTCAACGTGGTTCCGCGCAATGGTTTTGGCATGAACAATCAGGCCCAGCTTACGCTCACCGGCGGGAACTTCGGGCAAGGAGACGCGCATCTCAGCTTTGGCAGCCACACGTACCGCTTCGCCTATTACGGCAGCTTGAACGGCAACCGCACCGATCTTGGCCTGGAGCCGCCAGTTCCTGACGCCGTGCATGATTCGTCGAATGGATTCGGCGGCTTCGCGTCACTGCTCTTCAATGCGGACCCTTCGGACCAGTTGCGCGTCGTCAGCTCTCTGCGACGCGACTATTTCCAGATTCCCTACGATCCCGATCCAAACGACATCGAGAACGGGTCGATTCCCGCGAACGGGTTCACTCCGCAGTGGCCCAGCATCGGGCTGCGCGATCATCAGAGCGAGGGCGACGCCGGATTAATCGCGACGTGGGTTCACACGTTCAGTTCGCAGCTCATGACGACCGTCTCTCCCTTCTATCATTACAACAGCGCCGATTACGGCGGTCTTCCCACCGATACCCCCGTGGCAACCACCGAAAATCGCGGCTCGACGTACGCCGGAGCACAGGCTACCGTGCAAGCCAATTTTGCGCAAAATTACGTGCAGGCGGGCTTCCTCAGCTTCTACGAACGCGATCATCAGACCTTTGGCGCGATCTTCAACGACGGGAGCGGCAATCCTTCGATCGAGGACATCGAGAGCCCGTCGGCCGATCTCGAGACCTTCTTCATCGATGACAAGTTTCAGCCGATTCAGTCCGTGACGCTCTCCGCCGGGATCAGGCCCACTCGTTTTTCCGCCAACTACCCCGGCGGATTCACGGAAACGGCGATCAGCCCGCGATTTGGGGCCACGTTCACAGTGCCGCGCCTGCGCTGGACGTTCCGCGCATTCTATGGTCACTACTATCAGGAACCGCCGCTCGAAAGCGTGTCGGGTCCCGCCCTCATCGATTTCGCACAAGGGCAGGGACTTGGTTTCGCTCCGCTGCACGGGGAGTATGATGAGGAGCATCAGTTTGGCGTCAATATTCCCGTTCACGGCTGGGCGCTCGACGCCGACAACTTTCAGACGAACGTCAGAAATTTCCTGGATCACAACAACATCGGCGCATCCAGCATCTTCTTCCCGGTCACGATTTCGCACGCCCTGATTCGCGGCTGGGAAGTGACGTTGCGCTCGCCGAGAATCGCGCGCGTGGGCACCGTCCACCTCGCTTACTCGAACCAAATCGCCGAGGGCAGCGGCACGATCACCGGCGGCTTGACTGATTTCACGGTTTTCCCGGAGTTGGCGCCGCTCGATCACGATCAACGCAACACGCTGAACGTGGGAGGCGAAGTGTCGCTGCCGTGGAAGAGTTACGCTTCGACGAACGTTTACTACGGCTCTGGTTTTACGAACGGCTATCCGGGACAACCGTATCCGGGCGACTACCTGCCGGGCCACACGACGTTCGATCTCTCGCTCGGCAAGACATTCACTGAAAACTTTTCCGCGTCGGTGAATGCGCTGAACGTAAGCAATCGCCGCGTGGAGCTGGACAACAGCTTGACGTTCGGCGGCTTTCATTGGAACGACCCACGACAAATGTACGTGCAGCTCCGCTATAATTTTCACTACTAGATTGCGAGGATTTATGTCGAGCGGCCCAAAGCGGTTTGAATTTCGTTTGGCGATGCCATTGTTCTTGTCCCTGTTTGCTATTGCCCTCGTTCTGCCTTTCGCCGGATGCGCGTCGAAACCGGCGAAATCGGTCGAGCGGTATCAGCTGCGCGGCAAAGTCGTCTCTGTGAATTCAGATGAGGGCTTTGCGGACATTGCGACCGACGCCATCCCCGGCTACATGGACGCCATGACGATGCCTTATCCGATCCCCGATGCGAAGACGCTCGCGAAGCTCGCTGTCGGCGACGAAATCACAGCGGACCTTATTCTGAACGATCAAGTGCCGCATCTCGAAAACGTTGTCATCGTGAAGAAGTCGGGGTTAGCGCCTCCTTCGCCGTCCGCGTCTGAGTTCCACATGCCAAAACCAGGAGAGACGGTGCCCGATTTCGCGGTGACCGATCAGAACGGACGCCGGCTGCGTCTCAGTTCGTTTCGCGGCCATTTTCTCTACATCACTTTTATTTACACGCGCTGCCCGTTCGCGAACTATTGCCCGCTCGTGTCGCACGACTTTGCCGAGATCTACGCGGCCATCAACAAGCAGCCCGACCTTGCGTCGAAGGTGCGCTTGCTCAGCTTGAGTTTCGATCCGGAGCACGACACGCCGGCAGTGCTGCGCAACTATGCGGCGTCATTTCGCAACGTCACCGGAACGAAGCGGCCATTCGATCGCTGGGATTTTGCCGCGACGCCTAAGGCGGAACTGCCGAAGATCGCGCACTTCTTCGGTTTGTACTTGAGCGACACGAACGGCCAGATCGTTCATTCCCTTAGCACGACACTGATTTCGCCGCAGGGCAAAGTGGTCGCCTGGTATCACGGCACGGACTGGCAGCCTGCCGATCTGATCGCCGAAGCGACGAAAGCCGTCGCCCACGAGGAGCATGCGGACGCACCCGCCGCAAACGAGCGTCGTACTTCGGGCACCTGATTGGGCTGTCTATGGTCTGGGTTTGCGTTTGGGGCGCGACTAGCATGGAAACCGTAGATAGCCAGTTCGCAGACCACTGATTGCAGCACCAGCGGAGGCCGCAAAATAAAAGCAGTCCGTTCTTATAGATGCAGCGGCGCGATCTGGATTACTGACGAATCAGTTTTGTCTTTCGAGGATGAAGTCTGGAACGGCGAGCAAGGCGCGGCGATATTCCGTGTCGGGCAGACCTTCGAGCGAGGCTTTTGCGCGTTCGGCGTAATCGCGTGCCAATTCAGCGGCGCGATCGAGCGCGCCCGTCGTGCGAACCAGAGCGGCGATGTCTTCCGCGCGGACGGTGCGGAACCCTCGCTCTTCGAGAACCGTGGCGACGAACTGCCGGCCACCGGCTCCGTCGTTTTCGAGCGCCAAGATCAGCGGTAGAGTGACTTTGCCTTCCTTCAAATCGCTGAGCACTGGTTTCCCAAGCTGTTCGTGCGAGGCGGTGAAATCGAGGAGATCGTCAACGAGTTGAAACGCGAGGCCCGCGTTGCGGCCATACTCAGCCATGGCCTCTTCGATTTCTTTTGGCTGGCGTCCCAGCACAGCACCCAGGCGCGCGCAACCGCTGAACAGACACGCGGTTTTCCTGTACGACAAATCCATCGCTTCCGCTTCGGTGAGATCGATCTGGCCGAGTCGCGCGAGTTGGAGAAGCTCGCCCTCAACCATGTTTTGCGTCAGATCGATCAGAATGTCGAGGATGGTGAAATTGCGTTCGCGCAGCGCCATCTCGAACGACTGCATATAGAGCCAGTCGCCCGCCAGCACGCTCATGTGATTGCCCCAGCGCGCGTTCGTGCTCGGACGCCCGCGCCGCGTGTGGGCTCCGTCGATCACATCGTCGTGAACCAGCGTCGCGCTGTGGATCAGCTCTACAACCGCGCCCAGCCGGATGGCGCTTTCACCGCGATATCCCGCCGCGCCCGAAGAGAGCAGAAGCAGTGCGGGACGAAGCCGCTTGCCACCGCCCTCGAGCAGATAGTTCGAAATCTCGGCAACGGGATCGATGGCGACGCCGCTTTGTGCGGCGATTTCGCGCTCCACCAGCGCAAGGTCCTCGCGCACGAGGTCGAAAATTCCCTTGGCGATCTGAACCGCGAATGCCATTCGGTCCTTTGCAGAGTGACCCGGGGTGACGTCTTGTAGGCCCCGTTCCTGAAGCTTTGCGGCTCTGCGTTTCTCTTCGGGTCAGCCCCGGCTAGAAGAGCTATCCCGCACATCCAGCCTGAAAAAACGGCGAAAATTCTGCGCCGTAATCGCCGCTGTCGCGTCGCGGCTCAAGTCTCTCACACTAGCGAGCGCTTCCGCTACCTCGACGACGTAGGCCGGTTCGTTGCGTTTTCCGCGGCGTCCCTGCGGCGGAAGAAACGGTGAATCAGTTTCGGTGAGGATGCGGTCGAGCGGAAGTTCGCGCGCAACGTCGCGCAAGTGCTGCATTTTGGGATACGTCACGTTCCCGGCGAAAGAGATCATGAAGCCCATGTCCAGGCCGCGGTGCGCTTCTTCGAGCGTGCCGGTGAAGCAATGAAAAATTCCGCCAAGGCCGGTCGAGCGCCAGTCCCGCTCCATCATTTCAAGGCAATCGGGCCACGCGTCGCGGCAATGAATGATGATCGGAAGCTTGGCCGCGCGCGCCTGTTCGAGCTGGCGGCGAAAAACCTGCTGCTGCACGTCGCGCGGAGAATGGTCGTAGTGATAGTCGAGGCCCATTTCGCCCCAGCCGATCACTTTCGGGTGCTTTGCGAGTTCGTCGAGGTGCGCAAAATGCTCCTCGGTCGCGTCTTTCGCCTCGTGCGGATGGATGCCGACCGTCGCGTAAATCCAATCGTGCTCTTCGGCAAAGGGAATCGCTGCGTTCAGACGCTGGGGACCCGTGCCGCTGCCGATCGCGAGCAGCGTCGTAATGCCCGCGGCGCGAGCGCGGGCAAGCATGTCCGCGCGGTCCTCATCGAACTGCGGAAATTCCAAATGCGCGTGTGAGTCGATTATCTCCATAGTTTGCGAGCGGCGAATTTAGCCGATGCGTTGGGCGAGATTTACGCCCTTAGGAACTGCTTTTGTTTTTGCAGCCTTCCGCAGCGCTTCGATCTTTGTTCAGCGAATTGGCGAGGAAGGATTTCCTCACGTTCTCCGCGTCTCTGCGGTAAGAGATTATCTCTGCTTTCTCGCCCCTTTCCCTCAGCTATTCTTGTTGGCCAGCACGAAAATCATTTCCGTCGCCGTATTGTCCAGCGGTGCCTTCGCAAACGACCCGTATTCTTCCACCACTTCAAGATCGGCGAGCAGAAACAATGCGCGAAGCTGCGGATAGGTGTACCACGTCATGTGCAGAGGCGCTGTTTCTTCGCGAATCAGGCGGTTTCCTTCGAACGTGCGATAGATAAACGTTCCGCTGAAGTTCTGGTGGGTTTTGTCGATCGATTCATTCCGGTAAAAGCGGCGAATGACCGTGCCCGACTTTCCGTCGACAGGCCACTCCATTTCCAGACGTTCTTCGCCGATGGCCGAACGGGGCGCGTCGAAACGTGGGTAAAAGACGTCGAGCACGAATCGCCCTCGATCGTTCAAATGAGACCTCGCCGTGCGCAGGGCCGCGATGTGGTCGTCGATCGTGTGCATGTGCTGCAACGGACGGAAGGGAATAATCACAAGCGGAAATTGCTTGTTGAGGCGAGCGGTGCGCATGTCGCCGGGATGAAGTGTGACGCGGCGGCGAATTTCTTCGGGCTCGCGCGCAAGTTTTTGGCCCAGAACGTCAAGCATCGCCGGCGATTGATCGAGGCCGTGAATCTCGATGCCCGCACGCGCAATCGGCAGGAGCACACGGCCCGTCCCGCAACCCATTTCGAGAACCGGTCCACCGATCTCATGCGCCAGCGCGAGATAAAACGACGCATCTACAAGGTTAGCGGCAGCATAGGCGGCATCGTAGTAGCGCGCCGACAGCGCATAGGTATCAACCGCGGATTGCGGAATCGGCGGCATGATCGTGATCGCGTCACTTCACTTTGGAGCCAGGCGCGATTTCCTCGGCGAAGGTGCAGAGGACGGGCTTGCCGTCGGGACCGGCGGACGCAGCGAGCAGCATGCCGTTCGATTCCAGGCCGCGCATTTTTCGCGGCGCAAGATTCGCTACGACCACGACCTTGCGTCCGGGCAAGTCCTCCGGCGCGTAGGACATTGCGATGCCCGCGAGCACCTGGCGTACTTCGTCGCCCAGATCGACCAGAATCTTCAGCAGCTTGTCCGCGCCCTGGATGCGCTCGGCGGATTTGATCACGCCGACGCGCAGCTCGACCTTCGCAAAATCTTCAATCGTGATTTTCGCCGTGCCTGCGTCAGGTGCAGCTCCCGTAACGGCGCCGCTTCCTGTTCCGGCCGGAACACCGTGACTCGTGATTTGTGACTCGTGACTCGCGCCTGCTTTGGCCGCTGCAGCGCCAGGATTCCGAATCTCGTCTTCCATCGTTGTGATCCTTTCCGACAGTTCTTTCTTGTCGACGCGCGGAAACACGGCTTCCGGCTTGCCAATCTTTGTTCCAGGCTTCAGGCCGCCCCATTCGATCTGGTCGATGCGCACATCGGAGAGTTTTCCCGGGTGGCCGAGCTGCGCCCAGATTTTCTGCGTCGCTTCGGGAATTACGGCATGTGCGAGTACCGTGATGATGCGCGTCGTTTCCGCCGCATCGTACAAAATCTGGCCAAGCCGCTCTTTCTTTGCGTCGTGGCCACCTAATTCCCAGGGCTTAGCGTCCGAAATGAATTTGTCGACACGCGAAATCAGGTTCCAGATTTCCTCTGTAGCCCCGCTGAAATCGAAATTATCGAGCTTGATTCTGGCGTTACCAATCGCGCTGGCTACCTGCGCCGAAAATTCCGCGCTCTCTGTCGCAGGCGGAATCTGGCCGCCCAAATAGCGATCGATCATCGACGCAGTTCGGCTGGCGAGATTGCCCAGCCCATTCGCCAGGTCCGCGTTGTATCGCGTAATCAGCGCCTCGCGCGAGAAGTTGCCATCCTGCCCGAACACAGTTTCTCGCAGTAGGTAATAGCGCAGCGCGTCGTTGCCCACGTTTGCACCCGCGATTTGGTTGAAGCCATTCACAATCGGCTCGGGATACGCGACGTTCCCCTTGGACTTGCTCATCTTCTCCTGCTCGAAGAGCAGCCACCCGTGCGCGAAAATCTGCTTCGGCAACGGCAGTTCGGCGGCCATCAGGAACGCGGGCCAGTAAACCGCGTGGAAGCGGATGATTTCCTTGCCGATCATGTGGACTTCTGCCGGCCAGAATTTCTGGAATTTTGGATTCGCGTCGCCATCGGGGCCTTGGCCGTAGCCGATCGCCGTCATGTAGCTGGTGAGCGCGTCGTACCAGACGTAGAAGACGTGCTCGGGATCGTCTGGCCACGGAATGCCCCATTTGATCGACTTGCGGCTGATCGAAACATCTTTCAGCCCAGCTTCAACGAAGCTGCGCACTTCGTTCATACGGAAATCCGGCTGGACGAATTGCGGATTCTGCGTGTACAGATCGAGCAGCGGCTTCTGAAACGCGGAGAGCCGGAAGAAATAATTTTGTTCGGAGATCAGTTCCGCGGGACGCCCGCAGATCGGGCAATCGGCCGGTTCGGCCGTGTCGCTCACATACAAATTGTCGTAGATGCAGTAGCGGCCTTCGTATTTCGCTTTGTAGATTGCGTGCGGCGAGCGGCGCAGCGTGCGGCGAACTAGCGTCTGCACCGCGCGCGCGTGTTCCAGCGAAGTGGTGCGAACGAAATCCGTGTACTGGATGCCGAGCAGCTTCCACAGCTCGATAAAAATCTTCTGGTTGCGGTCGACGAGTTCCTGCGGCGTGATACCGGCCTTTTCCGCCGCGCGTTCGATATTCACGCCGTGCTCGTCGGTGCCTGTGGTATACGCAACATCGTAGCCACACATGCGCTTGTAGCGCGTAATCACATCACAGACGATGGTCGTATACGCAGACCCCACGTGCGGGCGCGAATTCGCGTAGTAAATCGGCGTCGTCAGATAATATTTCGGTTTATCCATTTAGTTCGAGATTTCTAAAACCTGTTTTGCCACAGAGGCACAGAGAGCACAGAGAAGTCATTTCTGAATCTTTTCGGCCTCTGTGTCCTCTGTGCCTCTGTGGCCAATCACTTACCTTGCCGCTGCTTCTGAAATTCGAATGATGCGGCGGCGATCACTTCCTTCAGCGGCACGCTTTGTTCGGCGGCAATCACCTGACAGTCGTCAAATTCGGGCGTCGCAGTCAGGAGCGAGCCATTCATACGCGAAACTTTCATCCGCACCGTGCCGAACCGCGTCTCGACGGGAACCAGTTCGCGGTCGAGCGTTTTGCGCCGCACGTCGTACGTTCGCACGCCAATCGTCGTCGTTTCGCGAAAAACCAGATCGATCAGGGCAGAAACGTTCTTCTGCTCGCTAAGAATTGTCACCAGCAGCCCCGGACGGTTTTTCTTCATATGCGCCGCAGTGGAGAAAACGTCCAGTGCGCCGGCCGCGAGGGCTTTTTCGGCGAAATAGCCGTAAATCTGCGGGCTCATGTCGTCCACGTTCGTTTCGATTACGGTCACCGGCGCGTCCCATCTGCCGGCTTCGCTTTCTATGCGCTCGCCCACCAGAAGTCGCAGCACGTTCGATTTTTCCGATAGGTCAGCACTCCCAGCACCATAGCCGACGGCGCGCAGCCGCATCGCTGGAATCGCGCCGAATTCGCTCGCGAGCGTCGTCGCAATGGCCGCGCCCGTCGGTGTAACCAATTCTCGCTTGATGCCGCTCGAATGCGTTGGAACTCCGCGCAGCAGCTCGACTGTCGCGGGCGCGGGAACAGGCAGAAGTCCATGGTCGGTGTTGACCTGGCCTCCGCCAACGTCCATCGCCGAACATGAAAACTCGCCGATGCCCAGCAGATCGAAGCCGATGGCCGCACCGACGATGTCGATGATCGAGTCGACCGCGCCCACTTCATGGAAATGGACTTGTTCGATGGCGATGCCGTGCACCTTGGCTTCCGCCTCGCCCAGGCGCTGAAAAATGTGCTTCGCGCGTTCTGCCGCTCGCGGCGCGAGTCCTGCGTTATCGATCATGCGGACGATTTCGGTGAGCCCGCGATGATGGTGATGATGCGCATGGTGTTCGTGCGAGTGAGTTTGCTCGCGCGCCGCTGTTGTAGCGCCGGCGTCTCGCCGGCGTTTTTCGTCTCCGTGGTCGTGCTCATGGGAAGAGCCATGCTCGCTCGCATGATCGTCGCCCACGTGAACTTTCACCTGTGTTGCAACGATGGCCCCTCGGTGGACCTTCTCCGCGCTAATCGACCAGCCCGGAAGATTCAACTTCCGAAGCTCTGCTTCGATCGCAGACAGGCTTGCTCCCGCGTCCACCAGAGCGCCCAGAACCATGTCGCCGCTGATGCCGGAGAAGCAGTCGAAATAGGCAATCCCTATGTTCTTCATGGGGTTACGGCCGATCTCGCGCGAATCAGAAAACCTCGATACTATTCTGCCACCGAAATCGTGTCAAACCGACGCTTTGCATCTTTTATGGATGAGCCTTCAAGGATTGGTCTGCCAGCCACGAAGTGATTGCTTGTCCCACTTGGTCGAGCTTACCCGCGAAGAAATGGTCGGCGCCATCGACAACGACCAGCCGCTTCGGTTCGGGAATCTCCGCGAACAGCGTTTCGACATGTGTCCGCGAGCCAAACTCGTCGTCCCCGCCTTGAATGAGCAGCTTTGGCTTCTTGCATTCGCGCAGATAATTCAAATCCGAATTGTCGACGGGGATGCCGAGGCCGATCAGTTTCACAACGCGCGAATCTTCGCAGCCGACGCGTAATCCAACCCAAGCGCCGAAACTGAATCCCGCGAGGAGGATCGGTTTGCCGGGAAACTCGTCAGCCAGGTAATTGACTCCGGCGCGCACATCGTGTTGTTCACCCCGTCCTTTGTCGTGTTCGCCCTCGCTAAGCCCCGCGCCACGAAAGTTGAATCGAAGGACGGGCACGCCGCTTTCGTGCAATGCCTTTGCGGCCTGATAGACCACCTTGTTGTGCATCGTCCCGCCAAAAAGCGGATGGGGATGGCAAACCACCGCGACGAGCGCTGGATTCGGATTGCGAGCCGTCCAAAGCATCGCCTCGATCCGTCCGGCTGGTCCGTGAATGAAGAACGTGCGGTGGAAGACGTCGGCCATGAGGAAGCATCAGTTTAAGGGAAGAGTCGCGCGGTCGCAAAGCCGAATGGAGCATTTCGGCTCACGGGAGACCAGGTCGGACCCCGGCATCGAAGCGTTCCCATGTCTCGCTTTCATTGACGCAAAACGCGTGGCCCGGTAGAGTTGGCGCGCACTTTAAGGCCTGCGCGCCACGGCGCACTTCAGGTCTGCGCGCGAAGCACTCTAAGGGAGGACTGCGGATCATGGTCAGAGAAGGATGGTTCCGGAGCCAAGCGGCAATTTGGGTGATTGCTGCAGCCTCATTGATCGTCGGAACGAGCGCGGCAACTCCGTCCGCTCAAGCCGCACGATCGGACGATGCGCAACCAGCGGCCGCCATGCAGGAGCAGAATCAAGCGGCGAAGAAGGCTCTCACGCCCGAAATAGCGATCACGCTCCAATCCGAATCGGACCTGCAATTTTCGCCTGACGGGACTCGCGTTGCGTTCGTCGTGACCGGCCCAATCAAGGGGACGGGCCGAAAGCGGCACATTTGGATGCTGGACGTGGCCACGCACAAAGTGCGGCAGCTTACCTATTCCGAGAAGTCCGAGTTTTCGCCGCGATGGTCGCCCGATGGGAAAACGCTCGCGTTTCTCTCGAATCGCGGAACGGATACGCAGATTTATTTGATGTCGATGGATGGCGGCGAAGGGCACGCTGTGACGGAAGGGAAACGCAGCGTCCAGTCGTTTAACTGGTCGCCCGATGGGAAGCAGATTGCCTTTATCGCGCCGCTAGCGAAGACGGCCGATGAAGAAAAGAAGGAGCAGAACAAAGACGACGCATACGTCGTTGATAAGGATGATAAACCCGCGGGCTTGTGGCTGCTCGAAGTTGATTCGCAGAAGGCGCGGCAGATCGTTGCGGCGCCGTGGCAGGTGAACGAGCTCGCGTGGGTTCCTTCCGGCGATCGACTGATCGTGTCCGCGACGGACCATCCGGAATCGGATTTGGACATAAATAAGATTTACTCGGTTTCTGTGGCTGACGGCAAGATGGCGGAGCTTTTCGCTCCCCGTGGGCCGTTTGGCGAGCTCAAACTTTCGAAGGACGGCAAATGGATTTCCTTCGTTGGCTGCCGCGTCGACGGACCGGAGCCGCACGATTTGTACATTCTCCCCGTCGATGGCGGCACACCGAAGAATCTGACCGCGAAGAGCATCGACCGCGCGATTTCCGGTGGTTACGTCTGGCGGCCTGATGGAACGATCGTCGCCGGAACCGAAGACGGATTCCGGTCAAAACTGCAGCGGGTTACATCCGACGGCAAGGCGGAAGAGCTTCCAGCGCCGCCCGTGAATCCCGGCTCTTTCGACTATTCGCCAAAGGATAGTTCCGTCTTTGCGTTCGCAGGCGGAACCGCGACGCAGCCGGAAGAAATTTGGCTCGCCGATGCCGGTGCGCAGCCAGTACAAGTATCAAATTTCAATAAAGATTGGGACGCGATCGCGCTGGTGAAGCCTGAGTTCTTTCATTACAAGAGCTTCGACGGGCTGCAGATTGAAGGCGCATTGCTGCTGCCCACGAATTACGACGGCCACTCGAAGCTCGCGCTGATCACGCTGGTACATGGCGGGCCCACGGGCCGCTGGTCGGATGCCGTGCAGACGTGGGGACAGCTTCTCGTCGCGAAGGGCTACGCGATTTTTTATCCGAACATTCGTGGATCTACCGGCTACGGAGAAAAATTCGTCGAGATGAATCGCGCGGATTGGGGCGGCGCCGATTTCAAGGACGTGATGGCGGGAGTGGACGCGTTGATCGCTCGCGGCGTTGCCGATCCCGATCGGCTCGGCATCGGGGGTTGGTCGTACGGCGGATACATGTCCGAATGGGCTATCACGCAAACCACGCGATTTAAGGCGGCGGTTTCGGGAGCGGGCATGGCCGATCTCGTTAGCGAATTTGGAACAGAGCGCGGGCCGGGTTACGACCATTGGTTCTGGGGCTGGCCCTACGAGAAGCCGGAAGGCTTCCTGAACCATTCGCCGTTCATGTACATGAGCAAGGCGAAGACGCCTACGCTGATCTTGCAGGGCCAGGCAGATACGACGGACCCGATCGGCCAAAGCCAGGAGTTGTATCGTGGGCTGAAGCACTACGGAGTGAAAGCGGAGTTCGTCGAGTATCCCCGCGAGCCGCACGGGCCGCGCGAGGAAAAGCACAATCTTGATGTTTTGAACCGAATTCTCACCTGGTATCAGGAAAATCTGAAGTAGCGGGTCACATCAGAGATCGGCTTATCTGTCGGCATCAGGCGCCGAGTGTGCGGTGTTCCGTTTCGGCGCATGATTTTTTGAACACGTGCTGGCGACAGTTTAACTGGCGCCGCTAGCCGCTAACCGACTGCCGTGCTATAAGCGTGGAACCCGACCACTGGCATCCCCAGTCACCCTTCCTTCGGGCATTAGGAGGAGGGGTATGAACACCGGACGTCAATCGAGGCGCTTCGAGCTCCCGATTCCCCTGAAAATTCGTGTTGAGGACGGGGTTTCCCCGGCCATGGCGATTGTCACGTGCTCAAACGTGTCGTCGCGCGGAGTCTACTTCTCGACCGATTTTCCATTCCTTGTCGGCGAGCGCGTGGAAGTTTTCTTGAAAATGCCGAAGGAAGTTGCTGAAGCTCCCGAGCGGGACTGGGTGTGCCACGGGCGCGTGGTGCGCACGGACCGCAGCAATGCCGAAGGCAAGACCGGCATCGCGGTGGAATTCTTGTATTACGAGATTCTGCGGCGCGGCCCGCGCAAGGGCGAACTGCAAGACGTGCACGTTTTCTAGCGAGATGATTGGAACGCTGCGAGACGCCCGGCGCTCACGAACAGTCGCGAATCAGGCGGCGCTGGCCGTTTTCTGCTGCGCGGCGGCGGCTTCTTCCCACTTGACGGAGACGAGCTTCGACACGCCCGGCTCTTGCATCGTCACGCCGTACAGCACCGATCCCATCTCCATCGTGCGCCGATTGTGCGTCACCACGATGAATTGCGTCTGGCCGCCCATTTCCTCCAGCATTTTATTGAAGCGGCCGACGTTTGCCTCATCGAGCGGGGCGTCGACTTCGTCAAGAATGCAGAATGGGCTCGGCTGATATTTGAATACGGCGATCAGCAATGCGAGCGCGGTAAGAGCCTTCTCTCCACCGGACAGCAGCAGGATGTTTTGCAGGCGTTTCCCCGGCGGCTGCGCCGCGATGTCGATTCCGCAGTCGCCCGAACTGTCGGGTTCCGTCAGCCGCATCTCGCCGTGACCTCCGCCGAATAGCGACTGGAACGCGACGGCAAAGTGCGAATTGATCGCGGTGAAGGCTTCTTCGAATTTCTGTCGCGACACCTGATCGAGCTCGTTGATCGTGAGCTGCGTGTTTTGGATCGACTGAACCAGGTCGTCGCGTTCGCGGCGCAGGAACGCTTCGCGCTGCTCGCATTCCTGGTATTCCTCGAAGGCCATCATGTTGACGGGCCCCATGGCTTCAACGCGCGCCTTCATTTCGTTGTAGTTCGTTTCCGCGGCCACCAGTTCCTCGCCGACGAGGAGTTGCGGCGCCTGGGCCATCAGCTCTTCCGGCTGCGCGTTCAGTTCCGCGACGCACGTCTGCCGCAGGTAATCGCGATCTGCGTCGTTGCGCGCCTTTTCGATTTGGCGCTGGCTTCGCTCCGCTCGAATTTCCTCGAGCGACTGGCGCTTCCCGCGCAAAAACTCTTCGAGCTGGCCCGAGCGCGTTCGCGCGGCTTCCCACTCGCCTTCGAGCGCGGCCTTGCGTTCGTCGAGCCGGGCCTTTTCGGCCCGCAGCGATTCCACTTGCTGCGCGAGCTGTTCGCACGAGGCTTCCATCTCCGCCTTCTGCGTTTCGAGCGCCAGCCGCTGCTGATTCAGCAACTCGGCGCGCTCGTTCGCCTGCGCGATTTCCGATCGGATGCGTTGCTCGTCCGCCTCGGCGCTGGTCAGGCGCTCGGAAATCGTGGCAAGTTCTTCGCGGCCGGAAGCGATGCGTTCCTGCATGGCCTGGAGCCCGTCGCGCAAGCTGGTCAATTTGGCGGCGGCTTCATTCGACTGTGTCTCAGCGGCGGCTCGTGATTCGATCGCTTGCTGGTGATCTTTGCGAGCCTGCTCGGCGCGTTCCCGAGCTGCTTCCGCGGCTGCATGAATTTTTGCGATTTCATCCCGCTCGGCGGCAAGGGCCGATGAAACACGGCCGAACTCGATCCGCGCCTGTTCCATCTGGTGAGTCGCGGCAACCAGCGCCTTTCCGGCTTCGAGCCGCTGCGCCGTAGCTGTGGTGAGATTCTCTTCGGCCTCGGCGATTGCCGCTTCCAGTCGCGCAAGTTCCG
Organism: Candidatus Acidiferrales bacterium; assembly: GCA_050747085.1. GTDB lineage: Bacteria > Acidobacteriota > Terriglobia > Acidiferrales > UBA7541 > Palsa-295. The sequence continues at coordinate 20,091 of JBOGNK010000057.1, forward strand.
ATTGCTGTTCCTCTACCTCGCGCTCGAGCCGCGCGGTTTCGGCTTCGTGCTGGCGCAGTTCTCGCTTCAGGACCAGCGGGCCGGCCTCGCTGCGCCGTCCTCCGCTTACCATGCGGCCGTGATAGCAGGTGCCGTCAGGCGTCAGATAGTACGTGTGCGGATTTTCGCGCGACGCCTGCTCCGCCACCAACCCGTTTTCCACCAGATAAGCGGCGCGCAATTTCGGCAAAAACAACTTTGCCGCCGGGCCCAGCGGATCGCGAAACTCGATCAGGCGGTCGAGACGCGCGAGAACGCCCGCGGGCAGCGGATTTTCCTCATTTTGCGGAATCTCGAGATTCAGATTCTTCAGCGAGTCGACGAAAAATGTTGCGCGGCCGCCCATTTCATCGCGCAGCAGGCCAACGCCGGCGCGAGCGTGGTCGAACGACTCGACGACAACGTATTCCAGTTCGTCGCGCAGAAATTGCTCGACTGGGGCTTCGTATTCTTCCTGAACTTCCGCGTAGTCGGCCAGCAGGCCAACGGCGCGGAAACCGCCCGATTCGGACTGGCTGTTCGCATTGAAGAGCTTTTGAACGGCATCCGCCGTGTATGCGCGTTCGCACAGGATCTTTTCGATCGAGCTGTGTCGCGCCCGCTCGGCGGAAAGCAGTTGGCGAGTCGCTTCGAGTTGCTGAGAGCTCTGCTGAAATCCGCGGCGAAGCTCGGCGAGCCGTGCTTGCGCCTGGGTAACCCCCTCCTCGGATTGTTGCGAGCGCGCCTCTGCGGCACGGAATACAGCTTCAGTCGAGTCGACCTGCTGCGACAAGGCCGCCACGTTTCCTTCGACGGAGGCCATAGCTGACGCCCGTTGCTGTTCGGAGGCAATGTGTCCGGCGGCGATTTCATCCGCCTGCTGCGCTTCGGCTTCTTCGCGCGCCGATTCTTCAGCCATGCGGCCCGCGAGTTGCCGCAGTTCGGCGATTCGCTGCTCGAGCTGCGCCTGCTCCGAATTGGCGGAGGCTGCGTTCTGCACCGCGTCGCGCACGGCAGATTCAAGATTGGATACCTGTGTGCGAAGCGTCGTCAGGATTTCCGTCTGCGCGCTGAAACGCGATCCAAGCTGCGTCGCCTGCTGCTGGGCTTGCTCGATTTCAAACGAGAGCCGTGTAGCGCTCGATTCGAATTGTGCGGCCTGTTCGCGATTGAAGGTGATTCGGTTTTCCGCGCGATCCAGATCGAGTGCTGTCTGGCCCAGCAAGCTGTGAGTCTGGCGCAGCTCAGAATCAAGCTGATACACGCGCGCGGTGAGCCGCTCCTGCTCGCTTTCCATTTCGTGCACCGATCGCGATTCACGTTCCTCCGCCTGCTCCATATCGCGCAGCAGATTTTCCAGGCGCGCAGCGTCGATATCCAGATGCTCGGCGCGGCTGGCCAGGATCGATTTCAGCAGCCCGCGCATTTGCTCGCGAATTTCTGCATAGCGGCGCGCTTTCGATGCCTGCCGCTTCAGCGAGCCGAGCTGCTTTTCCACTTCCACGAAGATATCGTTGACGCGCGAAAGATTGATCTTCGCGGCCTCAAGCTTCGCTTCGGCCAGGCGCCGTTTCGTCTTGTACATCGTGATGCCGGCGGCTTCTTCGATGATGGCGCGGCGATCCATCGGCCGCGAATTCAGGATTAGCCCGATACGGCCCTGCTCGATGATCGCGTAACTATCCGGACCAAGCCCGATACCCATGAAAATTTCCTGCACGTCGCGCAGCCGGGCGACTCGGCCATTGATCAGGTACTCGCTCTGGCCGGAACGATAGAGCCGCCGCGCAACAACCACTTCGCCAGGTTTCAGATGGATTGCGGGCTTATCGGCCCGTTTCTTGCCTGCTTTGCGCTTGCCGGCAAAATCGGCGACAGAAGCTTCGGATTCGGGCTCTGCGGTTGTTTCGGCAGTCCCCCCGTCACTTTCGGCAACGTCACTTTCGGCGCTTTCGCCTTCGACATCGGTGCTGCAACTTTCGCCGGATGCTTCGCGCTCGGGACTGGCGACGGGCTGCGGGCCTTCGAGCACCTTCGCCGCGGCTTCGGCGAGATCAGCATCGATCAGCGTCAGGGTAACTTCAGCCAGCCCGAGCGGCGGACGCTTGGCGGTGCCGTTGAAAATGCAGTCGGACATTCGCTCGGCCCGGAGCATCTTGTGGCTTTGCTCGCCTAACACCCAGGAAATAGCATCCACAACGTTCGACTTACCGCAGCCATTCGGCCCGACAATGCACGTAATTCCGTTGCCGCTGAACGTGATCGTCGTCTTCTCGCAGAATGACTTGAAGCCGAGTAACTCGACTTTACGCAGTTTGAGCACCAGATCCTCGCATCTTTAGTTTGGCACGCGTAAATCGTTGCGCCAACGCGCTTTGGGAACGCGTCGTAGCCTCGTTTGGGGAAAGGGATTCTTGGTATTCTCGTGAGACAAAAACTCTGGCGGGGTCGCGCTTCGAGCGCGCTGACAATTATGTGTCGTCAATGGCCCTGCCGCCTGGCGCTGACGGATCGGCGGTACGGGAAGACAAACTAGCATGGGCCCGAAGTGCTGTAAAGCCCGGTTTTGAGGAATGTGCAAAAAGTTGTACAGGTCGGAGCCGCTAAGAGGTTTTGAAATGGGCCATTCGGGTTCGGCCACTTGTCACTCGTCGCCGCCTCACGCCTCGTTTGGAGCTGATGAATTCGCGGTGCCGTTGTCACTCGTCACTGGTCACTCGTCACGCGCCACTGTCTTAAGCCACTGCCTCACGCCTGAATTTGGGCGACCTCGGAATGGGTGATTCGCAGGTGCCGTTCCTCGTCACGCGTCACTAGTCACGCGTCATAGTCACTCGTCACTGTTTTTTAGGTCTTCGATAGCTCCGAGATAAGCGATTCGCGGCGCGTAAGCGCGAGAGTGTCGATGTGACGAAGCGCGGCAGCGTAACCAACGAATCCAAAACCAGCGAGCACCAGCAGGACGGCGGTCGTGATCCACAGGTTGTGAAGATGGACACCGACGACGAACGCGAGCGCAATCACGCCGAACATGGCTGCTTGAATGAAAAGCGCGCTGAATGCGGTTGTGCTGGCGGCGCGCTGGCGGCCGAACGTGCCGAAATCGAGCTTCTTCGGCGAATAGATCGAGAGCAGATTGCCAACGCCGAAATTGATAGGAGCGGCGAAGAGAACGGCGGCGATGGTGGCAATCGTGTAAAGGAACGAGGGTGTTCGGAACATCAGGTCAACCGCGATCCAGACCAGAACCATTTCGGCCGCCAGAACGGTCACGTGAACCAGATTTTTCGCGCGAACCACGTCCCGAAGACGCGCGGGCGACACGAACCAGAACTGGACGCCGCTCGCGTCGGCGCCAAAGTTGTTGTAGATCAGGTTCGTCAGCATCAGCAACGCGTAGGCCGCCCCGACGGGGAACGCGAAGTCGGGAGCGACGTTCATGAAACTATTCACGCCATTTCTCCCCGGCGTCACGCGGAAGATCAACAGAATGACGATCGGCATGAGCAGCGTGAACAGCATGGGTCCGCTGCGAGCGAGATACGTCAGTTCTTTCTGAAAAATCGCGGCAGTGGGTCCTGAAACGAACGGGATTTCCCATCCGGCTCGCACCGGAAGTTTGTGGGCGCGTGAGGCTGGTCTGGCTGCCGCGGATTCGTTCAGGTTCTCGCCGCGAAACTGCGCCAAAATACGGATGTGGAAAAGCCAGAAAAGGGATGCGACATAAACGCCAAGCAGCAGAAAAGCGGCAAACCCGTAAGAGAGATTTCCGCGTGAGAATTGCGCGATCGAAGCAGCAGCGAGGCCGGGAGGAAGAACGCGCTCGACGGGCAGCAACGCTTCGCCATATTGCGTCGCCTGCACATGCGAGTGGTGCTCGAAGCGGGCGGTTAGCGGGCCGATGAACTGTACGCCAACAATGATCAGGAAAAACACCAGGCCCATGATTTCGCGGGTGCGGCGTTGCGCGAGCCAGCGTTCGAGCCAGGCGAATATCGTGCGCGCGAGCAGAACGTTCACTGCGCCAAAAAGGACGAGAACGACGGCGGCCGCGAGGAACAGCGGTGGCTTGGCCACTGTGATCCCAATGAAGAGTCCAAGCAGCCACAGGCTGCCCATCGCGGTGGCTGGATCGAGTGAGCCGTACACGAGCCGCACGATAAAAAACGACCGATAGCTTAACGGGAAGCGCAGAAGGTTCGAGGAGTCGAATGTTTCCGTCAATGCCGTGGCGATGATTGGAAACAGTTGCCAAAAGAGAAAAACAGGCCACAACAGAAACGCAATCCACTCGATGTGGCCGTGCCGAATGAAAAATCCCGATGCGAAGCCGATGGCGGTCGCGCCGCCAAGGCCGCCAATGCCGAACCAGACTCCGACAAGACCGCGCGAGACTGCTTCCAGCCGGCCACGAATGGTGCGCAGGGAGTTGACGAAAATCTGCCACCGAAGGCGAGCAATCGCGGCGAATTGTTCAGATGCGAGGGCAGATGCCCCGTTTGAATGTTCGTCGGTCATCCCAGCCACGAGAGTTCCTGATCGGCCAGCCGCGCTCCTCCGACGATACGCATGAAAATCTCTTCCAGCGTAAGTTTTTCGCCAGTGCGCGCGGGGATACCGGCCGGCTCTCCCGCTGCAGAGGATTCGGGGGCTTGCGCCTCCACTCCGGCGCGAAGCTCTTCGAGCGAGCCATGGGCGACCAGGCGCCCCTGATGGATGATGGCCACGTGGCTGCAAAGGCGCTCGACGATCTCCAGAACATGCGACGTGAGGAAGATCGTCGCGCCGTGCGAGATCATCCGCTGCAGCATGGCTTTCAACGTGCCGGAGGCGATCGCATCGACTCCTTCGAACGGCTCGTCGAGAAAAAGAATCTTAGGGCCGTGAATCACCGCCGCCGCGAGCGCGAGCTTCTTCTGCATGCCGTGCGAGTAGTCGGTAATCAGACTCTTCGGCTGGCCGGAGAGCTGCATGAAGTCGAGCAGCTCCGCCGTTCGTTTCGCCGCCGTTTCGCGGTCCAGGCCGTACATGCGGCCGACAAAATTCAGATATTCGGCGCCGGTCAAGCGTCCAAACAGCGCCATGCCTTCAGGGACCACGCCGATCTGGCGCTTCACTTCCACGGGATTTGCCGTGAGATCGAGGCCGAGAATTTCGATGGTTCCGGTGGTAGGCGCAAGAAGCCCCGTCAGCATCTTGATAGTGGTCGACTTGCCCGCGCCGTTGGGGCCCAGGAAGCCGAAGAATTGGCCCGCCGCAACGCGCAAGTTCACGTCCTGCACGGCAACGAGTTTCCCGAACGTGCGCGTCAAGTATTCCGTCGATATGGCCGCGGAGTCCATAACCGTGGACTCTAGCACAGGGCTATCACCTTCACGAAAACGGCGGGGACCAATCGAGGCAAATTGAAGGCTCCTTAGGTGCCCGAGAAAGATTTTATGGGCACTTCAACTGGAACCGCAGCGTGGCTTTGAAAGGCTGTCCGGACAAACTCGTCGGGGCGAACTTCCAGGACCGAGCTGCTGTGATCGCCGGCCGTTGCAACAATGGCGGGCCCTAGTTGACGATCTTAGAACCGTCTGGCGCAGCTGCTCTCTGTGCCAGTGTTCTGACCGAACACTTTCTTTCCACATCCGCATCGACCCGCGAGGCTCCCGCGCCACCTGACAAGAAGGGAGGAGAACAGATGATCTTCAACGTTCGCGACCACTTCCGAGGTCTACCCCAGTATTCCGTCGATTTCGCCCAAGCAGTCGTGGATGAGGCACTAAGAATATCTGGTGTGCGAGCTTTTAAGAGCAATCGAGGAGTCGGCCTCGATCCTAACTTTGTTTTCATTGAGTACCTGCGCGAGCGAGCGCCAGGGGGCATCGGTTTGAGTTTTTACGGCGGTCCTGAACGCCATCAAAACAAACTTATCCGTGATGGTAGGACACCTTCATAC
>JBOGNK010000058.1:0-5272 GCA_050747085.1 Candidatus Acidiferrales bacterium
CGTATCACGGGCAAACCGGAAGTTTGAGACGGATGGACGTCGTCGAGCTACAATGACCTTGCCCCAAGGGGTGGATTACTCACTAACGGAAAGCGCCCTCATTCCATTTCAGGCTGAACCAACACACTAGAAGTCGCGGTAGCATCAATCGAACAACTAATCCTCAGCACCTCTCCCGCCCTCAAAGAGAAAACCTTCGTAATCGAGACTAAGAAGATCATCAACGCCGGCGGCGTGCATCATGAGATCGACATATTTGTAACGGTCGATCCGGCACCGGGGTACCAGGCCATTTCGGTTTTCGAATGTAAGAACTGGAAAGAACCTGTCGGCAAGAACGAGATCGTGAACTTTTCAGAGAAGATCAAAGCAACCAATGCGAACAAGGGATTTCTTATAGCAAAAGATTTTACTCAGGATGCTGAAGCTCAGGCGGCTAAAGACGGCCGAATGACCTTGCTACAGGCTAAGGATTTGCCGCTCGATAGCTCTCCAATTTTGAACGGATTTCACATGATCGCAACTGAGCCTGCACACCTCGACGCAAGGCTTAGACGACTGGGATCCACTTCACAAGATTACAAACCTCTCGATTTAGGCACAACCACTGCGACGTTCCGCGGCCAGTCCGTCGATTTAAAGGTGCAGCTTCTTGAGTTTTGCGATGCGTTTGTAAACCGCCAGACGCTCGGCTTTCGATCGGAAACACTACAAGAGGGCAAGTACCCTCAACAAATTGAAGCCGCAATTTCCTTTGCTCCAGGAGAGCTGATAGTGAACGGAGACGAAATAGAATCTGCCGTGCTCAAGGTTGCCTATCGGATTTGGGTTTATCATCCCGCGATCATTTCGCATTTCGACGTTAAGACTCGCGGTCGCGCCATGACCTTTGCGCCACTCGATTTGCCCTTCGGTCGCAATACGCAGGTCACGCTTGTCGAATTCGGAGGGAAAACCCTAATTCGCGGGGAGTTTAGCAATGGCTGACTGGTCGTTGACCGATACGGGAGATCGCAAATTACCGGTTCACCGGGTATGCCTGGGATTTCATGGTGTACCAGGGCGACCCGGCTTTTCCGGCACGCTGGGCCGACCTGGAATGCGGCGGATGGCCGAACCTAAAGCTCGAAGAATTCTTCGACTGAGAGCGGACCTGCGAGATGCGTCCGATGCATTCTTAGTGTGCGAGGATTCGCACAACAGAGGGTAAACTGTTGGTCCCGAAACAGCGCCATTTGGAGGAGCGATGTTGCGCGTAGGGATGATTGGGTGGCGAGGGATGGTGGGCAGCGTCCTGATGGAGAGGATGCGCAAGGAGAACGACTTCGCGGGGCTGGAGCCGGTGTTTTTCTCGACGTCGAACGTTGGCGGGCAAGCTCCGACGGGTGCGGGCGGCGAAGCTCCGGCAGAAGCCAGCAACGGCCTGACCTCTCGAGAAGCGAAGAACCTGGATACGGCCACGAGCCGCCAAGCTCCGATGGGAGCGGGTGGCAAAGCTCCGACCGGGGCGGTTGGCGAAGCCTCGACAGGAGCGGGCGGCCACGCCCCGGCGGGAGTAGGTGGCAAAACTGCGGCGGGAGCGGACAGCGGGGCTTTGGTTGAAGCGCGCGACCGCGCGACGCTGAAAGACGCGAAGGACCTGCGCGAGCTGGCCGCGTGCGACGTGCTGATCAGTTGCCAGGGCGGCGAGTACACGACCGAACTTTATGCTCCGCTGCGAGCGAGCGGCTGGCGCGGTTACTGGATCGACGCTGCGTCGACGCTGCGCATGGCCGACGATGCCGCGATCGTTCTGGATCCGGTGAACCGGCGCGTGATCGACGAGGCGATTGGCCGCGGGGGGCGCACGTTTGCGGGCGGCAACTGCACGGTGAGCCTGATGCTGATGGCCGTGGCGCCGCTGTTCCAGCAAGGGCTCGCGGAGTGGATGACAACGATGACGTATCAGGCGGCGTCGGGCGCGGGCGCGGCAAAGATGATCGAGTTGGTGAACCAGATGACGCGGCTGACCGATCCGGTGCGCAAGAGTGCATCAGAAAACGCGCTGGAAATCGACCGCATGACGATTGCGGCACAGCGCGATGCGTCGCTGCCGACGCAGGAATTCGGCGTCCCGCTGGCGGGCAGCCTGATTCCCTGGGTGGACCGCGAAATGCCCGGCGGGCAAACGCGCGAAGAATGGAAAGGGACGGCGGAAACGAACAAGATTCTCGGGCTGTCGCCCACGGTGCCCGTGGATGGAATTTGCGTGCGCGTGGGCACGATGCGATGCCACAGCCAGGGGCTATGCATCAAGCTGACGCGCGATGTGTCCGTCGAGGAAATCGAGCAGATATTGGCGCGCGGAAATCAGTGGGTGCGCGTGATCCCGAACAACAAAGAATCGACGGTACATTGCCTGACACCAACGGCGGTTTCCGGCACGCTGAACGTCCCAATTGGACGCATTCACAAGCTGGCGATGGGACCGCTGTTCCTTGGCGCGTTCACCGTGGGCGACCAGCTCCTGTGGGGCGCAGCAGAACCGCTGCGGCGCATTCTTGGCATCATTCGAGAACATGTCGGCGCGTGAAAGCCAGTATGCATATGAGAGTCTTTGACCTTACTGCTCAAGAGGATGACTCGGTTGAATTCATCGAACGCGTGAAGATATGCACAGACTGGGTTGCGCGAAAGCTGCGGCCGACAGAAATATTTTTGATCAAAGTTGACAACTGGTTTGGCGACAACTGGCTTGGGTTTTCTGGAAAGACGCTTGGACAGCCTGGTGTTTGGAAATCGAAGTTGACGGTGCCTCCTTTCGTTCCGCACCGCATTATATGGGAACGCAGATTCGCCGGTTTGACGTGCGAACAGAAACCCATTCGGGAAATGATCCACGTGGAAGCCAAAGGCAAGCAGCCGCAGTTAAGGACGGTAGCCGAAATTGCTCCGAATGCTTCCTTGGTCTGGTTCAGTGGAAGTTCGCTTCGAAATGGCCGTGCGGCGTTGATGGCTTATCTGCTGTACAACAATTCGTATTGGATATTGGTACACCGGCTGGTCAGAACACGGCGGCTGGCACATTGAAGAGGCACAGGGTATCACGCCGGACAGGTTTGCGACGTTCGCATCGCAACAAGTCGAATCCTGATCACATAGCGAACCGCAGAGAACGCGGAGAAAGCCGCTGAGGTCACGGCCTCAAATGGCGCGCTTCAGGGGTTAAAACCCCTGGAGGAATTTCAGGTCGGTGTGTCGGAGCTGAAGCTCCGACCCCCTAAAAACCTTTACCTCAGTTTCGCTCCTGTCGGCGAGGGCCTTGCCGCTGGGCGAAAAGCGGCCTTTGGCCGCACAAACGCAATGCGTGCGACGTTTGTCGGTGAGGGCGGCGGCACCGACACCGGGCGACTACTAAACTTTGTCCGTTAGCGCTTCGACGCCGGGCAATTTATCGCCGGCGAGGAATTCGAGGGACGCGCCGCCGCCGGTGGAGATATGCGAGATTTGCGAGGCGACGCCGGCCCGCTCGACCGCGGCGACGGAATCGCCACCGCCGATGATGGTCGTCGCACCCTTGGCGGTGGCGGCAGCGACAGCTTTCGCGATGCCCAGCGTGCCGCTGGCGAACGCCGGCTTTTCGAACATGCCGAGCGGCCCGTTCCAGATGATGGTCCGCCCGCGAGAAATTTCCTTCTCGAATTCGGCGACGGTTTTCGGTCCGATGTCGAGGCCCATCCAGCCGTCAGGTGTGTCGTCGATGCTCGTGGTTTTGGTCGCGGATGAATCAGGCGATTCGGCGAGCACGTGGTCGACGGGAAGCAGCAGCCGGAAGTTGCACGCTTTGGCTTGCTGCAGCAGGTCGCGCGCGAGATCCAGTTTGTCGTTTTCGACGAGCGACTTCCCTACCGGCTTGCCCTGCGATTTCAGGAAGGTGTAGGCCATAGCGCCGCCGATCAGCATCGCGTCGGCGAGCTTCATCAGGTTCTGCACGACTTCGATTTTGTCGGAGACTTTCGCGCCGCCCAACACCGCGATGAACGGGCGATCGGGATTCGAAATGGCTTTGCCGAGGTAGGCGAGCTCCTTCTCCATGAGCAATCCTGCGGCAGACTGGCGCACGAATTTCGTTATGCCGACGACCGACGCGTGCGCACGGTGCGCGGAGCCGAAGGCGTCGCATACAAACAGGCCGTCGCACAGCGAGGCGAGCTGCTTCGCGAATTCGGGGTCGTTCTTTTCTTCTTCGGCGTGATAGCGGACGTTTTCGAGCAGCAGCACGTCGCCATTCTTCAGACCTTTGCTTTTCGATTCGGCGTCGGCGCCGACGCAATCTGTGGCGAATGCAACCGGCTTGCCGAGCAATTCCTGCAAGCGCGCCGCAACGGGCTTGAGGCTGTATTTCGGATCGGGCTTGCCCTTGGGACGGCCGAGATGAGAAGCGAGGACGAGGCGTCCGCCGCGGTCAATGGCAAGCTTCAAAGTTGGGATGGTCGCGCGGATGCGCGTGTCTTCGGAAACTTTGCCGTCCTCAAGAGGGACGTTGAAGTCAACGCGGATGAAGACGCGCTTGCCATTCAAATCGAGATCGCGAATCGAGAGCTTGTTCATGGCTGCCTTCCATTGGGAACATTGGCCACAGAGGCACAGAGAAAAAGAGCAAGGTCCCAATCTCTGTGCGCTCGATGACTTGCGGCGAAACTAAGGCTTCGAGGCAAAACCGCCGGCGAGACGCCGGCGCTACAAAAATAGCGTTCGCCCGCCGGATACAAAGAGCAACAACTATGGCAAAAGCGGCGCTGCAAACCGCCTACAGTTTGGACGCGAAGAGCTTGATCAGGTCGCGGCAGCGGCAGGAATAGCCCCACTCATTGTCGTACCACGAGAGAACCTTCAGGCAATTCGAGCCGACCACCCGAGTGAATGGCGCGTCAACGATAGACGAGCGCGAATCGCCGCGGAAGTCGATCGAGACAAGTTCTTCGGTTGAGACGCCGAGAATGCCCTTCATGGGGCTCTCGGCGGCCTTTTTGAATGCGGCGTTCGCGGTTTCGGCGGTGACGGGCTTGTCCGTGATCACAGTGAGATCGACGATGCTGACGTTTGGCGTGGGAACGCGCATGGCGTAACCGTCGAGCTTGCCCTTCAGCTCGGGAATGACGAGGTGCAGCGCCTTGGCCGCGCCAGTGGACGTTGGAATCATCGATAACGCCGCAGCGCGTGCGCGCCGAAGATCTTTGTGCGGCAGGTCGAGGAGCTTCTGGTCGTTCGTGTAGGAGTGGATCGTGGTCAT
>JBOGNK010000059.1:0-15890 GCA_050747085.1 Candidatus Acidiferrales bacterium
GGTGCAGACGGGGTCGTAGCCTAGCGAATAGGGCCAGGCGCTTCTGTCGAAATACATCTGATAGGGAAAGCCTTCTTCGTAGGCGTAGAACGGGCGGAACATAAGGCGGACTTTTCGGCCATCCGGACGTTCGATGCGGAACATTCCCGGGACGGCGGGTTGCGTCGTGTAATGAGCGAGCTGCAGGCTGTCGGACGGAACCAGCCATTTATTCAGATCGTCGTTGTTGGCGGGCAATTCGAACGCTGGATCGTGGTAATCCGCGTCAAGCCCGAGCACTACGGGGCCACGGCAGATTGCGACGCGTTGCGGATGCTGGCGGTCGACGGATTCCATGCGTAAGCGCATCGGGATGGTGAAGTGTACCTGATCGCCGTGGTTCCAGGACCGGGCCACTCGCGCCCATGTTCCCGGCTTGCAGACGATATTTGCCGAGACTCCATTCACCTTCATCGACATGCCGGAGCACCACGCAGGAACGCGAAAGCTGAGGGAGAATTCCGCAGGGTGCTCCATCTCGAGACTTATCGTGTTGGTTTCAGTGACAGGATATTCAGACCGCTGGGTGAGCGTGATTTTTTGACCGTTATGACTCCACGTGGCCGAGGAAGGCAGATAAAGATTCACGTACAGGGTTGAAGGATCGCGGTAGTAAATCAGATTGTAGAGGTCCGCGAGATTCTGGAAATAGGTTCCGGAACAGCAGGTGAAGTTATCCCAACGATATACTTTTATTCCTCCGGCCATGCGGTAGTCGGAGTAATAGAAGTTGCGGCCTTGATCTTTAATTTGAAGAGAGGCGCCCACACCGTTGTAGAGCAGCCGTTCGATCCAGTCGCCATATCTGGATTCTCCAGTGAATCGAATCAAATGATCCGACAACTTGAACGCGGCCCAGGAACCGCATTCGGTTTCGAAGCAATCCGTTCTGGTTTCCAGTGACTTGCCAAGACTTCCATCGGGAGCCATGAGGCGCTCGTTTGGACCGTAACCTCCCGTGACGTAACACTGGCGATTTTGAAAATAGTCGTACGCGTTTCGAACGATCGTAAGGTATTGGGGATCGCCCGTGACGGCGTAATGCATCGCCGCGCTGCTAAAGGTGTTGCAGTGGCTGAAAGCATGCACGCCGTGGGCATCCTGAGGATCGTTTGTGTTTGCAAATTTGTCCCAATAGCTGTGATAGAGCCAAAGGTCGGCGAAGCTTTTGTATTTGTTGTCCCCCGTCAGCAGATATGCGCGGTACGAGTTTTCCGCGAGCTTGTACCACTCTGAAGGACGGCCAGAGTACTGCCAGCTATTCGGGTCGGCGGAGATTCTGGATCGATCGATATTCTTGATAGCCCAGTCGGTACATTTATCGAGAAGCGGAATCGCGCTCTTTTCACCGCCGTAGAGCTGCATGTCGACGAGCCCGCAATTGATCTTCGCGAATTCGCTTCCGTGCACGCGAGGGTCTCCGTCCGATCCCATCGTCTTTCCCCATTCCGTCATCAGATACACGGCCTTGTTGCGCAAGTCCGTGTCGCCGGTGGCTCGCGAGAGACGAGCCATTGCGCTGATCCAGTCACCGAGCAGTCCGCCAGTGGATACACGCGCCCACCCGCCGAGAGGCTTGCCATGCGCCGGAAGGCCGGCAATTGCTCGAAAGCCATGCAGGATGTCGTCGTCAGAAAGATTGAAGTAAAAATCCCGGGCATCCTGTATCTGCTGCTTCCACCTGCTGTCGAGAAGTTGCACGCCCTGGTAGCCGAAGGGCTCGAGAAGATTTTTGCCAGGCCCGGGAAGGCCGGTAGCAGACGCAAAGCCCTGGCAGGCGTACGCGAGCGTTCCCACTCCGGCGGGAATCGCCTTTAAGAAATCTCGCCTGGGGATGTGATCGCTCATGATTAGGCCTCCGAGGTCGTCGTTCTACGCGCAACGGGGGCGCTTCGGCGGACGAGTTCGCCATTCTACGCGAACCGGCGGCGCTTACGAATATGGATGAATATGAACTGGATTAGCGCGCCCCGGGCGTGGAATCGCAGTCGAACGCCCAGCGAGTGACGCATTCAGCGATCTTCGCGTGATTCTGCGCTCGATTGCCCGATGGGCCGAGGACTTGGAACTTTGCTTATCGCCCGGACCCATCTTCTTGCGACACGAAGTTGCCTAATCGCAGGCCGCTGACCTGGTGATCTGCATTCGCCGAAGCTGCAATGCAAATCACCTTCTACCGCGACAATCGGCGTTCGTACGATCGGATGGGCCAGACGCTACTGTTTTGCCCGGCAGCCAGGCACTCGCACGGATGCGATGCGCGTCGAGGCGTAAGCCTGATACTGCTTGTAGTAGACGCCGACATACCAAAACGTGCAGTCGTCGCTAGGATCCATGGCGGTGGTTGCATAATCCACCCACCGGCTCGTGCCCATCTGGGATGCCTCGCCCTTCACCAATGTCGATTCGTGGAATGTGAGTTTGCCTTTCGGGTCGTCAGGCTTGCGAGCCGCGAATCGGTGACCGGGGAAATCATTCGAACTGCCAAAAGAGTATCCGACGCCAATATCTCCGAGGCGATCCATGTCGATACTCGGCGCGAAGCGATACAAACGACCGGGACCGGGTGCGTATGTGCCCTGCTGATAGAGCGTCGGATCACCAGAATTGTTGAGGCGAAACTCGTACCACCGCACTCCTCCTGTGCCCTGCGCGGTAGCGACGGAATGTGAAGCGACGATAGATTGTTGGTCGCCGATCCTACGGTATACCAGCCGCTGCATGAGCTTGTCGCCCTGCGAATCGAGCCGTTCCCCGACGCCCAGCTGCGGCACACACGCGGTCAACTGGCCGTTGCACAGATAGTGGTATGGCGCAACATGGATGTCGAACGGTCCGTCTGCTTTGGTGTTGGCAGGATTGTCCCAATCCACGTGGACTTTCCAGTAGGTGATTACGTCGCTCTTGAAGACGCCCTTGAGCTGGCTGCCACCATCCGCCATCACGATATTGGGCGCGCCGGGCGGAGGGAGTTCCTGACCGTCGATGTCGGACGGATTCAGGAAGTTGACTCCGTCCATGATGATGCACTGTTCCGTGGCTGGTTCGCCTTTGAGCATCTTCGCGCGATCGGCGATGCAAAGGTGTTTCTGAATAACGGTGTCGCCGCTGCTGGTTCCCAGGTAATAGCCGTCGGGCCAAACGCCGGGACGCGGATAATCGGGGAAGTTTTTGCGGGCGAACGCGTAGCGGTAATACGTTCCCAGCGGATTGGAGCCCGTGCTGACGGCGTAGCACATCCCATATGTTCCCTCGACAGGCTCACCCGCAGGGGCGCTAAGCATCGCCGGCGGGTGCGCGCGGGGCCCTTCTGCCTCGCCGGGAGAAGAAGGTTGACCGGGGGCGGCAAGCTGCCCGGACTGGCCGCCGGATTCCTCACGGCGTCCTCCAGTTGGAAAGAAGATCGGCTCGATAAAGAGCCATCGATTGGCGAGCTGATCGTATCGAACAACGGAATCGCCGTGGGCACGTTCCGCGCAGGGGCCACCGAAGCCTTGGAACACTTCGTTGGTTGGGGCCGGCCCGTACGTGGGTTTGCCGTCCTTCTTGTAGACAGCGAACCAGGAGCCCGAGATCTGAACAATGTCGTCGGGGCCAACCGCGACGCTGTTATCGGTGGAGGCGCGGAGTTCTATTCCGCCTTGTGGGCCATAGAAGCCCTGGCCCAACCCGTCGAAGCTGGTGCCCACGGGGAGCGCCGGTCGCCGGCCCTGGGTGGTCTGCTCGACTGAGACTCCCGTCGCCGCCGATCGGGCAGCGGCGGCCTTCGTCACCGGCCGGTGATTCGTAGCGCCCTCAGCGAGCGAGTGGCTCCAGGCGAAACCAAGGCCGACAAGCAAGACTGCAGAAACGGCTGCCATGCTCCAGCCCCGAACTTGTTTCACGACTTTGCGAACGAGCATGTGTGCCTCTCCTCGATTGCAGCTTACATTTTGAAAATTCAGCTTATGACCAAAACGTTCCCGAGGCGCGCCTGAACATCCAGAGCACGATCGTGTCTGTCGAGTCGAGTGGAAATCAGAACGCCAACTCGAGGCGGAACTGAATCTGCCGATTGCCGGTCGCCGTACTTCCGGTGGCCGTAACTCTGCCGGGGGCGTAGGGTGCAGTGTTCACCGGCAGATACTGGGCAGGATTGTCTGTGTGACCCGAATAGCTGTCGATGAAGTTGAAATTCGGGTGGTTGAACGCGTTAACGAGCTCCGCGTAGAAATTCAAGCCGACGCGCTCTCGGATCATGAAGCGCTTGATGATGGAGATATCCGTGTTAACCAAGCGAGGGCCTGCCAGAAAAACCTGCTGTCCCATCACACCCGGTGTCGACTCAGGCTGAATAGCGCCGCCCGTGCCAAATAGAGTGGTGGGCAGGATGGACACTGGCGTACGCGCGTTTCCCGTGAAGTAGACACCTACCTTCTGCTGGATTTGTGAAGCAGTCATCCCATTCAGCGCAACACCATTGTCGTTCTGATCTGGAACGTATGCGAGGATGCCTGCAGGAGTTCCGGGTGCCGTATCAGGCGTCGGGCCGTCAAAATAGTTAAAGGTATTTTGTCCGCCTGCCAGTTTGAAGTTGCGTCCGCTCTGCATTACGAAGATTGAACCGAGAGTCCAACCCCCGATCACCTGGTTGACCGCCGAATTTCCGCTCTTGAAGGCGCGGCCATTGCCAAACGGCAAATCATATGTGAAGTACGCTTTGAATTGATGCCGCATGTCGTATGGCGAAGGGCCGGCGTTCAGACCGGGATCGCGGAGTGTGACGAAATCGACGAGAGCTCCGTCAGCAGAATAGTAGTCGCCCAGATATTCATTGGTGAACGAATGGCTATATACGTAGTCCGCCATAAAGTTCAGCCCGTGCCCGACAGGATGCTTCACGGTGATGTGCAAACCGTTGTAATTCTCGCTGGCGGGGTCGGACAGATACATCAGCGCTTGACCGCCGGCATACGGGTTCAGCTGAAACATATTGATCGGGTACGCCGTTGGCGTCGGCGCCTGGCCGGCACCAACGTAACCCTGACTCACACATGGCGAGAACGTGTTTCCCACCAGATTGCAGAAGAAAAGCGGATTCTGCGTGATCAAACCAGCGAGAGCACCCGCCTGCCCGCTCTGGACAAGGAAGATACTGCTCGGATTTTCGAAAGTGCTGCCGAGAGACTGGCCGGCGAAGGCCTGGCTCAGGATGGGCGTTGGATTCGGACCGGCGAACGAGGTCCCTCCGCTGGCCGTGAGATTGAGTTGAGCATTCTGGAAATCCTGAAGGAACCCACTTCCGAAGATGTTGACCTCGTTCAGGTCGTACAGCATGTAGTTGTGAACTGAGTGATTGCCGACGTAATTGACGTCGACCGCCCAATCGTTGGCAAACTTTCTCTCGATCCCAAACGTCCAGTTTTCAACGTAAGGCGTTGTTAGATTAGGGTTAACGGTGGCAAAGTTCCCGTCTCGGGTAAAAGTGAGTGCGGACTCCGGCATCGGCAAAGTGAAACCGGATGGCAATGTGTTGGGCGTAAACGAGCTGCCCGTGGGATCGAACGAAATCGATCCTGGAGCAAACTGTCCTGGGTTCAACGAAACAGATTGGGTAATCAGACTGCCAATGGAAGCGGTTTCCCAAGGATACCATCCGGGCGTGTAGTGGTTGATCGAGAAGCCGCCTCGGATGACGGAGTTGCCGCCGCCTAAGATCTTGGCCAGGATTCCGTTTTCAAAATCCGGGTTCCACGCGAAACCAACGTTCGGATCGGGTTCTACGTAGTCAGAGGGATATGTTTGGGGCCGAAGCTGAATTTGCGGGTCGGCAATGCCGTTTAGCTGGCCTGGCTGAAACAGCGCAGTAGACGGACCATATAGATTCGCGAGGTCGGGGCTCGTAAAGAAGTTACTGCTATTCACGACCGCACCGGAAAACTCCCAGCGCAAGCCGTAGTTCAACGCCAGATGGCTGGTTGCCTTCCAGGAATCCTGGAGATAAACGCCTCCAAGCGCCTGCTTTTCCAAGTCAACGGTGTTTGCCGCCGACTTATATGCATAGGGCTTGGAAGTGGTATCCAACGCGAGCAGCCCGCTGATCGACGAGACGCGGCCCGTCAATGTGGAGTACAAAGCCTGTGCGTCGACGAGCGCTTCGTTGTTATTGGCGGTGGAAAGTCCGCCGGGGAAGCAGCCTTGGGTGTCGGAGGTGCACCCGGCAACGGGAGTGGTGTTGAACATTCCGGCGGCGGGATCGTTCGCAGATATTCCGAGATTTTCCGCGATCGGAGGCTGGTTGTATATGTCGTGCGAGTTCGAATAACGGAATTGACCGCCGAAGGTGAACGTGTGATTCCCACGCGTCCAGGTCACATTATCGCGGACCGTCCAAACGGGGTTATTGCGGATTTCCGGCAGGATGCTGACGTTTTCAGGAGTGGGAGGCGTGAAAACCGCGTCGCCAGTTGCAGCGAAATTCAGAGGGACCGGAAGGTAAGCGATTCCCTGGAACGCATCAAACGAATTTTCCGGCTGGTAATTTTCTATCGTATTCAGAATTCCGAAATTTACCGAGTTCACGAGGCTCGGCGAGATTATCCAATCGACGCCCGTCCCAAATGTCGAATAGGTTGTGGTGCCGCCGCCTATGCGAACGGGATCGTTGGGGTACACGGGGCTGCCCTGATTGGTGGAGGAAGCCCAGGACAGATCGTACGACGTGAACCAGTGGATGTTGGGCCTAACCTGGTAATCGATGCGTGCGGTGGGCCATCGATTCTGGCGCGTTGCAGCTCCAGTAAAACTGAGCGTTTGCTCCAAGGCTTGCGTATACGCATCTGTCGCGTTCGGCGACAGCGTTCCATTCTGAGCGAGCGCGTTTATCTGGCCGAGAATTCCCTGGACATTCGAATTGATGGAGGAGGGGAAAGGACCGCCTGGAGCACCAGCCGCGATGTTGTAGAGATTAACAGTCTGCTGCTGGCCGTTGTCAGCACGCGTGTAAGTGAAATCACCAGCTTGAGCGGCGGGCGTCAGCAAGGCGGCCGTGTAGATACTCGTGGTTGGCTGGTTCTGCCACTCGAAATTGACAAAGAAGAAAAGCTTATTCTTAAGGATCGGTCCGCCGACATTTGCGCCAAAATCGTTGGTGTGCGAAGGCTGTTTGCGCCCCAAGCTGGTAAGCCCAGAAGCCAAATAGGCGTCGTTCTGGAAAGTGTTTGCATTGAAGGCGCTGTTGAGCGCCTGCCAAAAGGCGCTGCCGTGATATTGGTTCGTTCCGCGCTTCGTCGTGAACTCGATATTGACAGCCCCGGTGGCGCCCCCTGCCTGGGCGGTCAGGTTATCGGTAGACACCGACACTTCCTGTATTGCGCCGAGTCGAAGCCCGGCGGCTTCGAAGAACGACGTAGTAGACGTGCGGAAGCGCTGGAAGTTATTGTTCGTTCCATCGACGCTGATGTTGATTACCCCGTTGGGCATCGAATTGAAAGTCGTGAAGCGCTGGCTGCCGCCCGTCTGGGCAGCGGGTGTCAATTGTGCGAACGGCAACGCGTCGCGACCGGCCAGCGGGAGATTCTGAATGGAATTCGTACTTACCGTGGTCGCCAGGGTATTTTCGGTTGTCTCGAGGACCTGGCTCGCACCTGATACCGTCACCGTCTGCGTCGACGCGCCAACCTGAAGCTCGACTTTGACGTTGGCTGTTTGGCCGGCGGTGACGACCACTCCGTCGTACGCCTTAGGCGCGAACCCCTTCGCGGTCGCGGTCAGAGTGTATGTGCCTGGCAGGACACCCGCAAAACCGTAGATTGCGGAGGAATTCGCCGTAACAGTTGCGTGAAATCCCGTCGAACTCTGCTCAAGCGTGAGCGACGCCCCTGGAATGATGGCGCCGGAGGGATCAACGACGGTGCCCTGCACTTGACCGTCGGTTACGGCTTGGCTCCACGCCAGGCGTGGAACCATCAACAAAAGAACAGCCGCGAAAAAAACTGCTGCTCGCCGTCCTGTGCGTGACATATTTCCTCCTGCGCTGCCCCCGGAGCGATCTCACTCGGACCGCCGGGATCGGTCGCCGCGACTTTGTAAGGCTATTACGCCCATGACGAGAGCCATGTCAAGACTATTTTATGCAGTATCCTTTATCCAATGTACTCAGGTCGTCACATGGAGGCGGCAAGAACGAGGGGCTGCGGCACTGAAAGGATAAAGAATATTGCATAAATTGTGTTGACCCGTATTGCGTCGCGTTGTATACGCAACGCGGATTTCGCGATCAGTTTGCGACATTTTGAAGCGTCCGGCTTTTGAAGGCGGATCATTATTCTTGCGGAACAATCCGCGCGCGGATAGCTACCTGCCGGTCGCCGCGAAGACAAGTCCGCTCGCGGGCCTCGCCTCGAAGCTTGAGCAGATGGGGATACCGTCCAGCTTAGAGGGCACCAAGGAAATCGACCGCGAATGGCGCGCTTAATACGAGGGGATAGATGGTGAGCGTATGCAAAACCCGTGGATAAGGCGGCTGCTGTCGTCGCTTGTGGCTCTCACCGCAATACTGTTGATGAGCCTCCCGTCGGCGGGGGACCAGTTCCCACGCCAGCCCGGGATCAAGATTCTGCATTACGGCTTTGACGTAACGCTGAGCAATGCCTCGGACGAGGTGGTGGTGAAAGATACGATCGACCTGCAATTCCTCGCTTCTGGCGTACGCAGCGTAAACCTAAATCTGTGCAATCTGATTAGCCAACCGCAACCCGACGACAGGCTAAATCCTTGCCTGATACCGCCGCCGCGGCCACCACGTGGATCAACTCAAGTGCCGGCCGGGCCGCCGCCGAACAGTGTGGGCAGGGGCATGACCGTCACCGAGGTGATTTCGTCCGACGGCAAGGCGCTCACGTTTACGCACGAAAATAATGTGCTTCGCGTGAATTTCCCCGCTCCGTCGAATGCGAGCGAAAGATTTGCGTTCACCGTGAGTTACCATGGCGTTCCCGCTACGGGTCTTTACATCGGCAAGAACAAATATGGCGACCGAGTCTGGTTCACAGACAACTGGCCGAACAAGGCGCGGAACTGGCTGGCAACCATCGACTATATTTCAGTGAAGGCGCCTAAAACGATCGGCGTGACCGCGCCGGATACTTACCAGGTGATCTCAAACGGGAAGGAGATCGAGGAAACTGACCTGCCAGACGCCATGCGGCGAACTGTATGGCAGGAATCCATGCCGATCCCCAGTTGGCAATACAGCCTGGGCGTTGCGGCAATGGCGGTGGCGCATTTCGGGCAATTTCACGGCACGCAATTCTCGGCGTGGGTTTTCCCTCAGGACCGCGATGCCAGCTTCAAGACGCTCGAGCAAAACACACAATCCATTTTTGAGTTCTATAGCGACCACGTCGGGCCTTTTGACTACGAAAAGTTGGCTCACGTGGAAGCGACGGGGGCGGGCGGAGCCACCGAGCCAGCGACGACGATTTTCTATTACGGTAGTTTTGGCGCCGAGGCGCACGAGACGGCGCACCAATGGTTTGGCGATGCCATCACAGAGAGCGATTGGGACGACGTCTGGCTGAGCGAGGGTTTCGCTACTTATTTCAACCTACTGTATATCGAGTACGAGTACGGGCGCGACGCACTCATCGCAGGCGTCAAACGGACTCAGGACACGGCGATGCGATATGAACTCGCCCATCCCGACGACACTATCGTTCACAAAAACCTCGACACCGCGAGCAACGTGTTTTCCAATTCGCCGCAGATTTACCAGGGCGGCGCGATGGTGTTGCACATGTTGCGCGGTGTTCTAGGCGACGCGGACTTCTGGGCCGGCATTCGCCTGTACTACAGCCGGTTCCGCAACGGCAGTGCTTCGTCCGACGATTTCCGCCATGCCATGGAGGATGCCTGCTATGCGGCGGGCGACTGTCCAGCGGACCACCAGGATTTATCGTGGTTCTTTCATCAGTGGTTGAACCGCGGGGGGTTCATGCACGTCGCTGGAGGCTGGCACTACGATCCGCAGGCGCAGCAACTCGAGGTAACTCTCGACCAGACAGGAAACCAGGAACTCTATCGCATGCCGATCGAGATCGGCATTTCTTTGCCACCGGGAGCGCCTGGGTTGGCGTCGGGCGCAACTGGAAACAGGGGGAACGCAGGCCCACGCGGCAGGGCCTCGGAAGGACCGACGATACAAATCGCGACGATTCTTGTCGACAAACGGCACAACACACTGAGCGTTCCGCTGACCGTCGCACCGACGGACGTTCAACTCGATCCGAATCTGTGGGTGCCGATGATGCAGGCGACGTTCGAGAAGCAGTGAGTTCTGCGAGCGTCGCTGGCCACCATGCTCTTTGCAAACGTGGTGGAGAGGTGCTGACGCGTGTGTATGCGGTAGCGGCGCACAAGGTGGTGACGCTATCACTCGAAAGTCACACAGTGTTTTTCAATTCTTTGCTTCGTGCAATGGCCTCGCGTCAAACTCGAATACTCCCATACATGATTGAGCCGATTGCATAGCGCCGGCAACTTGCTCTATGGTCGATTGATACTGTGGGACCTTTCGTTTAGGAAGAGACGTTTCGGACCTCACTTCCCTTCTCCGTCGCAAACCCGATCCATTCAATAAAGAAGCCAAAAGGAGAATCACCATGGAAGGCCGCCTCGGACTCGAACTAGCCCAACGAATTGTGGAAGAAGCAAAAAAGAAAGCGGAAGAACTTCACATCAAGGAAGACATCGCCCTTGTGGATGCCGGTGGCAACCTGAAGGCGTTCGTTCGCATGGACGGCGCCTGGCTCGGAAGCATCGACATCGCCATCCGGAAGGCTCGCACTGCGCGTTTGTTCGACATGGAGACCGCCAAGATCGGCAAAATGTCGCAGCCCGGCGAACCGCTGTACGGGATCGAATTCAGCAATGGCGGCCTGATTTCGTTCGGCGGCGGCATTCCGCTGGAGGATCAGGCGGGAACCGTTATCGGCGCGATCGGCGTTAGCGGCAGCACGACGTGAAGGTTGCCGAAGCTGGTGTCGACGTCTGCCGTAAAGCAAAGTTCGCCACGGCGTAAGGATTAACTCGTCTCGCCCAGCCGGAATACCCGATTGTCCCCTTTCCCGCACAGTGGCGCTGGGGAAAGCACGCTAGAGCTGGGGTTGGTCGCAGAACGGCTCGGCCGACCGAGGGAAGGCGTTCAACTGGCCGCTCTTCTCTTGAGGATGCTCGCGTAGCAAAAGAGCGGTGTCTTCGGCCGACGCAGCGCCGGCATTCGTCCACGCAAATCGCGTAGCGAGCGACCCAGCGGCTCGATGGCTTGTTCGTGAAACTGGAGCATGCGCTGCGTGTTCGTGAACGTGCCGTTTTTTTCGGCGTGGCCCGCGGCGGGAAACAGAAAAACCTCAGTATCGATATCTGCTGTACGCAATTCACCGCGAGAAATCTCAGGCGAATCCAGCCAGAACGAAGCTGTTTCCGTTTCAACCATATCCCGCACGACGAGCCACTTCAGTTTCGCTAGAGCCTTTCTTTCGAGACCGGAATTCGGCGCGCCCACAGCCGGATTCTGGCCCATAACGAACAGGCCCTCGACCTTGCCCGCGGCCATCTCGAGCCAATAGCCGAGATGCGAGTGGCCGCCCGTAACGCGCGGCAGCCAATCGAAGCCGTAGTTGTTCTCTTTGGCCGCCTGGTCGCCGTAGTACGCCTTCAGCAAACTGATCGCGTATTTGTCGAAATTCGACCACCAACCCGTTTTGGTAGTATGCCGTTCAAGGTAATCGTCCAGCGAATTCGCGTCGGCATCGAAAAATGGCATCGGCAAGTAGCCTGGCAGAATGTCGTAGAGCGTTGGAATATCCGTTGAGCCCTGAATCGAAGCATGCCCGCGTAAGGCAAGAATCCCTCCACCGGGCCGACCGATATTTCCGAGCAGCAATTGCAGAATCGCCGCGCTTCGAATGATTTGAACGCCGTCCGAGTGTTGCGTCCAACCGACTGCGTAACAGATGGCCGCGGTCTTTTCGGGACCCGAGGCGGCGCAAAACGTTTCTGCGAGCTTATTGAAGATGTCGCGAGGAATGCCGCACGCGCGCTCGACCATCTCTGGCGTATAGCGCGCGAAGTGGCGCTTCACAACCTGGTACACGCATCGCGGATTCTGCAGGGTGAGGTCCTGTTCATAAACGTTTTCCTGGGACTTCTCGCCGCCCCGATCTTTGGCGTGACCGCCGTGAGTGGGATTGGCATCGGATTTGGTTGGCGAATCCTTGTACGCCCAGGTATCGGTTTTATATTCCTTTTTTCCCGCGTCCCAGCCGGAGAACACGCCGTCGAGTTCGTCCGTGTCCTTGAAATCGTCGCGAAGGATGACGGACGCATTCGTGTAGTTCAGAACGTACTCGCGAAAATCCAGATTGTTTTCGAGCACGTGGCGGATCAGAGCGCCCAACAAAACAATGTCGCTGCCGGCGCGCAACGGCACCCACATATCCGCCATTGCCGAGGTGCGCGTAAAGCGCGGGTCGACGTGAATAACTTTTGCACCCTTGTTGCGTGCTTCCATCACCCACTGAAAGCCCACCGGGTGATTTTCGGCCATCGACGAACCCATGATCAGGATGGCGTCGGAATTTGCCAAATCCTGCTGGGCCGTGGTTGCTCCGCCGCGTCCGAAGGAGGTGCCCAGACCGGGCACCGTGGAGCTATGTCATATACGGGCCTGATTGCTGACGCACACCATGCCGAGGCCGCCCGTGAACAACTTCTTAATCAGATAATTCTCCTCATTGTCGAGCGTTGCGCCGCCCAGATGCGCGATGGCCGTCGTGCTCATCAGCACGCGGTCATCCTTTTTCTTTGTGAACGTCCGGTCGCGCGACTCCCAGACGCGATCCGCAACCATGTCCATGGCTTGTTCGAGGCCGATTTCCTCCCATGCCGTTCCGTGCGGACGACGGTGGAGCACCCTGGTCGCGCGATTCGAATGCGTCAGAAGCTCGTAACTGGCCGCGCCCTTTGGACAAAGGTGCCCGCGGGAGATGGGCGATTCGGGATCACCCTCAATCGAGATTAATTTGCCGTCCTGGTGGAAAATCAGTTGGCCGCAACCCACGCCACAGTAGGGGCAGACCGAACGCGACTTTTGTGCTCCATGGTTTCTGGTATGCAGCGACCGTGTGCGGGTGCTCATTGCCACTGAACCCGTACCATCGCCGCCAGAGAAGATTTGGCGGATCAACGGCCATCCCATCTTGAAGCCCCCCGATCCTTCGATGTCTATAGCTTCAATGCTCGTTCTCGACTCAGAGTAACTGGCGCGGGAAGGTCGATCCAATGGTGAAAGCCAGTAGAATTTCAGAAAAGCTGATGTAGTGCGGAATTCAAGGAAGATTTGACCCTGCTCGCCGAATCGCGCACACCCGTGCCCATAATCATGTGCGAATGGTTCGACTGGCTTTCAGTTCGTAGGGCCGGCGGGAAGATGCGCTTCCAGATAGCGAGTCAACAGGCAGTACAGGTTGTAGTGCGTGTTGGGGCCTTCCGAAAGCGAGTGCGTGCGCCCGGGATATTCCATGAAATCGAATTGCTTGCCGAGTTCCACAAGACGGTTGATCAGCAGCTCGGTGCCCTGGTAATGGACGTTGTCGTCGCCCTCGCTGTGAACGATTAGCAGATTGCCGCGCAAGCCGCCGGCGTAGTTGATAGCCGAAGAAGCCTCGTATCCCTTCGCGTTGTCCTGAGGCAGACCCATGTATCGTTCCTGGTAAATCGAATCGTAAAGACGCTGGTCGGGAACCGGCGCGACACTCATTCCCACCTTATAAAGGTCAGGCGAGCGAAACATCAGGTTCAGCGTGTTCGTTCCGCCGCCGCTCCAGCCCCACACGGCAACGCGCGAAGCATCGACGAACGAATGCGTCTGCTCGAATTTCTGAAGCGCTGCGGCCTGTTCCTTCGACGAAAGCACGCCGACCTCGCCGTAAACGATCTTTCGCCATTCGCGTCCTCGCGGCGCGGGCGTGCCGTGATTGTCGAAACTCACGACGATGTAGCCCTGATTGGCGATGAAGCGATGGAACAGCGTCGTTTCGCCGCCCCAGCGGTCCTCTACCGTCTGGCTGGCCGGTTCGCCGTAGACGTACACGAGCACGGGATATTTCTTCGCCGGGTCGAAATCCTTCGGCTTGATCATCCACGCATCGAGAACCGTTCCGCCGCCGATGTCGATTTTCATGTACTCGGTCGGCTGCACGATCAAGTCCTTCAACTTGGCGCGAAGCCCGGCGTTGTCTTGCAACACTCGCTCGACGTGCTGATCGGGGAAGCGGACAAGCTGCGTGGTGGTCGGCGTATCGCTGTTCGAGTACATGTGAAATGCCCAGTGGAAATCGGGCGAAATGTCGTAGTTGTGTACACCGGGCTGATTGGCAGGCGTAACGCGCTCCGGTTGCGAGCTGCCGTCGAGCTTGCTGCGATAGAGATAGCGTTGCGTGGCGTTTTCAGGCGACGCGATGTAGTAGATCCACTGCTCCTGCGGATCAACGCCCGCGACTTCAACCACGTCGAATTGGCCAGGCGTTGCGAGATGAACCTGCTTGCCGTCGCGCGAAATCACGTAGACATGGCGCCAGCCGTCTTTTTCGCTTACCCACAGAAAATCTTCGCCGCCGTGGAGCCACTGAAATTCGTTGACGACGTTGACCCACGCTTTGTCATGATCGCTGTATACGATCGAAACGGCGCCCGTGTTCGCGTCCGCCAGCATCACGTCGTTCATGTTCTGCGCTCGGTTGAGATGCTGCATCAGCAGCGAGTCTGAGTTGCCAGCCCATTCCATCCTTGCGATGTAACTTTTCTCGGGATCGCCGGTCACGTTCATCCATGTGGTTTCGCCGCCTGCGGCCGGAATTACTCCGATCCGCACAAGTGAATTTGGCGTGCCGGGCTCAGGGTACGGAATCTCCTTCACGTACGGATACACGCCGTATTGCGGATACGGAATGTGCGTGACCACGTCGTAGGGCGCGCCAATGTCGTAAATGAGGGCGTATTTTTTCACCGTGCTCGTATTGAATTGCCAGTAGGCGATACGCTTGCTGTCAGGACTCCAGTCGAAGGCCTTGCGAATGTCCAACTCTTCTTCGTAAACCCAATCGGAAGTGCCGTTGATGATCGTCTGCGAACCGTCGTGCGTCAGTTGCGTGATCGCCCCCGAAGCTAAATCTTCGACGTACAGATTATTCTCGTGCACGTAGGCTACTCGCGTGCCGTCGGGGGAGAACGTCGCGAACATCAGTGTGGACGGCGCGGCATCACCGCCCAGCTTGCGCAGCGTTTTCGTGCCACGATCGAACACCCAGTAGTCGCCACGCGTATTTAGCCGCCACACGCGCTTCGAGTTCGTATAGACGAGCAGCTTGCTCATGTCCGACGACCACTCGTAGTTCTGAAGGTGCAGCGGCTCGTTCGCGCCCGAAGGAATCAAGTCAGATGCGGAGATCAGGACGTCGCGCTTGCCGGTAGCTGTGTCGTAGCGGACGATGTCGCGTGTGCCGTGCCCCGCCGGGGAACGCTCGACAGTGGTAAACGACTGGCCACCATTCAGCCAACGCGCCGGGCCGAATCGCTGTCCCGAATAATCATGGTTGAGGAATGCATCACGAAGAAACTGGTTCTGCTCGATACGTTGCACGAGGCTCGCCGGCTGCTGAGAACTGGCGCCCGGCGCACAGAACGAAATTGCGGCGAAGAATATCAGAACGTAAAAGGTCAGGCTGCGATTGCCACTGCGTTGCAAGGCAGGTTGGGTCATCTCATCGTCCGGTGTGAGGAGTCGCAAAGCGCCTGCGCTATCTGTGCAGGAC
>JBOGNK010000060.1:0-14054 GCA_050747085.1 Candidatus Acidiferrales bacterium
GTGGCGGAAGGTGATCGGGATCGTCAAGCAGACTTCCCCGCAGCGAAGCGAGGGCTTGCCGTTGTTTCCTCGCAGACGTGGGCAAGGGATTTGTTTTTGAGCCGGGATGGAGTGCAGAGGAAGGGACGGCTCCTGAGTCCCTTCCTCTGCCCTACTCCGGGGGAATCCCTCTCCGCTTTGGCTCAACTTTCCGATTTGGCCTCCGGCTTTTTAGCTTTTGTTTTCCGCATGGATTCGCCGCGGAGTTCGATGCGATGAGCATTGTGCACGAGGCGGTCGAGGATGCCGTCGGCGACGGTGGCATCGCCGATCTGTTCGTGCCATCGGGCGACGGGAAGCTGCGAAGTGAGGATGGTCGAACGCGTTTGAATAGCGCTCGTCGCAGATTTCCCAGAAGTCGCGCCGCTCGGTCTCTGCAAGAGGAGCCATGGCCCAGTCATCGACCACCAGGACCTCGACGCGGCTGAGTCGCGCTAGCAGGTTGCGCAAGCTACCATCGGCGCGAGCCAAGGTGAGATCGCGGAACAGCGCAGCGGCGCGGGCATAAAGAACGAGATGCCTGTCGCGGCAGGCTTTCTGGGCCAGGGCGCCAGCCAAGAAGCTCTTG
This sequence comes from Candidatus Acidiferrales bacterium, assembly GCA_050747085.1. Taxonomy (GTDB): domain Bacteria; phylum Acidobacteriota; class Terriglobia; order Acidiferrales; family UBA7541; genus Palsa-295. The sequence goes on from JBOGNK010000060.1 coordinate 608, forward strand.
CCCACGCCGTGGGACCGATGACGAAGATGTTCTCGTGCCGTCCGACCCAGCCGGAGTCGTTGGCCAGGGAATGCATGAGCGTGCGGTCGAGTCCGCGAGAAGCGCGGTAGTCAATGTCCTCGACGCAAGCATTGCCGCGCAGCTTGGCGTAACGCAGCCGCCGTTCCAGCGCCACGTCCACAGCCGGTCCACCATCAGGGAGAGTTTTTCTTCGAACGAGAGCTGTTGTGCGGTTTCGTCTTGCTCGAAGCCGCGACAGGTTTCCACCATTGGTTCCAGGCGCATGGCCAGGAGTTTTTCTATCGTAGGTTGATGCAGCATGGTCGTCGGTCTCCTCTCACTCGAAGTAGCCCGCGCCACGGATGTTGTCGTGGCTGGTCGTCGGGCGTGCTGCCGGCGGGGCGAGTGGTTGTTGATCGAGATGACGCCGCAGGATGGAGTCGAGGCTCTTGTAGCTGACCGCGCCAGTCAACAGAGCGCGTTCGGCAGCGGCTTCCACTCGCGTGACGGGATAACGCTGCCCCAAGCGGATGATCCCGAGACACGAGCGGTAGCCCATCTCGGGATGCGGGTACGCGCCCAGGATTTTCTCCACCACCTCGGCGGTGCGCGGACCCACCGTGCGGGCCCAGGCGATCATGCGCGAAGGCGGCCAGTCCAAGTGCGCCCGGTGCGAGGCCGGGCGATGCTCGGGGTCGGTGATCGCCGTGTAAGGCTTGTGGGCACGAAGGTGTGACGCTACACGCTGGCCCTTGTGGAAGATTTCGAGGGTCGTCGGTGTGGCGCGTACTTCCACCGCTTGCCGCGCGTGATAGGGCACGCCGTAGAAGCTCCCCTCGAACTGGATGTGATAGTCGATATTCACCGTGGCCTGGGACCACACCGAGAGATCGAACCGCTCGGCGGGCAGTGGCCGCAACACCGGTTGATCTACTTCGAGGAGCAAGCTGTGGCGGGAGCCTTCGCGTTTCTTGAAGGGGCGCTGGTTGAGCTTCTCCACCAGTTCCCGAATGGCCTGGTTCAGTTCCGTCAGCGAGAAGAACTTCCGGTGTCGCAGCGCCGCGACGATCCAACGCTCGGCGATTTGCACGCCGACTTCGACTTTGGCTTTGTCGCGGGGTTTGCGCGGACGGGTGGGCAGCACGCCCACACCGTAGTGCAAAGCCATTTCCTGATAGGTGGGGTTCAGGTCCGGTTCGTAGCGGCACGGCTTGACCACGCCGGTTTTGGCGTTGTCCGGCACCACCAGTTGCGGGCAGCCTCCCAGGAACTCGAAGGTGCGCACGTGGGCCCCGATCCAGGAGACCATCTGCTGATTTTCGCTGGCTTCGGCATAGGTGTAGTTGCTGGCCCCCAGCACAGCCACGAACAACGAGGCTTGCCGCACTTCGCCGGTCTGCGGATCGTGCAGAGGGATCGTTGCGCCCGCCCAATCGACAAAGAGTTTTTCGCCCGGGCGATGCTCCTGGCGCAGCACCACATCTCGTTCCCGTTTCCAGCGCTGGTAGAGCTGACAGAACTGGCTGTATCCGTAGCCCTCGGCATGGGCGGCGCGGTACTCCTCCCAGAGCAGTTGCCGGGTGGTGTACTTGTGCTGCAGCAGTTCCTCATGGATGTGAGCGAAATCGGGCAGCTCTTGTGGGTCGGTGGGCTTACGGCCTTTGTTGGGGTCGCCGGGAAAGAGCCTCGATTCCAGCTCTGTCTCGGACATCTCGGCCGGCAACGGCCAGCTCAGACCCGCCGCCGTGAACCGTTCGAGGTAATCATGCACCGTGCTTTGGCTGATGTTGGCGCTGCGGGCGATCTGCCGCTGCCCCAGCTTTAGGTCGAAATACAACCGCAAAACTTCTCGGGTCTTGCGCATGGTCGGTGGTTCAAATCCACTCGCCCCGACCAATTTGTTCAACGAGATACGCGTGTTTTCTGGTTTTGCCGCTACAGCGCTGTAGACGATTTTGTAGACAATCCAAGTTTTCACGATTTCGCGCGCGGCAGTTCCCATGTATCCCCAACGTCGGATTGACAGCAGCGCTGCCAGATCTAAACTTAAATTGTAACCCAAGTGGTCAGGTCGCCGTGGAAACAGTGGCGTGTTCCGATCCAGCGACCTTCATTTCAAACCCCAACATAATGCGCACAGTCAATCTGATCACGGCAGTATTGTATTCGTTCCTTCTCGGAATCTTGTTTCTCTCTGCAGTCCAACGGGAGCCTGAGTACGCGGTTATCACCTTGTTCTTTTTGAGCGTACCCATCGTTATGAACTGGATTTCATTTATCGGATTTCGCACCGGCCCCGGTTCAGCCATCCGGAAGGGAAACTTAACAGTTGGTATTGCTTACAGCCTTTTCTTCGCTACTTTCTTCGCAATAGGAAGTTCCTTACAGCGTTTAGGGCTGGTCGTCCTTTCGGGCCCCGTCGTTCTCAACTGGGTAACTTACTTCAGATCGTCACACCGGAAGGAATTGTTCTCCGTTCAGGTGCAAGCAACGAACAACGAAAGCTGAAAGAGGTCTGGAAACGGTCACTTCGATGAGGCGTTCGCCACAGGAATCGGGGCAAACGCACCTGGGATAACAGGACCAATCAACGTCTCGATTTCGCTGAACGCGGCCTCGATCGAGGTGGGCAACGCCTCCAGCCCATTTAAGTTCGGGTTGAACGCAACCTCTAGCGTGAGCCGCGTTCCCTGATGCTCAGCTTGTCCCGCAGTCTTGACGGTATTATTGATGAACTGTTGTTCCACCTGTGCTGGGTTGGCGCAATTCGCGATATCCGAAAAACAGATATTGTTGTCTTGCGAGGCTTGAAAAAGATTACTTACGTCGCCGAATAGATTTTCAAACCCGACGAGCGATTCAAGGGTATTGAGTGCAGAATCCGTTGAGACTCCAACCTGTGCCAGCGATGGAAAATGTCCACCGGGGTCTGAAAAGCGAATGGGGTTATTCAAGACATATAAGTACCTGCTCTCTGTTAGGGGATTCCAAGCTACGCCGTTTAGCCCGTCGCCCGAGAGCAAACGCCCATATGAAGGATCATAATAACGAGCTCTCAGGTAATAGAGTTTCGTAACTGGGTCGAGCATCTGGCCCGTAAAGCGGAACTTGTTTCTCGTTCCTGCCACATCGGGGATCGTGAGCAGCGCGTTCCCCCAGGGATCATATAGATACGCGGCGCTTGCCCGGCCCGAATCGTTGCTCAAGCCAATGACGCTGCCGAGTCCGTCGTAATGGTAAAAGTAATCGAATTTTGGGTTTGATTCTGAAATGAGCCTCAGACCGTACGTGTAGGCGATATTGCCGTCTGGTCCAGCTTCTTCTAGTACGACGGGAAGCGACGTCGCGACATCGTTCAAGTAGCTGTACGCGCCCACCGGAACAGACTGGCTGATTCTATTGCCATCACCGTCGTAGTCGAAGGAGTTCACTCTGCTGCCCACGGCCGCGGAAATCAGCCGATTCGCCGCGTCGTACGTGTACTTTGTCGCTGGGCCAAGCACCGGCTTTTTCAGAATCTCGTTCCCGTCCGCATCATAGGCGAACGTTGTTTTTCCCGCCGTGAGCAGACGATTGTCGGCATCGTATGTGGACGAGAGTTTGCCAAACAGCGGGGCGGATTCGCTCGTTCTATTCCCCACCGCATCGTACGTCCACGTGCTCTTGATTGGGCCGAGTTGCGCCGTTGTGAGCTGGTTTAGCGGATCGTACCCATATTTTGTGGTGATGCCGTCCACGGAGAACGAGGTACGGTTCCCGACCGGATCAAGCGTGTACCCGAACGTCAGCGGAAGCAGATTTTTCATCGCGTTCACGATTCTCGTGAGCCGGTTTGCCGCGTCATACGTGAACGTAGCAGTGGTGCCGTTCGGATAGGCCGTTCGGGTAAGATTGCTTGCGGGATCGTACGAATAGCTTGTGATTCTACCGAGCCAATCCGTTACTGCGGAAAGTCGGTTCGCCGGGTCGTACGAGTAGTTCACGACTTTTCCATCAGGGTAGCCGAGCGACGCCCGGTTTCCTACGGCGTCGTAGGCGTACGTGACGGATTTTCCTACCGGGTCTTTTACCGAGGTCAGCCTATCGAGTGCGTCATACACATACGTTGTTTGCCCACGGGAATCGACCATAGTCGTGCGGTTTCCGTCGGCGTCGTACGCGTACGAGACAGCCTTGCCATCAGCATAAGCGATCGAGGCGATACGGTTCAGCGCGTCGAAGGTGAATTTGTTCGTCTGGCCCTTGGGATCTGTGGTGGACGTAACGTTGCCCGCGGGATCGTACGAATATGAAGTGGCGAACGAGAGCGGATCGGTGGTCTGGGCGAGACGATTGACCGCGTCGTATGCGTACGAGGTCGTGTTGCCATTCGCGTCCGTGAAAGCGACGCGGTTGTCCACGCTGTCGTAAGCGTATTTCGTCACATGTCCGAGAGCGTCCGTGACGCCCGCTAAATCGTTTGTTGGATCGTACGCATAGTTCGTCGAGTGTCTGTTTGCATCGGTGATTTCCAAGAGATTGCCGACTGGGTCATAAGAGAACTGGGTTGAATCGCCCAGAGGGTCTGTAATACTTCTGAGTCGGCTCAGCAGGTTGTAGGCGGCGGTCGCAGTATGGCCGTCAGGGCCGGTTATCGAGCTCAAGCGTCCGATGCCATCGTAGGCTAGCGAAGTGTCGTCGCCGAGGGCGTCCGTGATCTTGGTCAAATTCCCCTGCAGATTGTAACTGTATGTGGTTGCGTTGCCTCTCGCGTCCGTTTTCGCGGTCAATTCGCCATGCACGTCATAGGCGAACTTCGTCGTGTGCCCGAGCGCGTCCTGGAGTTGGGTCAGATTCCCGTTGCCGTCGTAAGTAAACGTAGTGGTATGGCCATTGGCGTTTGTGGCGGTCAGCAGGTCGTTTTTCGCATCGTACGTGAATGAGGAGGTGTCTCCCAAGGTGTCGACGATGCCCGTCACGTTGCCTGTGAAATCGTAGGCGAAATTCGTGCTGTTGCCGTCCTGGTTCGTGACGGTTGTCCGGTCGTTGTTGCTGTCGTAGGCGTAAGAGGTCGTTCTGCCTCCAGCATCTGTGATTTTGACGATGCGAAATATGGAATCATACGTGTGGATCGCCTTGTTGCCGCGCGGATCGGTAATCGTGGTCTGCCCCTGGGCGGGCGTGTTATACGCGAGTGTCGTAGTAAAGCCGCGCCCATTCGTCTGGCTATCTACACGACCGCTGGTGTCGTACGTATCTTGCAGCAGCGTGTTGCCGTTCGGAAGGACGATGGACGTAACCCGGTGCACTGAATCGTACGTATACTTCGTGGTTCCTCCGGATTGGTCGGTCGCTTGCACGAGATCATTCGCCGGCGAGTATGCAAAACTGGCCGAGCGCCCAATCGGGTCCTTTATCTGCACGATGCGATTGCTCGAATCGTACGCAAACGTAAGAGACTGTCCACCTGCGGCCGTGACTGATTCCAGGAGCCCGCCAGTTCCGTAGGTGAGAGAAATCGTGTTGCCGTTTCGGTCCTGAATCGAGGCCAGTTGACCGGATGCTGAGAACGAGTACCGATGCTGATCCTTCGTCGTTAAGAGAAGTGAGCCGTCGCCGTTGCTCAATAATGCGCTATAGACGCCAGGTTGAGGCAAGTAAGCGCCACCCGTACGGGTATATAGCTGGGTATGTCCGTCGCCCCACGTGATCGTTACGTTTCCGCTGGCGTCCTTCGCGAGAAAAATGTCGTAGCTGTGCGTCCAATTTGCGCCGAGCGGGCCTGCAAACGTGCTTTCTGAATTGTATGTTCTCTCGAACACTAGAGCATCGCCACGGCTCGGAATCGTGAAATCGACGTGCTGGTTGTAATAGTTTCCGTTTGCAGTGTTGATGGGCTCATTCGTCGTAGCGAAAGGTTGAGATGGATTAGGGGGACCCTGTGGAGTTAAAAGTGTTCCCAGTTCAGCAGTGGCCAGCGGCGTTAAGCCAGTGGCATCAGCAAACCCACCAGCCAAGAGAACTTGGCCGCTTTTGAGGAGTGTCGCCGTATCGTCCGAACGTGGGGTGATCATGTTGCTGCTACGAGCGAAGCTTCCACTCGCAGAATTGTATAGCTCCGTGCTGGACAGGACTGAAGAATCGTTTAGACCGAGTCCGCCCGCGATCAGCACTTCACCCGTCTTCAATAGAGTTGCGGTTTGATCTGCCCGCACGGTACTCATCGACCCGCTCGGCATGAATATGCCTCTGGCGGGATCGTATAGCTCGGCCGTCGCAAGCCCTTCGCCTCCCACGACCAAAACCTGACCATTGTTCAGAGGAGTTGCGGTTTGGCCCGCGCGGGCGGTGGTCATATTCGCTGCGGGACTGAATGTTCCAGTCGCGGGGTTGTACAGCTCGGCTGTTGCCAGTGCCCCAGCGATGGTGTTCGGAATTGGCACAGGACCACTCCCGCCTGCGATTAGCACTTGTCCGCTGTTGAGCAGAGTTGCCGTCTGCGAGAAACGCGGTGACGTCATGTTGCCGGTGGGGCTGAACGTGCCACTTGCCGGATCATATAGTTCTGCACTTGCTAGCAGGATGCTGCCCCCTGAGCTGTTGATCATCCCTCCAGCAATCAGCACCTTGCCATTGCTCAGCAGAGTGGCGCTATGACGCTGTCTTGCAGCCGACATGCTTGCAGTGGGTCGGAATGCACCTGTCATCGGGTCGTAGAGCTCCGCACTAGAAAGGGTTATACCGCCACCGTCATGACCTCCGGTAATCAATACCTCCCCGCTGGAGAGCAACGTCGCGGTGTGAAAGGTCCGGGGAACCATCATGCTCCCGGTCGGAGCGAAGGAGCCTGTGACAGGATCGTAGAGTTCAGCGCTCGAAAACAGGGCGAAAGGAGTGCCACCTCCGACTATCAGAACCTTTCCGCTCTCCAAGAGAGTTGCAGTGGCTCCGGCGCGCGCCGTAATCAAACTGCCGGTAGGAACAAACGTTATGCTTTGCGCGCTCGTCGTGAGTGCGACAACAGCAATGGTCAGAATTAGCGAAGAAGTTCTGCGATGCATAGTGGTTTCCTTTCAGCGCGGGGGAAAGTCGTAGCGCCACAATCGCGGTCAATTCCCCTGCTCTCTATTCCGGACGGCGCGCGGTTTTTGAGTAGAAAACCAGAGTTATCTCAATGGTATAACTCGCGCAACGGACTAATGCAGACACTAGAAGGCAAGTACTGACATTCATGTTAAAGTTGTCGCCGTTTGGTGACGCACATCGTGGTCATGCCCAGTCCGCAACGCAAGCGTCTCGATTCCTGGAAAGCAATAGCGGAATACCTTGGCCGTAATGTGCGTACCGTTACTCGCTGGGCTGAGCAGCGAGAATTGCCTGTTCATCGCGTGCCGGGAGGCAAACGGCAATCGGTGTTTGCCTATTCAGACGAGATTGACGCCTGGTTACTTAATCAGCGTTCGATCTCGACGGAGGAAGCGGTAGGCGCTCCCGCCGCTGAACTGGTTGAGCACCGCGAGGACCTGCGGTCGAGACCACTGCATGGGCCAGCAAGCAGAATCGGGAAATTCTCCTGGTTCGCTATCGTTATGGCGATCCTCATTGGCGGTGCGGCTTGGATCGCGAATATCCTCATCGAAGGCCGCCACCGCGCAGCCGCCGCCGTGCCGCTTGCATTCGTTCAGCTGACTAACGACGGAAGATCGAAGAACCATTTCCAGACCGACGGCAGGACGCTTTACTTTGACGAATCCGAAGGTGATGCGCTATCGCTGTTCTCGCTACGCTTGGACGGGAGCCAGCCGCAACAGATCCACGTGGCAGTTCCGAATCCCGTTATTCAGGATGTTTCTCGCGATAAGCAGCAATTGCTTGTCACGTCGTCGGAGGGTGTAGAGCTGGAGCAGCCCCTTTGGATCGTTCCGATGAGTGGCAGACTGGCACGCCGGCTGCCCAATCTGGCGTGCGAGTTGGCGCGCTGGTCGCCGGACGGTCAGCGCATCGCATGTGCGAACGGAACGTCTGTAACCGTTGTTAATTCGGATGGCACGCACGTCCGAACTCTAGCCTCACTCCCTTCAATTCCATTCCGACTCGCGTGGACACCCGACGGCGCGCGGCTGATATTTGTGCTTGGCAATGCCTATGATCCTGCGTTGAGTTCCGCGTGGGAAATCAGCGCTGACACGCACAAACCGAAGGAAAGTGCTGTTGAGTTGCCGTGGGGAAAAAACTGTTGCGTCGATTGGGCGTGGACGGACGGCGGGAGGCGTCTTCTTTATTTGAAGGTCGATACAACCGGTCACCCGGTGCTGGATGAAGTCGGTGCGCTGAACGAGTCTTCCCAGCCGACCGAGCGAACTCGACTGCCGGTGAATGTTGGACGCATTCTTGGTTTTCTCGCCGATGATGAGAAAGATTTGATCTATCTCCTCATCGAAGGAAAAGCTCGGGGAGAAGTGCTCAAAGTGGGACCCACGAAGACGACATACCAGGTAATTCTTCCAGGTCTTTCAGCAGGCAACATTGCCTATTCGAGGGATGGACGGTGGATGACGTTCGTGCGCCCGGATGACCAAACGTTGTGGCGGAGCCGCGCTGATGGGACAGACGTCCTGCAGCTCACTACCGCTCCGACTGAAGCACAGATATCTTCATGGTCGCCTGACGGTCGCACTATAGCCTATATGAGAAAAGCGCCGCGGAAGCCGTGGCGCATTTTCTTCGTCGGCAGGGATGGCACTCGCGAGCGCGAGGCGATGCCAGGTGGGACCGAGAATGAGGGTGCGCCATCGTGGTCCCCGGATGGGAAAGAGCTCGTATACGGAGACGTTCTGTGTCAAGAGGAAGATACGTGCTGGATTCACGAACTGAATTTAAGAACTGGAGAGGTGACCCGGTTGCCCGGTTCGCACGGTCTGAGGACTGCAAGGTTTTCCCCGAATGGGCGATACATAGCGGCGCTACAACCTGAAAAGCACGAAGGGGTGCTCTTTAATGTGAAGACGAAAACATGGAGCATGTTGGCCGGTTCCGTGACGGGAGACAACATCAACTGGTCGGCCGATTCGCGCTACATTTTCGCCGACAGTCCACGGATCGATCACCCCGTCATCGAGAAAATTCGAGTGTCTGACGGTCGTCGAGTCACGGTCGCGAACCTCACACCATTGGAGCGCATGACCGGGCTCGGCAGTCCTTGGTTCGGCCTTGCCCCAGATGGCTCGCCTATTTTGCTGCATCTGTTTAATTCGAGCGAGATTTACGCTCTGAACTGGAAGTTTCACTAGGACCGCTGGCAGGCCACAAAATCCGTAATCCAGAGATTCGGATGCTCCCGAAGCATCTGTGCGTTCCGCAAGTTAGACAGTCTTGCGCTTTCCGTTCCACCCGCCAGAATTAAGGCAGATCCACACGCCTGTTCGTCAGCAACAAATCACAAAATACAGGAGGGAGAATGGACGAAATCGGCACGGGTGTATTCGATTGGGATCGAGGGGAAAGAATCTCGGATCGTTATGGCTCGGTGCGGCTCTTTTACCAACCCGGCCCACGGAAAGCGCCGGTCAAACTGCGCCAAGAGAATGAGGGAGAGCGCGGTCAATTGGTCGCTGTCGTCAGCGAAACGCGCGATTCGCCCCACGTCGGCGATCTCTTTCACCGCGTCTTTCCGTCGAAACCAAACGTCGGTGACATGATTGTGTTGGGCGAAGGGATCTTGTTCTTTCAGGATGACGCCGTCGGTCTGGTGCCGGATGACGACCGCACAACCCTCTGGCTCGACATCCGCGCACTTTATCGGCTACACAATCAAACTGTCACGCTGTTCTTCAAGAGCTCCGTACCATGTTGAGAGCTTCCGCCCGTCCGATTCGCCATTCGAATCAGGCGGGCGTTTTTTCTTTGTGCAGCACACGATTGTCCGGCCCGGTCAAGCGGTGGCCATTTGGAAAAAAGCGGAGCGCGCGGAAGTGGCGAATTGTCGTGGGCATGACCCCTACTGGCCCGGTACCCACGACTGGCGGCACTGGAGGTCGGAAAGTGAGCGGTCGCCATCGGCAGAAGGAAATTCTCATCGAAGCTTTTCGCCAGAGCGATCAACGGCGCTTCCGCATTCTTCTGCCCTTTCCTCAGAGGATGGTCTTGAGTCGCTTGTACGCACAAGCAACACCTTGAAGAACAGGCGTACCTGCTCGAAAAAGAATAGGGACAGGCAAACGCCCCCGATTCCCAACCAAATTGCGTGCTCGGACGAACTGTCTGGAATCTTTGTAGCTCCGATAAAGATGTAAACGCCCGTGATTCCGCCAACCGTGTTAAATACGAGCGCTACTAGCTCTTGCAGATTAAACGGTCTGCTTTTCAGGATAATGCAAATCCAGTATGTGATCGCGATGGCCGCGAGTAGCCCGAGAATAACCTTCGTCTCGGTCATGCTCGACAACCGCTGCACGAGGGCGTTCATTTGAACCCTCCTTCGCCGAAAAGAACACCGATGAGGCCCCCAACCAAGGCCCCTACAGGGCCGAACGTTAGTCCTCCAACGGCGGCTCCGGCGACGCCAGCGGCAAGGACCTTCTCCGATTTCGTGGCGATTCTCTCCAGTTGGGGCTGTCCGCACACGCCGCAGAAATATTTCTTGGGGTCGCCGCCCGGATCGGTGTTGATGGAGCCGCAGTTTCGACAACGAAGAATCATAATAGCCGCTCGGTTTGGCGGTGGTCGTCGTGCGGCTGCGGCGATTCCGAAACTGTGTGATCCAGAAACATTATGGAGCGAATCCCACGTTCTCCGGTCAGAAGAATACCCGGCCCGGCAATCTCGGTGAGTCCCCCATCTTCGCGAACCCATGACGCGCGTTCGAGAAACAAGCTCGCGTTCACCGGGCGGTCGGAATAATACTTGAGCCATCCGATTACACTGCGGCGGTCGGCCAACTCGACCTGGACAATCCCACTGTGCGATAGAAAAACGTCATTCCAAATCGCTGGTCGCCAAGTGCGGCTCGTTACGCCTATCCAGCGAAAAAAGCGACCGAACCAATCGCGATTCGTAGCGGATGAAACCAGGACGGCTAATACCAACGCGATCAGTGGCAGCAGCGCAAGGAGAAGAGGGCTAGTGACGAGCGAATAAGAGTAACTGTTCTCTGATCCTTGGGTCTTGATTTTCAACGCCACGGGGAACGTTCTGTCGATGAGCGTAAAAATCACGTAGATAAAAAAACTATAAATCAGAGCCTCAACGACCCTGTCGAACTCGTCCTGGTCGGGGTTTACGGTCAGGCGTTGCTCAATGCGGGCAGCGAAAAACCCAGGAAGCAAAACTATGAGGATAACAAGCGCTTCGAATTTCAAATCGGCCATAGCACACCCGTGCGCTGTATTTTACGCGAGAGCGTCCCTTTTCAAATGGGGCCGTCTTTACTTCTTGTCGGAATTGTTGGTCGGCGGTGCCGGTATTACGACGGGCTTCGGAATGACCAAGTTGGCGGGCGCAGAAGGCTTCTCGCCTTCGCGGAGTTGTTTGCCTGGTTTCCCAGCCAGCGAGTCCGTTGTGTTTTGACGATTCTCCGGTGCCGAACCCGCAACCTTCTTGGGCTTTTCGCTCACCCGTTACCTCTCCCATTTTTAAGTGGAATGATTGTACGGCGGACGGTGCTGCATGGCAACTGCGAAACGAAACGCCATTTCTTCAGCGGAAGCATTGTGTGGTGGCTACCAGGTTTGAGACTGCGAGTCTCGGCCGCTCAAGATATGCGCCAGAATCATGACTGCTGATGCTTTCGGTGGTTCACAAAGCGCATAGCGCATCGCAGCCTGAATTCGGGAGTCGAGGAGACACGAGTCACAAGGCCCACAAGTGCGACCCAGGCGATTTACGAAATCCGCTGACGGCAGGCTGCGATTCGATACGCCACTCTAGTAAACGACCCGTGCTTCTTCAAGCTTCCGGAATGTGCGATTCAGTTCGCTCTGAATTTCAGCAGCCCTTCACCGCCCAGCGATAACTCGATGACTCACAAAATCATGGCGGACCGCTTCAAAAGCTAAATTCTTCAACGAGCTGTTAAGCGCCAATTCTATGGCCTTAGTTCTGCACGAGCATTTCACGTCTGGACGACGGGAAGTTTGGTTTCGCTATCGCGAGTCTGGTCATTTGTTTTCCCATTCGCGAAACAAGCAACCATGTTCAAATTTGACGCCAATGCGTCGACTCCTGTAAGGCTCCCCACTAATTTAGACAGTCAGGGCCTCGTTTTTTAGGTCAACTGCAAAACTCAAGAAGGCCTCGCGGGGAGTGCGATTTTGGACTCCGCGATGAGGCCGGTCGTGATTGTACTCCTCGATCCAACGAGCGATCGAAGCTCGCGCTTCTTCCAGGCTGCGGTATTCTGCCACCCAGACTTCCTCTTCCTTCAAGCTGCGATGGAAGCGCTCGATGTAGCTGTTGCCTTCCGGATGATGATACGCCGTCCGCCGGTGCGTGATGCCGAGTCGCCCGAGCGTTTCCAGGAACCTCGAAGAAGTGAACTGCGTTCCATTGTCCGTGGTCAGGGTCACGTTCGCCTCGCGACTGCCCTCGGGCAGTCGTGTGAGCACCGCTTGCTCGACCGCTGCCAGAGCATCTTCGGTTCGGCAACGGTGCGAGAGATTCCAGCCCACGATCTCCCGCGTGCAGCAGTCGATCACGCAGACCAGGTAGGCCCAACCCACGGCAGGGCCCGCCCATATCTTCGTCATGTCCGATTGCCAGATCTGGTTCGGTCCCGCTGCTTCCACGCGACCCCACTCTTTCTTCCGCCGCGCTCGCAGGCGCCGTGAGCGAACCAGCAGGCTCCGCTCGCGCATCACCCGCAACACCCGTTTGCGATTCACCATCAGTCCTTCCTTGCGCCGCAGCCACCACGCCACGCGGCGATACCCGTAGGCGGGTTTCTCACCACAGGCGATCACGATCTGCTCGTCGTAGGTTCGATCGGCCCGGCTCCCTCGCGGCTTCTTCTGGTAGTACAAGCTTGACCGGCTGATCGCCAGCGTCGCCGCCACCAACGTGGCCGTGTAGCCTTCGGTCACCATCTCTCGCGCCTGGGAATGAACTGCACTGCAGCTCACTCCCCCACGACGTTTTTTAGGATTTCGATCTCCAGCGACTTCCGCCCCAGCGTTCTCTCCAACTGCCGGATGCGATGGTCCTTCTCGGTTTCGGCCGCGGCAGCGCTTCTCCCCCCAAGCGCTGCCTTCGCTCCCTGCTCCGCTTCATCCTTCCAGCGATAGAACAGATTCGGAGCGATCCCGTGACGCCGACACGTCTCCGAGACGTTCCCGCTCTTGATGCCTTCCTGCACGATCTGCCACTTCTCTTCCGGGGATCGATCTATGCGTGGTTTCCTGCCCATGGTGCCTCCTGTTTTGGAGGCCCTGATTCTACCTAACTGAGGTGTCCAGTTTTAGCGGGGAGCCTTACA
>JBOGNK010000061.1:0-2381 GCA_050747085.1 Candidatus Acidiferrales bacterium
AAAAACGACCCTAGCTTATCGCCTTCCGATCAGTCACTCCCCACCGTGCTCTTTGTTCTCGGCGGAGCCGAAGCCTTGCGCGCTTCGTCCCACTTGAAAATCGCGTTCCGAACCCGCTTCATCGTTCGCTTCGCCGACTTGCGCGCAACGTCCGAACCGCGGTCGAGGATATCCCAAACTTGTTCCGGATGCGCCTCAAATTCCTTGCGGCGTGTCTGAATAGGCTCGATCCATCTGACGAGTTGATCGGCCATCGCCCGCTTGCAGTCGACGCAGCCGATTCCCGCCGTGCGGCAACCCTGGTCGGACCATGCAATCACGTCAGGCGGCGAAAACAATTTGTGATACGCGAACACGGGACACACTTCCGGACGCCCCTGATCAGTACGTCGGACACGCTGCGGGTCCGTCATCATGTTGCGCGCCTTGTCCCGAATTTGATCCGGCGGATCGCTCAGCCAGATCGCGTTGCCATAGGACTTGGCCATGCGGCGACCATCCGTTCCCGGTAACCGAGGAGTCTCCGCGGCAACATAGCCCGGCTCCCGCAAAACTCGCTCCTCGCGGAAGAACTTCTGATCTTTGCCAGCGGCATTGAAGAAGTTATCTATGCCGATTTCCGCAGCACGACGCCTGAATGCGGAACGAAATGCAGCTCGGAACTCTACGCCTTCCCACGACTCGCCTTTGGGAGGTTTCGTGCCCGTACTGTCAAGAACTCTCTCCAAAGTCTCTGTACCGGACAGCTCAGTAGGCAACAACGCGTCTTTGATCTCCAGTCCAAATTGAGTATTAAATCGCCGGACGACTTCGCGCGTCAGCTCAACGTGCGGCGCCTGATCCTCGCCCACCGGCACGAGCAGATCCACCTTGGGATCACCGTACATGACGATGTCCGCCGCCTGCAAGAGCGGATAACCGAGAAATCCGTATGTGCCGAGATCGCGGTCTTTCAGGTTTTCGATTTGCTCTTTGTAGGTCGGGACGCGTTCGAGCCACGAGAGTGGCGTAATCATCGAAAGCAGAACGTGCAGTTCGGCATGCTCAAGGATGTTTGATTGGACGAACAGCGTCGACTTCTCAGGATCGAGCCCGACGGCGAGCCAATCCGTCACTACTTGCAGCGTGTTTTCCGCGACGGACGAGGTGTCCTCATAATGCGTAGTCAACGCATGCCAGTCCGCCACGAAGAAAAAACACTCATACTCCGGCCGACCTTCCACGTTCGCCGCGCTGGCGGGCAGGCCCTCCGCTGCCGGCAGGCGTGAATTCTGCAGCTTCAGCCAGTTCTGCAACGCGCCAAAATAATGACCCAGGTGCAGCCGTCCCGTCGGCCGCATTCCACTCAGCACTCTTTTTTGTTTTGCCACGGAAGAATCATCGCAAAGAAAACCCAAAAACCAAAACCGGAAAATGGCAACCTAGTCTAGGAGTCGGAAAAAAGTTCGCCACTGAGGCTGGTCGCCAAGAAGTAAATCGATGCGGTAAAGACCGGGCTGGAGGGAGTTCGTGGGAATCTTCCAGGCGGAATACGTCGTCGCACGCGGTTCGAGCTTGATCTTCAGGGGCGTGGTCTGCAGGACTGCGTGGTTCTGAAGGTCGTAAATCCTCAGTTGAGCGAAGCTACGTACCTTCTCGTTCGGGCCCCACGTAATGACTACACCGAAGTGGCCCCGCGCTCGCGACAGATTTGCGCCAGGCTGCACCGGCACGATAGTTTGACCCTGAAAATTCCGAAAATCCACGCACAGGACGCCGATCGCTGCCTGCGGATTGACCACCAGAGGCGTAATCAAGGCGCCCTGAGCCGCAAGCTGAGCAAAAGTTGTGGGCTGCTCGGAAATAGCGGCGCGCGGAAGGGCGGAGAGAGGCAGCACAGTCGGATTCAGATCTGCTCCCATTTGGTCTGAATTGACGTAGTTGATCCAAGCGCCCATACGCCGACTCCCCGATCCTTGGAGGCCTCCACTCAAAAGTCCGATTACGCGACCATAGCGATCCAGCAGGGGCGCCCCAAGCCATCCCTGCGGACCGAGAGCGGAGATTGTCAGTCGCTGACTCGCAGATGCCTTGCCCTCCATACCCGTTATGGTCACCGTTTGTATCGTTCTGCTGTTCTGTCCTTCGGACGTGAGGACGTAGCAAAGGTCCCCCACCCTCCAAGAATCTGGAGCCGCCTGTTCCAAAGGTTTCTCGTTAGGTGAGTCCACCCTCAGAATTGCCCAATCTTGTGCGCGATTCCATGCCGCAACATCAGCGACCTTCGCGCTCGAACCGTCGGCGAAATCAAGTCGAAGGGAGCTTGCCCCGTCGATGACCTGAAACGCGGTCACGATCGAACCGCTCGCAATGAAAAACCCAAGGCCACGCGTGATGGGCTC
>JBOGNK010000062.1:0-47210 GCA_050747085.1 Candidatus Acidiferrales bacterium
GAGTAACCATAGACTGCTCAAGGAAGTGGCCGAACGTCTTCGCGCTGAGGTTGAAGTCCGCCAACTGAATCTCATTCTCGAGCAGCGTGCCGACCTGCTCGAAGCGGCAAATGAAGAGCTGGAGGCATTTTCGTCGTCCGTCTCCCACGATTTGCGCAATCCGCTATCCCGAATCCTGGGTTTCGCCTCTCTCCTCGACCAGGACTTCAGCGGCCTTTGTCCCGAAACTCGCCAGCACTACATCGCGGAAATTCGCGAAGCGGCCAGAAAAATGACGGCTCTCATCGACGACCTGCTGCGCCTCTCGCATTCTTCCAGGATACCGCTCATATTCGCCGTCGTTGATTTGGACCGGCTTGTCACGGGAGTCGTCGCGGAATTGAAAGCGGAAGAGACGAAAGTCGAGTGGGTTCTCTCCGCGCTTCCAACCGTCCGTGCTGACGCCTCCCTGCTCCGCCAGGTGTTTGTTAACTTGCTCGGAAACGCGCTGAAGTACTCGCGCACTCAGAGCCCGGCGCGAATCGAAATCGGCGAAACATCATCCGCATCCGACGAATGGACCCTCTACGTTCGCGACAACGGCGTCGGATTCGATTCGACGAAGAAAGAAAAGCTTTTTGGCGCATTCCAGCGTTTGCATTCGGCCCAGGAGTTCGAAGGTACAGGGCTCGGGCTGGTGAACGTCAAGCGCATCGTAGTCCGGCACGGCGGCAAGGTTCGGGCCGAATCGCGTCCGGGCGGCGGGGCGGTCTTTTATTTCACCTTGCCGAAACACCATCCCGTTGAACACTGAACGTCATCCCAGGAGGATCAAATGAAGCGACGCGTGCTCATTGTCGACGATGAACCGGCGGTTTGCGAAATGATCGAGAGAGCAGTCGCCGAGGAAGGGATGGAGGCGCTCGCATTGCTCAATGGCCCGCGCGCCGCGGAGATCCTGAGCACGGAAAAATTCGATATGGTCTTCCTCGACTTTCACATGGCTTCGCCCGACGGCGTCGAGCTCGCCCTGCAGATGCGCGCTTCGCTCACCAATCGCTCCACGCCCATCGTTCTGGTAAGGGACGACCAGCGGCCTCACAATGTGGCTATCGGTTTCCAGGCGGGCGCGAACTTCTTCTTGTACAAGCCCGTCGATAAAACGCGGCTTCTCACGCTCATGCACGCCGTTCACGGAACCATCGAGCAGCACAGGCGCCGAATGCGCCGCGTGCCTGTGCGACAGAAGGTTTGGGTCCGCTCGGCGGAGGAGAACTGCGAAGCCGAGACCGTCGACATCAGCCTTACGGGAATGCTCGTCGAGTCGCGCCGTGTATTTCCGCTGGGCTCTCCCGTGGAGTTGAGCCTCGAGCTGTCGAAAGGCGAAAAACCGATACGCGGCAACGGTCTGGTTGCGCGCGTCGCCGCCGGCAGCAATCAGATGGCAATCCTGGTGGAACGAATGACGACCGCCGAGAGCCAGCGACTGCAGGAATTTCTCCTGCCCTTCGTTTCGCAGACCGCGTAGCGCACAGCCGTTCTCTGATCGACGGCCATTATTTGCACGAGGGGATCAGCCTTGCCGAGTCGGGTTCGTCATCGGACTGAATGTTAGCTTCGCCCAAGTGTGCGAGAGCTGGCGCGGCGGTCGCCGGCTGGGCCGTAACGCCGAAATAACTCTGAAGTTTGTCGAAACCAATCGGTAGCACAACGCGTCAAAATAGGTGTTCGCAAAGGGTGCGAACCCCCCTTACCTCAGGTCGTTCGCCGCAGAGTCAACAGGCTTTCGTCCAGGTCGATGTTTCTAACAAGCAAGGGGCAAATCCCAAAACAGGAGCCAATCGTATGTCTCGTAGTGGAAGAAATGTGCTTGTCGCCTTTGTAGCTTTGCTGTTCGCCCTGCCGCTTGCAGCGCGTAGTCATGACAAGGCCGCGAAATCGACCGTTCACACGAATGTGCAGCTAGTTCAGGATGCAACCGTTGCGGGTAAAGATGTGAAGGCTGGAACTTATCAGGTTCGAGCCAGCGAATCCACATTGACGCTGCTGCAAAAGGGCAAGGTAGTTGCGGAAGCGCCGATCGAATGGAAGAAGGAAGCCGGTAAGGGTTCTTCCGATTCGTCGGTGATGATCAATGGCGGGGCGGTAACCGAGGTTCACTTCATCGGGAAAGACCGCTACGCTCAGATCACCTCGGGGTCGGAATCAGGAGCGACGGGACACAACTAGCGAATCGTTTCAGATGATGAGCATGAAGAACGGGCGGCGTTCAGTTCGAATGTCGCCCTTTTTTTTCTCTCCCGACGATTTCGGCAGCGCACGCGAAAAATCAACATGCACCTCGGGAGTTAACACCTTTGACACGATTGCAGCACGTTGTGCAGTTGCATCTGCCGACGCGCCTTTCTCACGATAAATAGACCCAACCCCCGGAAAAAGCGGCCTTTTCCCACAAAACTACTCGCCCAGCCGGCAATCGCGGAATGTCCGCAAACGCGAAAAATTCCCAACGATCCGACCGATTCCGCACATGTACTGTTTCGAACGTTGTGCGGATTCGGAGCGAATGTTCGCAAGTGAACATCCGCCCACGCTATTTCGCGCGATAAACAAATTTTTACGCGGTAAACACGACGGGCTTACTTTCCCTGCGCGGCGTCGTCCGTCTAAACAGCATGAGGGGCGAATCCGATCGAAGGGGGACACAAAGATGTCGGCCAGCAGAACGAAACGCGTACTTTCAGTCCTTGCTGTACTGGCGATAGCAATGCCACTCGCCGCGCTCAGCAGCGCTGCGAAATCGAAAACCACGCACGCCACCGTGGATGTGTTGACGGAGGCCAGCCTTGCTGGCGCACAGGTGAAAGCAGGCACGTACGACGTTGTAGCGAACGAATCTACGTTGAAGCTGACGCGGAACGGAAAAGTCGTCGCGCAGGCGCCCATCGAATGGAAGGATGAACAATCGAAACAGCAGAGATCCTCGATCGTGGCGGCGAGCGGGCACATCATCGAAGTCCATTTCGGCGGTAAGACGCGTTACGCCGAAGTTGCGAACGGATCGACAGGCACAGCCGCAGGACAGGAATAGATTTCTCCAGACCAACCACACAGCGGGCGGCGGTTTCGCATGGATCTCGCCCGCTCCCTTCCATGCGTCACAAGGCGACTGGATCGCGGTCAGACACTTCTGGCGCGGACCCATTCGCAGCCACGAAGCGTCGCCCTGTCCCGCCAATCTGCTGTTTCGCAAGCGTTCTATTCGCAGCGCAAAGCGCGGGCCGGATCGACGCGCATCGCACGCCGCGCAGGAACGTACGTTGCGACTCCCGCGACGCACAGCAGCGCCACGATAGCCATCGACAGCGACCAAGGGTCAATCGGCTTCACGCGAAACAGTAACTGTTCGACAAGACGCGTGCCTGCGATTGATCCGAGGAGTCCCGCGCCGATTCCAATACTCACGACGAACGCCGCGTCACGCGCCACAAGGCTCAATACGGAACGCCGTTGCGCGCCCAGCGCCATGCGGATGCCGATTTCGCGAGTACGCAGAGCGACAACGTACGACATCACGCCGTACAGCCCGATCGCCGTGATCAGCAGAGCGAGAACGCCAAAAAATCCCGAAAGCACAGCTAGAAAATGCTGCTGAATCACGGAATCGTCCGCTTCCTGCGCCAGCGTAACAAATTGCAATGAGGCGAGCTTGTTGACGCTGCCGATCGCGTCGCGTGCCGCCGGAATCATCGACGATGGAGTCGTGGCCGTGCGGATTTCGAACGCGGTGTCCTCTGCCACACTGCCCACCTGCGTAAGCGGGATGTAGGCGGTGGAGACGAACTCGTCATCGAGCGAACCGTATTTTGCGTCTTTCACCACGCCGACAATTTCGAGAGGGCCGATTCCAAAGATCTCGGCGGGTTTGAACACAAGATGCTTGCCGATGGGGTTTTGGCCGGCGAAATAGGTCTTTGCGAGCAGTTGGTTGATCACCACGACGTGCGTTGCGTTAGCCGAGTCGCCGGAATTGAAGGGTCTGCCCGCGAGCAGCGGAGTTCGCATCGTCGCGAAGTAGCCCGGGGTGACCCAGTTCAGCCACACGAGCGGTTCAACGCCGGCGGGCGGCCGATAACCCGGAACTTGCACATCGTCGTTCCATTCCATGCCGGAGAGAGGGCGCATCCAGGTCTGGCTCGCCGAGACCACGCCGGGCAGGGCGAGCAACTTCGAGAGCATTTGTCCGTAGAGCGCGGCGCGGGCAGGCGCGGGAATTTGCGAGTTGTGAATGTTCGTCGCGACCAGCAGAACGTTGTTGCGATCGAAACCAGCGTCCAGCGTAATCAGATTAGTGAACGTGTGGATGAACAAGCCGGTGCCGACGAGCAGAATTAGAGAAAGCGCCACCTGCAGAGCAACAATCCAACGCGTCGCAACCGACTGCGATCGTTCGCCCCTTCCGCGGAGATCTGTCTCCTTCATTGCGGCCATGGCAGGAATTCGCGTAGTACGTACAGCAGGGAAGATGCCGAATAGCAGGCCGCAGACGACGGCGATAGCGACGGTGAAGGCGAGAATGCGGCCATCGATCTTGAGATTTAAGAACAGCGCGGCGTTGGTCCGCGACGCCATCCGCACCAGAAGCGCGCTGCCCCATCGCGCAAATAAGATTCCCAGAAGCGCACCCGACCCGGAGAGTACGAGGCTTTCCGTAAGCACCTGACGGATCAGGCGTCCGCGGCTCGCGCCAAGAGACAGGCGGACGGCAATTTCCTTCTGCCGAGCCGCGGAGCGCGCAAGCAGCAGGCTCGCCACATTCGCGCACGCGATCAACAACACAAGCGCCACAACCGCCATGAGGATTTCCAGTGGCTGGCTGTACTGCTCTCGAACGCCGAAGAAACCGCCTGTCCCCGTGGCTGCCGGACTTCCAATAAAGATATTCTTCCGTAACAGGGCTTGTGATTTTGGGCCCCAATTCTGAGGCACAACCGCGCTGAAGAGTTGCGGCGAGAAGACCTTCATCCGCACATTCGCTTGCGCAAGCGTGAGGCCCGGTTTCAAACGGCCGATCATCATCAGCCACCAGTCGGAGCGAAGGTCGAGGGCGGAATCTTTCCCGCGAATGATTGCCTCAGCGCAAATCGGAACAGCAACGTCGAGCGGAGTGCCGACGTCTGTGCCGTTGAAGCCGCGCTGGGCGACGCCCACGATCGGAAACGAATGACCGTCCAAGCGGATCAGGCTGCCGACTGCGCTTTCTGCTCCACCATAGTGGCTTTGCCAGAAGCCGTAGCCTAGTACAGCGGCGCCCCCGCATCCGCGGACGTCGTCCGAAGCTGCAAGCAGACGTCCGGCGGCCGGCCGAACGCCCAACGTGGCGAAATAGTCTCCGCTGGCATAAATGCCATCAACGTCGCGCTCTTCACCGCCATCCGCAAGATCGAAATTTGTGGGCGACCAGGCAAAAGCGCCGGCGAAAACATCCTGATGATCGCGCACCTGCTCCCAGAGGGGATTCGTAAAGCTGGAGCGCAGATCGGAGTCTTCCGGCGACTTGTATTTGATTTGGACCAATTGCTCGGGATTTTGCACGGGTAGCATGCGTAGCATCAGCGCATCGATGAGGCTGAAGATCGCCGTATTCGCACCGATGCCTAGCGCGAGCGAAAGCAACGCGATCGCAGTGATAACGGGCGTTTTGCGCAGCATGCGGACGGCGTAGTTCACGTCCTGCAGCAGTTGTTCGAGCCAGGTGATCGTCCAGACGCTGCGCGCGTCTTCTTTGACGCGGCGAGTGTTGCCGAATTTCAGGAACGCTGCGCGGCGAGCTTCCTCGCGCGACATGCCGCGATCGATGTTGTCCTGCGTTTCGCGTTCGATGTGATCGCGGATGTCGGCATCGAGGTTCTCCAGCATCCGTTTGCGGCGGCTCATGGATCTCCTTCCTGCCGGATAGGCTGCAAGATCCGCGCAATGGCTCCTGCCAACTTGTCCCACTTGCTCGTTTCGACGGCAAGCTGCTTTCGTCCTTTCGCTGTGAGCTTGTAGAAGTTGGCCCGGCGGTTGTTTTCGGACGTACCGGCCTCGAGCGTGATCCAGCCCCGCTTTATCAGCCGGTGCAGGGCCGGATAAAGCGATCCTTCTTCCACCTGGAGAATGTCGTCTGAGCGGAACTGGATCGCCTTGGCGATGGCGTGGCCGTGTGCGGGACCGAGCTGCAGCGTGCGCAGGATAAGCAGGTCGAGAGTGCCTTGCAGCAGGTCAACGCGTTCGCTCTTTGTTGGCATAGAGGTTCTAGGTGAGCCTAAACTAGCGCTTGCTCACATAGAATGTCAAGGGGTAAGCGCGAGCTCAATCGGGAGGGCACAAATCTGCAGGCACGTCGATCCACTGCTTCCAAATACGAAGCGTTTCTATAAGAAGCGTCTCTAAGAGATCACCGTTTCAGGCGTAGCTCTTCTCTTCCGGCTCGGAAACTCGTTCGCTCGTCCCTAGTCGCCGGCCTAAACGAGCCAGCAGCGTGAGGCCGATCGCGATGAAGACCATTTCGCCGATTAGATCGAGGCGTGGGCCGTGCCAGAGTATCGTTACTCCCCACGCCATCAGAGCCACAGTCGAGCCGGCGCACATCGCGAACCTATGCAGATCGGACCATCCTGCCGCCGAAGAGAATCTCCGCAGAATAAGAAACACAATTGCGACGTACGCGACGCCTGCCAGGAGCGCAATCCAGAAGGGAACATTCGGAAGAAGATTGAAACTGAGCGCGATCACGAACTGCCACGGGTACGTCAAGCACGCGCTGACGATTCCGACGATCAGCGGCGCTGCCGGCTTCGACCCCGCTCGGTCACCGCTCAGCTTGGACGAACGCGCGCTGTACGATGCCACTCCAAGCAACACTATCGCCGCGAGACCGGCGAGGACGCATAAGACAGGCGGATGATACGGAGCCAGATGGAGAATCTTTATCCGATAGTTTTGGGTCCACGCAAACCAAGCCAGAAATGCGCCCAGCAGAAAGACGATTCCAGCGATGATGAGGCCGCGCGTGCGCAACCAGGGAGCATTCCGGTGGTCTCGGAACGCGAGTTCCGTCACTTGCACCGGTACCAGCACGACGGCGAAAGTCTCGAATACGAGCATGGCCACTAGCCAAGCCCAATTCACCCCGAACATGCGTCCATAGCTCGCGTTCGAACCCCCAAACGCCAGTGGGGCCAGCGACGTCTGCTGGATGAGGATCTCTTCGGCAATAGCTATGGTGGGCGCGAGGAGCAGCAGGCTTGCCCACCCGCCCTGCCACCGGCGGACAAGTTCGCGGATGATCAGCGCACCGCAGCCCCATGTCATGATCTCGGGGATGAGCACGTAGATGACACTCAGTCGAGTCGCGCCGCTGAGCAGTTCCGCGATGAACGGAGAGAGAACGATCAACATTAAAACCGGCCCCATCCGTTGCCATCGAGATTGCATTCGCTTTCTCCTTCCGCCGTCGCCCAATGCGGCGTGCTGCCAATCGTGGTCCGGCCACTCGTCCGTCACGTTGTGATACGATGAGCCTCGCCTAAAAGTATCACGCAGGTAAGAATCTTATGTCTAAGATATATAAATCGGACACGAAGGCGCAAGCGGCAAGCCGTGATTTGGGGGCAGTGGCCAAGGCAGGGCAGCTCCTGGGCCGCGAACTCAGCACGGCCCAAATCGCGTTTCACGAAGCGGTTGCGGCTGAATTGCACCTCAGTGCCACGGAGTGGAAATCGCTAGGCGTGCTCGATCAGCACGGGCCGTTGACGGCGGGCCAACTGGCTGAACTATCGGGTTTCACCACCGGCGCGATTACCGGGATCGTGGATCGCCTCGGGCGCGCGGGCCATGTACGTAGGGAACGGCACCCTGGAGACCGGCGCAGCGTGATCATTCACCCCGTACGATTCCAGGAGGTCAGGAAACGCGTTGCTCCGATTCTCGAATCATTGGGAAAGCGGATGGATGAGCTCTGCAGCGCGTACACGCCGGCTGAGCTCGACGCCATCGTCCGGTTTTTTGGGCAAACCACGGAAGTCCTGCGAAGCGAAACCGCCAAACTGAAGTCGCGAAAGGGCCGGCGTCGCTAAGAACAATGAACCGATCGCGCGCTTGATTGCCGAATCCTTGCGGATATCTCTGCTTCCACGATCTCCTCTGCCTTGCCTTCCGCCCCAATTTTGAGTACGTTGCCGGATTCTCATAGTCGAACGTTACCGCTGCGGCCGGTTAGCAGCGCCAGGAGAGATTATGGCACTCGATCTTCGCAATGTTATTCGAGGGATTGTAGTGTTTGGTTTGTGTTTCGTTGGATCATCCGTTGCTACTGCGGCGTGGCAAGCGACGCCTGCCAAGCCGCCGCTGACTCTCGACGCCTTCTTCCGCGGCGTCGCATTTTCCTCCGTCCGCATGGCACCCGATGGCGAATCGGTGCTGATCGAAACCAGCCGCCCGGACTACGACCACAACCGGTTTCGCTCGGATTTGTGGCTCTACCGAGTGGGCACGGGCAAGCTTGTTCCACTCGAAACTTCCGGATATGCCGGCGATCCGCAATGGTCCCCTGACGGCCAGTGGATCGCATTCGTTTCTTCCGAGGCGAAACACGGCGCGCAGCTATATGTGGTTTCAGCGCAGGGTGGCGGCGAAGATTTGCTCACCTACGCCGGCGCGGGCGGCGTCCATACCTACGTGTGGGGTCCGGATTCGAAAACGATTTATTACTCCGCTCGGGTCCCATCGACCAAAGAGCAGCAGGACGCGCACAAGAAAGAATGGCACGACGTTCTGCAGTACGAAGCCGATCTGCGCTCCGACAATATTTATGAAGTTAAATTGCCCGCCACGGGCGACTTTTCTACTGTCGCACCAAAGGACGATCGGGAAGACGCACTCATCGTGCACACACCGCTTCGCGTCGAACAGATCGTTGCGACCCAGGACGGCCGCGAGTTGATTTATCTGTCGTGCCAGCGTGAGGGCCCGATCTATATCACCGGAACGGATGCTTACAAGCAGCACCAGATCTTCGTCGTTGACCTCACATCCGCCGGGCACCCGATCCACCAGTTGCTGCAGGATAAGGCGCTGGCTGGCGGCCTTCGTATGGCGCCCGACGGGAAGGGAATTTATTTCAGGGCCGCGTCAAACATTCCCGGACCGTACGCCGACCTTTCCGGCAGAATTTTCTACGAGCCTCTTTCGGGAGGAATGCCGGTGCGCCTCGCTCCCGCGTACGACGGCTCCTTTCACGCCTTCACCCTGACGCCCAGCGGCCAGGTGATATCCACCGGCCAATACCACGAGCAGGTGCCCATTTACGAAGCGACGCGGCAGGGCCAGACGGAGCTCCCTTCGCTGCCGGGCGAATATGAAGATTTGAGTATGGGCCGAAGCTCCGGACGCCTCGCATTCGTCCATTCAAGCTGGACGTCGCCAAGCGAGGTGTACCTCGCCGAGGATTGGCAGCATCCGGACAAGGCAGTCGCGATCACGCACTTCAACGATTTCCTTGCGCAGCTTGCGCTTCCGCGCGGTCATTCGATCTGGTGGACCGCCGATGACGGCACGCGAATGGAAGGTATGCTGATCTTTCCTCCGGGGAAGTACGACGCGAAGAATCTGCCGATGTTTATGTTGATCCACGGCGGTCCTGAAGATGCGGATGTAAATCACTGGGAAGCGGACTGGTATCAGTGGGGCTCGCTCGCGGCAAGCAAAGGCTGGCTTGTGTTCGAACCGAACTACCGCGGTTCCAGCGGCTACGGCGACGCGTTCATGAGCCAGATCGTGCCGCAGATCGTCTCGCGTCCCGGCAAAGATATCCTCGAGGGCGTTCAAGCGGTGATTCACGCCGGTTATGCTGATCCCGCGCACATGGCCATCGGCGGCTACAGCTATGGCGGATACATGACCGACTGGCTGATCACGCAAACCACCGAGTTCAAAGCCGCCGTCACCGGCGCGGGCGCCATCGAGAACACGGCGAACTGGGGTAATGACGACCTCAGCTACGACGACACGTACTATCTCGCCGGCCTCCCGTGGCAGAACGAGAAGATCTACAACGACGAAGCTGCGATCTGGCAAATGGACAAGGTGAAAACGCCCACTCATATTGTTTTCGGCTTAGACGACCATCGCGTAGCCACCTGCGAAGACTACCTGCTCGACCGCGCGCTGCAT
The DNA here is from genome assembly GCA_050747085.1 of Candidatus Acidiferrales bacterium. Classification (GTDB taxonomy): domain Bacteria; phylum Acidobacteriota; class Terriglobia; order Acidiferrales; family UBA7541; genus Palsa-295. The sequence continues at coordinate 10,195 of JBOGNK010000062.1, forward strand.
GCCGTGGGAGTGCCGGCTGAAATGCTGATGCTCCCCGGCGAACACCACGGGCTTGGCAACGATCCCTGGCACGGCCGGATCAAGGTCCGCGAAGAATTGAAGTGGATCAGGAAGTGGACGGGAGCCAACGTACAGCCGGTCGCAGAACCCGGGACTCAGCATGAAGCTTCGGCGGCTTCGGCAAGCAGCACGCCGTAGCTTCGTCGATCGTTGCTGCTCACAAAAACGATTATTCGGGTCCCGGCGGGATTTCCAAGCCGCTGACGCCCACGTCGGACGTTCGGCCTCGCTCACACGAAGCTGGGCAGCTCAGCGGCGGGCGCGGTCTTTTCGGATTGCTTCTTCCACCAGCGCGTCCAGTTCAGCGCGCGTCAGTGTGACGCGTTCTGCATCGCAGTCCGCAACGCTCTCGCCTTGCGCGTGTCCCGCAGCAGATGCCTCGGCTGTCGAAACGTTCTGCGTCCCTGCAGATCCATTTCCTGCTGATTCGCCGGACGTGACCAGCCGCAGCGGTTCCCCTGTTGCATGCCCATTATGAGACGACCGGCACGCGAGCAGCTTGCCCACCTCGTCCTGCGATAGCAGTACCTGCTTACCCAGCATCCGGGTGACAAGACCGATTCGCGCCGAGTGCTCCACCGTATCCATGCGAAAGAATGCGGTCAGCAGATCGTGCCCGTACGCGACCACGCCATGATTCGCGAGCAGCATCGCGTCGTGATTTTGCACTAGCGGCTCAATCGCAGCCGCAAGCTCCGGGGTTCCCGGCGTGCCATAACGCGCCAATGGAACACAGCCGAGGGTCACCACGAGTTCCGCGAGGATCGCTCGATTCAGCGCAATGCCGGCCGCGGCATAGCCCGTCGCCGTTGGCGGATGCGCGTGGCAGATCGCGCTGACGTCTGGCCTGCGGCGATAAATGAGCAGGTGCATCCCCATCTCGCTCGAAGGCTTGCGGTCGCCGCTCACCTTGGCGCCGTCGTAGTCGATGATCACCAGGTCGTCTGGCGTCATCATGCCTTTGTTCAGGCACGTGGGCGACGTGAGGATGCGGCGCGAGTCCAAACGGACCGAAATGTTGCCGTCCGTTCCGGCGACGTAGCCGCGATCGTAAATCCAGCGGCCCACCTCGCAAATCTCGCGCCGGTGCTCTTCTTCCGTCTTCCGCACAATAGGTGAAACTGATACAGAATTCAGTGCTGCCTCCTGCAATTTGCGGCCCTTAATTTCGCTCAGGCGTAAATCCCGCGGAGCTTCAGGGCGCGGGCCACGCGGTCGATCGCGACGATGTACGCCGCGACGCGATTGTTCACCTTGTGTACTTCGGCGTAGCGCACCACTTCGTCGAAACTGCGCTCCATCACGTCGCGCAGGCGTTCGTTCACCTCGCGTTCGCGCCAGAAAAAGCCCTGGCGGTCTTGCACCCACTCGAAGTAGCTCACGGTCACGCCGCCCGCGTTGCCCAGAATATCCGGGATCACGAAAATGCCCTTTTGCTCGATGATCGCATCGGCATACGACGTGGTGGGCCCGTTCGCGCCTTCGCAGAGGATCTTGCAATCGACGCGGTGCGCGTTTTCCGTGGTGATCTGATTCTCCGTCGCGGCCGGCACCAGAATGTCGCACGGGCGGAACAGAATTTCGTGAGATGTGACTTTCTCGCCGCCTGCTGGAAATTCGGGCAGCGGCTTGTGTTGCGTGTAAACCCAATCCACCACCTTGGGAATGTCGAAACCGTTTTCATTGTAGAGCCCGCCGTGGATGTCGGCTATTCCGGTGATTTTGTAGCCCGCCTCGTGCATCAGTTGCGCGGCTTGCGAGCCGACGTTTCCGAATCCCTGGATGATGACGCGGCAATTCTGCGAATACATCCCAAGCTTGTGGATGGCTTTGTTGCAGCACAGCATCAGGCCGCGCCCGGTCGCTTCGCGGCGTCCTTGCGAACCGCCAAGGTCCAGGGGCTTGCCGGTGACGACCGCCGTAGTGGCTTGCCTCACGTGCATCGAGTAGGTGTCCATCACCCACGCCATGGTTTGCTCGTTTGAGCCCAGATCGGGCGCGGGCACGTCGCGCTCGGGACCGAACCACTCGCACAATTCCGCCGTGTAACGGCGGGTGATGCGCTCGAGTTCGGTGCGCGAGAGCTTCGTCGGATCGCAGATGATGCCGCCCTTTGCGCCGCCGAACGGAATATTCACCACGGCGCATTTCCACGTCATCCATGCGGCCAGCGCGCGCACTTCATCAATCGAAACGTCGGGCGCAAAGCGGATGCCGCCCTTGCCGGGGCCTCGCACGGAGGAATGAAGCACGCGATAGCCGATGAAAACTTCAAGCTTGCCGCTGTCCATCGCGATCGGCACGTAAACTGTAATTTCCCTGCTGGGATATTTCAGGTAGCGATAAACGCCGTCTTCCAGTCCAAGGCTTTGGGCAGCAGCTTCAAAACGTGCGTCGGCCGAACGGTACACATTCAGTTCGTCCGGATGAACCGACGTAACGGTTCCGGAACTCTGCGACTTCTGTTCAGGCATGATGGCGGCTCCGTATGTTTGGGCGTGCGCCGTCTAGGGAGGCTTTGCACGCACCCGGGCAACGGCGGTCAGTATACAACTCCCGTCCCTGCACGCAAGAAGCTAGCCGGTGTTTCTAGTTGGACTTTGCACAATCTAAGCTGGTTCCGCTCGAAGGGTGGCCGAAACGCGTTTCACTGCGATGGGTGGGGTTGCGACCTGCGGCGCCAGCGTTTATATTACGGACATGAGCCCATTGCGAGCGCGGGTTGAAAACGGCCGCATCGTGCTTGATGAGCCGACTACGCTGCCGGACGGTACCATCATTCAGCTTGTTGCGGACGATGAGGGCGACGATCTCACGGACGCGGAACGCCGCGCATTGCACCAGCCGCGTGAGGCCTAAAGCTCAGCTTGCGGCGGCCTCGGGCACTCGGCCAAAGCGGCGCTCGCGGCAGAGGAAATCGTCCACGGCTTCCGCCAGATCTTTCGCATCGAAGTCGGGCCACATGCGCGGAGTAAAAAACAACTCGGCGTAAGCGCATTCCCAAAGCATAAAATCGCTCAGGCGCCGCTCGCCGCCCGTGCGAATCAGCAGGTCGACATCGGCCGCAGGTCCCTCGGAGTTTGTTACTTCGCCAAGACGCCTCGCGAATTCGCGCTGTGAAACTTCCAGGCTCGACAGCATCCAGCACGCAGCGCGCAGGATAGCGTCGCGCGAGGAATAGTCGAGGGCGATTCGCAAATCCAGTTTGCGTCCCGGCGCTGTGGAGTGCTCGGCAAACTGAATGGCGCTGACAAGCGAGGGCGGGATGCGATCGCGACGGCCAACCACGCGGATCCGCACTCCTTCCTTGGCGCATTCGGCGGCTTCCGACAGCAGAAACTCCTCCAGGAGGCCGAGCAAAGACGCTACTTCGCTCGCCGGGCGCTCCCAGTTGTTTGAAGAGAACGCATACAGAGTCAGCACGCCGATTCCGAGCGACGGGGCCGTGCGCACCACCCGCCGCACCGCTGCTACACCGGCGCGATGGCCCTCTGACCGGGGAAGTCCTCGCGAAGCGGCCCAGCGACCATTGCCGTCCAGAAGAATGGCCACGTGCAATTTCAAATCAGAAACGATGCTAAGAGTGCTGGTTTTCATTTAAGACTAGGACCCAATTACCTTTCTTGCCTATCGCGGATGATTGCGGACACACCGAATTCAGGTCTTCTACCGTTCACGCGTTGCCCGAATCAGAGCTTCCATGTGATCGAGATATTTCTCGAGAGCGCGGCGTCCCGCGGACGTTAGACGGTATTCCGTTTTCGGCAATCGATTCGCGAACGACTTCGCGCAGGCGACGTAGCCTGCATCTTCCAGCTTCCGCGCGTGTACGCTCAAGTTGCCGTCGCTGGCGCCGAGCAGTTGCTTCAACTCGCGGAACGTAAGCGACTCATTTACGGCGAGCGCGCTGATGATCGCCAGCCGGGTTCGCTCGTGGATCACGCGATCCAGATTGGCTGCCGGTGCTTCCGGCGGCGCAGGCGTTGCCATGCGCCTTGTTTTTTCCTCCCGCTGGATGCGGGCTGCGTTTGATTTAGCCGCCATACTTCCTCGCAATCACTGCCCCAAAAAGGATATGAAAACCGCCAAAACCGACGCCCAGCAGAAGGTTGCTCCAGTTGGCAGGAGAAAACAGAGCGACAGCTCCCAGCACCATGAAGCACAATCCCATCAACGGCACGATGCGAATCGAAAACGCCCCGCCTGTAACAACCGCCGTGCCGTACAGCAGCAACCACATGCCCGCTACTCCGCCGAACAATCCGTCGCGCACCAGAACCGCCGTCAAAAGGCCGCCCACAAGGATCGGGGGAGCGAAGCTGTATACGAATCGCCGCCCCGGGCCTGAAAACAGGGAAGCGCCGGAGCTTCGAGCCTTCGTGTACGTAGTCCACGACGCAATCGCGATAGCGATCGTGGCCTCCAGCATCCACGTGGTCAGCCACGCCAGCTTGGAATCCTGAAATGAAGCAATCGCGGCAGCCCCCACTGCCGTAATTCCCATCGCCAGGCCGCCCCATCCCGGTACGGCGGTAAACGACCCCGCGCGTTCCATGGTCTCGCGAATAAAGCGAAGATTCTCGCGGGCGCGGTCGTCAAGGGCGACTGGTCTGTCGGGCGGCGACCAGGGTTCGCGGTTGGGCATGTCGGAAGGGTAGCCGGAAGGTCAACGAGTGTCAAGTACTTTGCGATTCAAAGTTTGGCCCCGTCCGCTTGTTCGCCAACCCGCCGCGGACTATGCTGGTTCCCGGCTTAGCCGATTCGATCATTGAATTAACGGGAGGAGTCATGAAGACGTTCGTTGCAATCCTCGCTGCCCTCGCGCTCGCGCCGTTCGCTTCTTTCGGCCGCAACCGACAGAGCAACAGCAACCCTGTTTCCGACGCCGTTCGCACGATTGTCGCGCATCACGCGGAGCTTATGGTCGGCGCCGCCGAAGAAATGCCTGCCGACAAATACAGCTATCGCCCGACGCCGCAATCGATGACCTTCGGCCACCTCGTCATGCACATCGCGCAGTCGAACGAATTCCTCTGCTCGAAAGTTTCCGGAACCACGGCGCCCTCACATGCCAAACTCACTGACACCGACCCGAAGGACACGCTGGTCGATGCGCTCAAGAGCTCGTTCAGCTTTTGCTCCACCGCTCTCGGAAAGGTAAACGATTCGGACTTGGGCCAAACCATGCAGTTCTTCGGCGGCCGGACCGTGTCGAAAGCGTTTGTGATGGTCACTCTCACCGACGACTTGTATGACCACTACAGCGCCCAGGCTGCCTATCTGCGGCTGAATGGTCAACTGCCTCCATCGGCGAAGAATCGCCGGATGTAAGGCCGTCAGAACTGTTGCGCGATTCTTTTCTCGTTGCGGCGGGTCTGCGGCGGGTAACGGCCAAGCAGCCAGTTCCAGCGTATATACAGCAGGTCGCAAAACATCAAAAAGCTGTCGCGGATCACATGAACCTTCGTTGCGGGGTCGTGCGCCCAGCGCACAGGCACCTCGATCATGCGCAGGCCGTTGCGCTTCGCGATGAACAGAATTTCAGGATCGAACCCAAAGCCCTCAATGCGCTGCTGTTCGAACGCGATGCGCGACGGTTCGAGCAGGAACGCCTTGAAGCCGCACTGCGTATCGTGAAACGGGAGCAGCGTAAGCGTGCGCACGAACCCGTTAAAAATCATTCCGGCGACTTCACGGAATGGCGATTGGTGCTGTTCGATCAATGACCGATCCACAGCGCGCGAGCCGATGGCCACATCGTTTCCCGCAGCGATGGCCGCGACTAGCTTCGCGCACTCCTGAATGGGCGAAGAAAGGTCGGCGTCCGTAAACATTGCGATTCGTCCGCGCGCGTCCAGCATCCCGTGACGAACGCTATAGCCTTTGCCGCGGTTTCCGCCGTTTGACACGACGCGCAGAGGAAGCCTCTGCGACCATTCTTGTGCAACCGTTGCCGTCGCGTCCGTCGAGCCATCATCTACGACGACAATCTCAAAGGTGTAGGCCGCAATTTGTTTTGCTGAGAAATAATCTTCGATGCGCGCCAGCGTACGCGGCAGACGGTTCTCTTCGTTATAAGCGGGAATGATGATAGAGAGGTCTGGACGGTCGGTCATCCGCGATGTGTCTGCCTGTCCTGCCATCCGTAGCGCCCGACGAGCGGAACGAATCGGCAAGCGTATAAAGATTCTTGAGAAGTTCGACCTTCGCTCTTCGTGATGCGAATCAAGTCCTGATTTTCCGCGCCCCCCACGGGCAGCACCAGTCTTCCGCCGTCGGCAAGCTGCTCGACGAGCGGCGGTGGTACAGCAGGCGCCGCGGCGGTCACCAAAATCGCGTCGTATGGCGCCTCTCGCCACCAGCCCATCGAGCCGTCTGCTTCCTCAAGAAGCACGTTCTCGTAACCCAGTCTCGCCAGTCGCTCGCGCGCGGACGCCGCCAGCGCTGGTTGTGTCTCGATCGCGATCACGTCTCGCGCCAGGCGCGACAGCACCGCTGCCTGATATCCCGACCCTGCTCCGATTTCCAGCACTCGCTCCGGCCCTTTCAGCAACAGCGCTTCTGCCATCGCTGCCACCATGAACGGCTGCGAAATGGTTTGTCTTTCTCCGATGGGTAACGGTTCGTCCGTATAGGACGCATTAACATACTCTTCGGGTACGAACAAGTGCCTGGGAACCGAACGCATCGCTCGCAAAACGCGCTCGTCCCGAATGCCCCGCTGTTCGATTTGACGGGCAACCATCTCGCGGCGAGCATCCTCGAATGGGGAGCTTGTGTCGGGAGGTCGGTGCTTATCGTCCATGGCAACTCTCGGTTGTTGCGGGTCAGTCGGCCGGCGCAGCGAGCTACCGTCGAACGTATCACGGCGGCCGCGAACCGGCCAACCGTCCGGCCAAATGGACCGCCCTGCCTGTGTTCCAGGACAATCGACGCTCGCAGCAGCCTCAAAACGTGACGTGCGCGGCCAGTTTCGCTACTATGAAGTGCGACGGTCTTGACGCCCGCCCTAGGAGATAACTTTATGAATTTCCGTTTCACAGCAATCGCCGCCAGTCTGTTTTTGGCGGGATCGGCACTGGCGCAGATCGCGCCGCAAGCGCCGGCGCACGTTCAGCCGGGAGTGCCGGCCTCATCGCGGGCCGCCGCGCAGCCGTCCGCCCCTCCTGCGGCCGCGCCCGCGCCGGTAAAGGTGGATCCGGCGAAAGAGAAGGCCATCCGCCAATTAATGGACATCACCGGCACAGGTAAACTCGGCAACAACATGACCGAAGTCGTGGCCGAGCAGGTGAAGAGCGCCATGAGCCGCCGCCTGCCTGCCGACCGCCTCGACAAATTCATGACCGACTTCAACCAGAAGCTCAATGCCAAGTCACCGGCATCGCAGGTCGACGAAGCTCAAGTTCCAATCTACGCCCAGCACTTCTCACTCGAGGAACTGCAGGGCATGATCCAGTTCTATCAATCGCCGGTCGGACAACAGATGGTCAAGCAGCTGCCCGACGTGCTCCAGCAGTCGCAAGCGCAAGGCGCCGTCATCGAGCGAAAAGCGGCGATCGACACGCTGAAGGACATGAGCAACGATTACCCCGAGTTGAAGCCCATGCTCGGGCCGCCGCAACAAAGTCCGCAGGGGTCGCAGCCGCCCGGCTCGCTGAAACCAAAGCAGCCGCAGCCCCAGTCACAACAACCCCAGTCACAACGACCATCGAAGCCGCAATCGCAGCCGCAACGGTAAACTGCGCGAGTCGCTCGCAGATCGAACCGCGTTTCGCGCATGGTGGCCACGACGAATTTTGCTTTATCGGATTCGTCGTGGTACTGCCTTCGACAATCAGTTCCGCGGAGCCCACATAAGCTTTCCAGACGCGCCAGCAAACTGACTCCCCGTCTGGCTCACTCGTCGCGGGCAATTCGAGTGTTTGTGGCGAAATCGCGATCTTGGCTCGCTGCGTTTGCCCGCCGGCACGGGTTCGTCGCGGACTGTGATTCAGCCAAGGTAAGCTGCAAAAACTGTCCTCGTTCGGAGCGTCGCAAACTAACTTGCTCCCTGAACGCACGGCACGCCGACCATTGTGCTCCGTGGCGTCTGTCCACTCCGCCGAATCGCAAGCGATCTCGCCTCATTCCAGCTACAATTTCCCCCAATGGACTGGTCTCCCATCTCAATCTCATTGGCGACGGCCTTCACGGCGACTCTCATCACCGCTGTCGCCGGCCTCGCCGCGGCCGCTTGGCGCGAAAGTCGCGGCGGCCCGGTCATCGCTCTCGTTGACGGTTTTTTTCTTCTGCCACTCGTGCTCCCGCCAACCGTCATCGGTTTTTTTCTGCTACTCCTCTTAGGACGCAACGGCCCGATCGGCAAACTCCTGCTCCATTTCGGCGCGACGATCGTCTTTTCCTGGCCCGCCACGGTGATCGCCGCCGCGGTCGTCGCGTTTCCACTGATGTATCTCACCTCGCGCGCGGCGCTCGAGCAGGTTGATCCGCCCGTGCTCCAGGCTGCGCGTACGCTCGGCGCTTCCGAGTGGCGCGTTTTCCGTGAAATTTCGCTGCCGCTCGCCTGGCCCGGCATTCTCGCCGGAGTGATTCTCTCGTTCGCTCGCGCGCTCGGCGAATTTGGCGCCACGCTGATGGTTGCGGGCGACATTCCCGGCCGCACCGCAACCATTCCTATTGCCATCTACTTTGCCGTCGAAGCCGACGAGATTAAAACTGCGCTCGCCTGGTGCGCCGTCGACATCGTCATCTCGCTCATCCTCATCGCGTTGCTTTATCACTGGACGAACACACGCGGTTTTGCGCGTCGCGCGACAGCGCGTAATGATTCGCGTAAACGTCCGCGCGAATCTCACAGCCCTGCGGCACCGCGCGGCCCTGCATCAAATCCCAGAACGCAGGGGGGCGCCCGTCGCTCGCCGGAAACCGAACCCGCCGGGCAGGCGCGCCGCTGACGTGCCACTCGAACTCCAAATCGAGAAGCAGTTGCCCGAGTTCGCGCTCGAGGTCGCGTTCCGCGTTGAAGACGACGCGCCGCTTGCCATCCTCGGGCCATCCGGCGCCGGCAAGACAATGCTGCTGCGCTGCATCGCCGGCCTCGAACGTCCCGACCGTGGCCGCATCGCTCTCGATGGCCGCGTGCTGTTCGATTCGCAGCGCGGCATCGACGTGCCTGTGCGCTCGCGCCGCGTCGGGCTGCTGTTCCAGCAATTCGCGCTCTTTCCGCATCGCACCGTCGCCGAAAATCTCGCGTTCGGCTTGCGGCATCTCCCGGCAGGCGAACGTGACTCGCGCATGGCGGCTGTCGCGCGCCAAACGCACATTGCGGGTCTCGATCATCGCTACCCGCGCGAGCTTTCCGGCGGCGAACAGCAGCGCGTTGCGCTCGCACGTGCCCTGGCAATCGATCCCGAAGCGCTGATGCTCGACGAGCCGCTCTCCTCGCTCGATACGCACCTGCGCAGCCAGATCGAATCCCAGCTTCAGCAGACTTTTTCGGAGTATCGCCGCCCGTCGCTTCTCGTCACGCACAGCATGGAGGAAGCCTACCGGCTTTGCCGCCGCCTGGTCGTCTTGTCGCGCGGCCGCGTCGCCGCGTTTGGCGATATGAAGGAGATTTTCCGGCGTCCGCCGACCGCCGAAGTCGCGCGTCTCACGGGATGCAAGAATATTTCGCGCGCCAAGGCCGCTCCAAACGGCCTTGTCGAAGCCATTGATTGGGGCTGCCGTCTGCGCGTCGCCCAGCGCGATGCCGCTGCCCCCGCAAACGCAATAGACCGAGCCAATGCCTCTATCGCAACTGCAATTCCAGGGGGTCGAAGCCTGCTTGCCACGCCGGAGAATCTCAGTTCCGCCCCAGGCGAGGCCCTCCTGCAGGGCCGGAGCCTGCCCGCTGCGGCAGAGAAACTCGATTCCGCTCTAGGGAATGGTCTCTTAGGGGGTCGGAGCTTCAGCTCCGACATTACGGCTGGGGTAAGATCAGGGGCTTTAGCCCCTGAGGCAGTGGCTGCTGCTTCCTCTACCGTTCCCGCCTACGTTGGCATTCGTGCGCATCACATCGACTTCGCCGACCCGTCCGCTTCCGGCGCGTCCTCGGAGAACGTGTTTCCGTGCTGGCTCGTACGCTCGTCGGAAACTCCGTTCCGCATCACGCTGTTCCTCAGCCTTCGCGAACCCGGCAAGCGTGCAGCTGATGTAGCGGCATCTCACGCTGCAAGCCGAGAGGCGTGCGAGCGCGAACCGTTCGATTCCCGAAGGGAACATCTGGATTCCGCGGCGGAGTCCGTTGTTGTAGCGCCGGCGTCTCGCCGGCCAATTTCAGATAACTCGCAGCACGATGCCGGCGACGACTTCGATCTCCAGGCCGAAGTCTACAAAGAAAAATGGGAACGCTTTCGCAACGAGCCTCAGCCCTGGCGCGTCCACCTCTCGCCCGCAGCGCTATTCTCCATGCCCGAATAGGTTGTGCCAGCGCGCACGTTTAATCCCGCAGCCACTCCCAACCGCTGGGCGTTTGCTATGGTCCAACGTAGCGCTGCAGCCTTCAGCGCAGCACGTTCCGACTTATGTGGCTCACCTCTATAGGTGAGGCTTTGCGCTAGTCATTCCCAAGGATAGGAGCCCTGCATCCTTGCCCTGAGGAACGAATGGGTATGCAGGGCAGCACGCGCCCTCTGCGCTGCGAAAGCCCTGCTGAAATGGCCCGGTTTTACGTGGTCGGAGCTTCAGCTCCGACAACAGCGCTTGCATTTGTTCAGGGCTTTCAACACCCTGACGCGCCGCTTCCTAATGCACGCCCACCGCGGGATTCCACGAGCCTTGCTCTTTGCGGACGAGCACCATCTCGCCGATGTGATACGCGTTGTGCGTGCTGATGTGCGTGAACGTTTGCGCGTTCTGCGCCAACTTTTCCGGGCTGGCCGTTTCCACCCAGTTTTCGAGCTGCGTCAGCACGCCGTCCAGCTGCGCCACTGTTTCCTTGAAGTGCTTCGGATCGTAGTTGTTGAAAGTGTCGTCGTTGTTCCCGCTGAATTTCTCGGGCGGTTCGCCCTTCAGTCTGTGCAGGCTCTGCGTGTCCCAAAACCACAGGTGGTACACCAGTTGGCCCACGGAGTGATTCCCCTTCGCATCTCTCCAGGCCGCCTGCTCGGGTGTCAGTCCCTTTACGGCCACATCCACTGGAACGAACCATTCCTCACTGTTGTGCGTCGACTTCAGTTCCGCCAACAGCACGGCGCGCAGCGTTGTGGGTTTCTTCTGTGCGGTTTGCGCATAAATCGGCGCCGCCAGCCCTGCCAGGAAAACACAAATCAGCAAACGTACAGGTAACGATCTCATTTCCAGGACACCTCCCTCGGCCCTTAGACGCGCGCGGCCCCAAAAGGTTGTCGCGCTCGCTTTGGCGGAAGCCCCCGTACTTCAGTCGGGGGAGCAGAGCCCTTTGTGCCCTGCGAAAACCGTTTCGTGTCAGGACATCTTTAGTAGCGCTGACGGCGTCTCGCCGCCGTTTTGCGCGGGTGCTCCATGCTCGGTTTTTGAGCGTGGGAGGCCCTCGATGGTTTGGGTTCAACGTAGAGCCGGGCTTCAGCCCCGGCATCTTGCATTTTCTTCGCCTCTGTTTTAGCCCCTGGGTAGGGGAACAGCATGTCGCGCTTCGAGCGCGCGCAGAAAAGCGCTTCGAGCGCGCCCAGAAAAAGTCCTCCGTGCGGCCTCCGACGCTTTTGTCGCGGCCGCCTTTGCATTCCTCCCTACGGGCACAGCATGTCGCGCTTCGAGCGCGCGCAGAAAAGAGCTGTGCCCGTGCTTTTCGTATCTTCAATAGCGCTGGCGTCCCGCCGGCGTTTTGCCTGTGTGGCACAGCCGCCCTCGGCTGTGCGTGCCTTGTCTGACCCAACATGCGGCTGCCTATGATCTATCTGGTCTGAGGTTCCGATGGTTTGTATCGGAAAGCCGCGGTCGCAGCCCAGTCCGAATGGTGCTACCATCCGCGCAATGCAAGTTGGCGGAACACGCCTTCCGCCTCTACATTGAAACAAGAATCCGAATCCGCGCGTATTTCATCGAGTGTGGCAAAGGAGGCGCTATGTTTCGCGAGCGAGCGCTGAAAGTCGTGTTGGTCGTGTTCGGGCTGCTTTTCGTGGCCGGGACCATTCCGATTTACACGGTTTTGTTGTCGAAGAATCGGGCTGACGCGGGCACCCCGATGCTGATGAGTCTCTACGTCGTGATGGGAGTGTTCCTGCTCCTGGCGGTGCGCAATCCGTTTGCCCATCGCAGCCTGATCGCGTATGCGGCGTGGGCCAACATCGCGCACGGCACGGTCATGTTGGTGCAGCACTTCCAGTTCCCCACTGATCGGGATCTCACGTTCGGCTCGATTGCGGCCATCGCGATCGGCGCGATCCTCCTCGCGCTCGTCCCGAAGAAACAGCCCGTCCCCGAAAAGTCTCCCGCTGCCGCCGCCATTGCCGCGTGATGCCGTTCTATCGCGGCAGTGGGACCCGCCTTTGCAGCGGCCGCCTTGCCCTTCAGGCGGGCGCATTGCTTCAGATTTGAATGTAGCGCCGGGGCCTTCAGCCCGGCACGCGGCGCTCCGACGGCACAGACTGCGACCGAGGTAATCGAAGATGGCAAAGAGGAGAATTGCGAACGAATTGCTGGACGGCGTCGCGGCGATGAAAAGCCGGCGCGAGGGGAAAGTCACGCTGCGCAGCTACAAGGTCGAGCCGGCGCCGCTCCCTGATGTGGATTCGAAACTGATTCGAGACACGCGCAAGAGACTTCGGTATTCGCGGGCGGTGTTCGCGCGGAAGCTGCGGATCAACGAGCGCACCCTCGAAAAATGGGAACAGGGCCGCGCCAAACCGAACGCGCAGGCCGCAGGTCTCGTCCTGCTCGTCCGCGAATATCCCGACACGCTGGAGCGCCTCGACCGCCTCGCAGCTGAGTGAAGGTGCCAACTATGGGCTATCCGACCTCAGCCGTCGTGAGCCTCTGGGAGCCTAGTAACGCCCAGTTCGCAAGACGGGCAGTAGCTTTTCAGAATGAGCCCAGGCGGTTTTGCCATAAGCCCGAGCGTTTCTCTGAAGTACTCACTGCCACGCGCAATTGTCACGCCGCATCGGTCGCACCGTGTTCCTCGACGCGCCTTCGTTAGTTTCAATGTCTTGGCAGCGTCGTACTTTGTCACGGCGTGACTTAAACGTCCTCGATTTCGCACGACTCGGATAGTTCCTGCAGGAACTCAGGTCTCAAATATCGAGCGAGTGGGCCCGCATCTTTGAGCCTCGCGCGCAAGTCCGAAAACGAAATAAATCGACACACCTGGACAAGCGGCGGCGTGAGCCGTTTGAACGTTGGTCGATTCACTTCATCGAAGACCTTGTCCCTACGATCGCCGGGCGCGACCAAGTAAAGGGGAATATTCAGGTTGGGTTGCATGGCAATCAGATCGGACATACGTAAGAGACCCGAGTAAATAGAGGTGGTACTTTCGATTTCAAAGGCCGCGACAATAGCGTTGCCCTTTAACCAAAGCACATCGATCAGTTCGATCGTCCGGTTTGTGGCCTCGTCGAACTGCAACGGAAGTTCCGTTTTCAACTTTTTCTGGAAGTCGGCGGATACTGCTCCCTTTAACTGTCGTCCGCGATCGTTACGCGCAACCCAAACGTCGAATCCCATATCGCTGCCAAGCCTCAGCAGAAGGGACTGGATCTCCTCGTGCTCACTCGGCTCTCTTGTGGGCTCTGCCCGTTCGGTCGGCAGCTCTTCGCCCCCGGGAACGGTCACGGCGCCGATCTTAGCCTTCAGAGCTTTAGGGCGTCTGGCCAATTTGGCAGCGTCGACGGGCCGAACTGTCGGGTTGTTCTTTGCTTCTGAGAGAGCTTCCAGCACCGCACTACCATCGGAGGCGGTCCATCTTGCGGGCGACCCGCGGAAGTGCCCAGTCCATGCGATGGGACTCTTCATGCCTCGGAAAGCGCTCAACCGATCACGCAACTCCATCACCGGAACCGCTGTTTCCGGCGTTAACATGACGACTGGCTTCACCCCGACACGGCAAGGAAAATCCTCGTCCTTCCATATAACTTTCGAATCCTTGAAGGGGGCAGAGACAACCTCGAGAGCTCCGATGAATCGAGACAATCCGGTTAGGTAGCAGATCAGATAGTCACCCAGCTTGATCTTCTGAACCGCTGACCAGCGACTTTCGCGGAAGCCAGAGATACTCGCGCCTGCATCAATGAATTCTTTCCAAGTAATGCCGGTGAACAAATCGAGCCAGTAGTTGCGGCTAGTCATAATCGGCGAACGCTGCGCGCCGGGATTATAGCAGGGAGTCTGCGTCTGCGAGCGCCGGACACGACGTGATTTAGCGATTCCGTACGGAGCCGCCGACCTCACGAGTATTGCGGTGCCGGGTGGCGCACCCATTCACCCCTCACCACACCCAGGCTCCCGCTACAGCCGATCCTGAGGGTGCCGCACTCTTTGCGTCTTTTGCAAAGGGTGCAGATTTTCTCTTCTCGCCACCAGCCACTCGTCACTCGACTCTGCTCCACTCCTTCAGCATCTCCACCACCTCCAAATCGCTCCGCCCTCGCCGCAACTTCTCCAGCACTTCTCGCTCCCGATCATCCCCCAAATTCATCAACATCCTCAACACATGTCCCGCTTCCCGCTCCGCGTCTCTCGGCAAATTCCAGTCCACTTGCGTCGCCGACCTCAAAACATCGTGCTTCCGCATCTTTGTGATGATTCCCTCAACGTGTTTCCGATCCTCCGCGCTCAACCGCTCCATCGAAAACGGCACGATCCCAAGTTCTTCCTGTAGCTCGCGTAGCTCCGCATCCTCCGTCTCGCTAACCTCTCTCCTCAACAGTTTCGCTCTCGCGTCCTCTATCTCTTCATCCGCCGCATCGATCTCTTGATACGCATCTCGCTCCCATTCATCGACGGCCGAAATTTCCGACATGAATTTCAGGATCGCTCCCGCCCGCAATTTCCGGCAGATCTCGATCAGAGTCTTCTGTTCCCGCACGTGCAACGCGCGCATTAATCCTTTCAATACCTTTGCGTGACTCGGGAACGCGCGCCCCAGGAACTTCTCTCCCTCTGGAGTCAACGTGACCACGCCAAAATCCCAATCCCGCTGCTTTCTTCCGATCTTTCGTCGCCGCGAACGTTTCTCCTGCCCCTCCGCTTTCGGCAGACTCACCACCGCCCGTTTCACCCATCCACGCTCCTCCAAACGCCCCAGAACCGGGTCCAGGTTCTGACGCCTGAATCGCAGTTTCTTCGCTGCTTCCACTGCCCGTATAGGCCCCTCCTGGAGCAGCACGAGCAGGCGAAATCCCTGCGGCGTCAGGTCGAACGACTCGAACGGGCCCCGCATCCAGCTCCGAAGCCAACCCGCTGTGTCCATCACCTCCTGATACACGTCGTATGCGAGCACCGTACGTTGCCGTTGCGTCGGGTGACCCTTCATGTGCTGCCTTCCTGCCGGCTAGTTCGGATCTTTGGCCTTCGTATCCCGTTATCTAACTTCCGCGGTACTTTACCGCACTATAACGCGAATTCAAGAGCAAGATACTTGCTCTACTCGCCACACCTTATATTCGCCTCATTTTTGCCTCGCGGCGCAGGTTGTAGTACGTAGCACCGGCTCGTCCCGAGAGCAGCCGAAGGGTGTCTCGCCGGCGTTTTGAGACTAAATGTAGCTGGGGTCTGCCCGCCGTGGCGGGCCTTCAGCCCGGCACGGTTCTTGGTGCGAACCGCCGGGTCTGCCAAACAGCCGAGCGCGACGTGTGCTACGTAGGAGACGCTCAGTCCGCCGCGAGGAGTTTTTCGAATTGGGATTCGGTGAGGATCGCGACGCCAAGGGACTTGGCTTTGTCGAATTTTGAGCCGGGGTCGGTGCCAACGACGACGTAACTGGTCTTTTTGCTGACCGAGCCGCCCGCCTTGCCGCCGTGCGAGGCGACAAGCGCTTCCGCCTCTTCACGAGTGCGATTGGCGAGCGTGCCGGTGAAGACGAACGTCTTGCCCGCAAATTTTGTGCTGAGTTGCGCTTTGCGCTCGGCTTTCATGTTGACGCCCGCATGCTTCAGCCGTTCAATCAGCTTGCGATTAGCCGACTCGGAAAAGAATTCGCGCACGCCGTCCGCGATTTTCGGGCCCACCTCGCCCACTTCCATCAGCTCTTCCGCCGACGCGTCCGCAATCTTTTCCATCGAGCCGAAATGCGACGCGAGAAGCTGAGCGGTGCGTTCGCCGACGAACGGAATGCCAATGGCATAGATCAAGCGGTCGAGAGAATTCTTTTTACTGGCCCGAATTTCGCCGACCAGATTTTCCGCTGATTTCTCCGCCATGCGCTCCAGATTCGCCAGCGTGGGCACGTCCAGTTTGTAGAGATCGGCATAATCCTTCACCAGGCCGCGCTCCAGAAGCTGCTCGACGATTTTCTCGCCCAGGCCGTCGATATTCATGGCGTGGCGTCCGGCGTAGTGGATCATCGACTCGCGCATTCGCGCCGGGCAGGACACGTTGACGCAGCGGTAGGCCACCTCTCCTTCGCGCCGGTGCACGCGCGTGCCGCACACTGGACATTTATCCGGCATTTTGAACGGCTTTTCTTCCTTGCCGTGCTTCACCACTTTCAGGACATGCGGGATCACTTCGCCCGCGCGCTCGACGAGCACTGTGTCGCCAGCATGCACGTTCAGCCGCTCGACTTCGTCGGCGTTGTGCAGTGTGGATTTCACGACGGTGACGCCGCCGATCTGCACCGGCTCGAACACAGCGAATGGCGTAAGCACGCCCGTGCGGCCCACGCTGACGAGAATGTCGCGTACGACGGTGGTTTCCTGGTGCGCGGGATACTTATAGGCGATGGCCCAGCGCGGTGCTTTCGACGTGAAGCCGAGCTCGTTCTGCAAGCCGATTTCATCAACCTTGATCACGATGCCGTCGATTTCATACGCGAGCTTTTCGCGTTTCGATTCCCATTCGTTGATGTAGCGCTCGACTTCGGTAAGCGAGTGGCAGAGACGCCAATCGTCGCTGGCCTTGAAATGCAGCGTGGAAAGCGTTTCGAGCGCTTCAGAGAGGCGCTTCTTCGGAACGCGCCCGTTGACGAGCAGGTAGTAGGCAAAGAAGTCGAGCCGCCGCGAAGCGGTGATTTTGGGGTCGAGAACGCGCACGCTGCCCGCCGCCGCGTTGCGCGGATTGGCAAAGACTTTCAGCCCCAGTTCCTGCTGTTGCTCGTTCATGGCCTGAAAGGCCTTCCGGGTCATGATGACTTCGCCGCGAACCTCGAAGCTTGCGGGCAGGCCGGTCTTTTTCAGCAACGCGGGATCGACGCCGAGCGGGATCGAGCGGATCGTTTTCACGTTGGGAGTGACGTCCTCGCCGGTGTTGCCGTCGCCTCGCGTGACCCCTCGCACCAGCCTGCCGCCTTCATAGATCAGCGAGAGGCTGAAGCCGTCGAACTTGTGCTCGCCGACGTAGTCGATCTTGTCGCGGCCGGTGGTTTCGCGCACGCGACGGTCGAAGGCGCGCAGGTCCTCGATCGAAAAGCAGTTGTCGAGGGAAATCATCGGCGTGGAATGCCGGACGGACTGAAGTCCTTCGCGGGGTTGTCCGCCGACGCGCTGCGTGGGCGAATCCGGCGTGACTAATTCGGGATGCTCCGCTTCGAGCGCCTTTAGGCGGCTCATCAGCCGATCGAATGCTGCATCCGAGAGTTCAGGGTTGTCCTCTACATAGTAGAGGTATTCGTGATGGCGGATGTCGTCACGAAGGCGTTCGACATCGGTAGCGGCCTTACTGTTCTTGGGCATGGGTGCGCAAGGATGCAGCGGGTTAAAACAAGCCGGTATTATACAATGCGCGATCACGCGGACATGCGAGCTGAGGGAGCCAGCAGAAGGAAGATTCCCGTCACGGCGGCGAGGCTTCGGCCCCCGACAGCGGGCCTCCGGCGGATGACAACTCTGTTTTGCACGGGGCTCAGAATGAAATCTCTAGGGCGCACGGGTCTGAAGTAGGGACGGGAGCAAATGGCGGAAGGAATCAAAGACGCGATTTTGATTTACAACCCGGCGAGCGGGCGCCGGCGGCACCGTCGATTCGAGGAAATCGAGAAGGCGGTGGCGATCCTGAAGGACGCTGGGATTACGGTGGAGATTGCCGCAACCACGGCTCCGGGAACGGCTCGCGGGCTGGCTCAGCTTGCGGTGGGGCAGCGGCGCGAGTTGGTGATTGCGTGCGGCGGCGACGGCACGGTGAACGAAGTGGTGAACGGGCTGGCGGGGAGCAGGGTGCCGATGGCACTGCTGCCGGCAGGAACGGCGAACATCCTGGCGAAAGAGTTGGGAGTGCCGTGGGATATTCCTCAGGCGGCGCGGCTGATTGCGGGTGCGGTGCTGCGGCGAATCGCGCTGGGGATTGCGAGTCCGCCGGGCGTGAACGGCAGCGGCGCCATGCAACGAGAGCTGGTCGGGCGATATTTCTTGTGCGTCGGAGGAGCCGGGCCGGACGGGGCGATCGTCAACGGCGTGGACGAAATTTTGAAGAAGAATGCAGGGATTCTGGCGTACTGGGCAGAGGGAGCCAAGCAACTTTTCCGTTACGATTTTCCGGAGATGAAGGTGCGGTCAGGCGGGAAGGAGCGGCGCGCGACGATTGTCGTGGTGGGACGAACGGCGCATTACGGCGGGCCGTTCAAGATCACCACGGGCGCGAGCCTGTTCGAGGATTCGTTCGAGATGCTGACGAACTCTGCGACCAGCCGGTTCCAGTATCTTCGCTGCTTACCGCCATTGTGGATGGGCAAGCTTCGGCAGGTGAAGGGCATTGACGCGTGGAAAGACACGGAAGTGGTCTGCGAATCGGCGGATGAGCGAATGATCTTCGCGCAGGTGGATGGCGAGCCGATTGGGGCGCTGCCGTTGGCGTTTCGGATCGTGCCGGATGCGCTGTCGATACTTGTACCGGCGAAACGGCAGTGACGAGTGGTAAGTGACGAGAAGATACGAAATCCGAAATCCGGAATTGCTATTTCGGAGTTTACCGCAGAGGCGCAGAGAACGCCGAGAAATGCCAGCGAGGATGGTCGGAAAGACTTACCAGAAAGGGCGCAGAGGGGTGAAAGCCGGACCAGGGATTGAGGCTGGGCGCACGAGACAGTCAAACGTGGGAGCGATGTGGGACCGGTAACGAACGCTTTGACGTCGCTGACACTGGCGCGGGCGGGGCAGACGCGTCTGCCTCGATATGGAATGGCGATCATGGTGGTCGCCGGAGTGGCGCCGGATCTCGATTACGTGAGTTATTTTGGCGGGCCGAGCGCGTTCCTGCGATTCCATCGGGCGGTGCTGCATTCGGTTGTGGGAGCGGTGTTCGTGGCGGTGGTGACAGCTGGCGTTTTTTGGGCGCTTGATAAGCGACGAAGCGGCGAGAGTCCTCCGCCTGGTAGGAAGCCACCGTTGCGATTTTGGACCGCGCTGATTGCGGCGGTGGTGGCGATTGTCGCGCACGGACTTCTTGACGTGGCGAGCGGAGTGGGAGTGCAGTTGCTATGGCCATTTCGCGCGCAGCGCTACGCGTGGTACCTGCTGACCAATGTCGATATATGGATGTTAGTTGTGCTTGGCGCGGGGCTGCTGATTCCCGAATTGCTGCGGCTGGTGAGCGAGGAAATCGGGGAGCGGCGCAAGCGTGTTCGCGGGCGATTCGCGGCGATTTTTGCGCTTGTGATTTTTGTCGCGTACGCGGCCGCGCGTGTGGTGTTACACACCCGCGCGATCGATCTCGTGATGTCGAGCGATTATGAGCGACGCACTCCGCTGACGGCCGATGCGTTTCCGGTGGACAGCGCGCCGCTCGAGTGGCGCGGCGTGGCGGCCACGGATGCGACGATAGAGGAGATCCGCGTGTCGCTTGCCCCGGGAGCACGGTTCGAGCCAGAGCGAAGCCGCACGATTTACAAGCCGCAGGATTCGGCGGCCGTGCATGCAGGGGAGGCGACTTCGGATGCGGTGTTGTATCTGAGGTACGCCCGCTTTCCGCTGGCGAGCGTCAGCCGGCTTGAGGACGGATATCGATTCGAGGTGCACGACTTGCAGTTCGCGAGCGGAGACCTGGGTGCGGAGAATACGTTCTTGCGAGTGGACCTCAATAGCAAGTCGCAAATCGTACGGCAGGATATTTTCTTTGCGGCGTCGCCTGGACCGTGAAGCAATCGCCAGTTCAACCGTCGACAGAAGACCTCAGAGTCTCTCTCTACCGCCGCACATCCCACGCAACAGATCACGGTCATTCGGATTCGCGCAAGAAGAGGCGGGCGACGATCCACAGGACGACGATCGCGGCGACGGCCCCGATCGCGAACGCGATACCGTGCGCCATCAGGAAGACAAGAGTTTGCTGGCCGTATTTGATCCCAAAGGCAGCCTCGGCGAAATAGCGAATACCTCGGCCAAACAAGACGCCCAAAACGAAAGTCCGCAGCGGCGCCTCGAACACTCCCTCGGCGAGGACGAAGATTTTGTATTGGAATGGGGGCGGCAGAAGCGCGGGAATGAAGATGCTCAAGAAGGCGTGTCGCTGAACCCATCGTTTGGCTTTGAGCGCGCCGCGACCGCCGTGGCGATGGAAGTAGGCTTCACCTCCTTTTCGCGCAAGCAAGAAGAGCAAAACGGAGCCGGCCACCGAGCCCAGCGTGGACATCGCGACGTAGTACGGCGTGCGCGCGGGATGCTCGCTTGAAAGCTCGATGATCAGCGCGTCGGTGACGAATGGGAACGACAGAATGAAAGAGTCGAGAAACGTGACGACGAAGAGTCCGCCGCCCCCCATCGCGGCAACGAATCTGACGAGCCACGCAGGAAGGTGCGGCGTCGGAAGCGGTTTCACTGACTTTGGGTTCCGGCGGCGATGAAAAGATCGGCGACGCGTTCAGCGAGGTGGCCCGGATTTAAGTCGGAGCGGTTGCAGAGGACGATGATCGTCAGGTGGCCGCGGGTTAAGCGCTGAATGCTGGTACGAAAGCCGATTGTTTCGCCGTAATGCCACATCCGCGGGTGGCCCCTGTATGGATTCAAGAACCAGCCGAAGCCGTAGGATGCAGGCTCGTTGTCCGGGCCGACAGGTCCGCCACTCGGGACGGCGACAGGCATTAGCGCTGGCTGCATTTCTGTCGCGCTGAGAAGAGTGTGATGAGCGAGCGCGTTGTCCCATTTGGCGAGATCGTCGAGCGAGGAGTAGACGCCGCCGTCGCCGAGCGTGGCTGACGTGGCGTCCTGATCTGTTTTGTCCCAGCCAGTCGCGGATTTCGAATAGCCAAAGGACCGATTCGCTACTTCGTTCCTGCCGTTCACATAGGCGATCGTATTGCTCATGCCGAGCGGCGCAAAGATGCGGTTGTGAAGAAATTGTGGAAAGGATTCGCCGGAAACCTTTGCGACGATTTCTCCCAATAAGACATAGCCTGAATTGCTGTACGCCCATTTTGTTCCTGGCGGGAATTTCGTGGTGGTCTGCTTTTCCAGAAGTGCGAGCACCTGGGCGCCGCTGATTTGTGGTTGCTGGTCCGGCGGTGTGTTGGGCGGCGGCTGTTGCATCAGATCTTCGTAATCGAGCAGACCCGAAGTGTGATTCAGAAGGTTGCGGATGGTGATGGTTTTTCCGTACGCGGGGAAATTCGGAAAGACATCGGTGATTCGGGTGTCGTAAGTGAGCTTGCGATCGTGGACGAGAAGCATGATCGCCATCGCGGTGAATTGCTTCGTGCACGATGCTAGACGAAAATTAGTCGCGGAATCGATTTTCGCGCGCGTGCGGAGGTCGCGCAGGCCGTAGCCGCGCTCGAACACGGTGCGACCATCTTTGCGGACAAGCACGGCTAGGCCGGGGGCGTTGGGCTGAGTGACGGAAGAGAAGATTGTGTCGATTGCGTCGACAGTTGGCGCGCCAGAATGGGGCGATGCCCACGCAAACGCGACGAAGAGTACCAGCCCAAGCTCAAACCCGAGAAGCATTTTCATGATAAGTTTTCATCATCAAGCCAAACTGCCATCTGAAAACGAAAGCAAGAGGCGGCGCGGAGAAACATAGCACACCGGAGAGTTGCGTTGGGTGCGAGTTCGCGATCGGGGCAAAAGTATGGGCCCGACGCGGAAATTGCTGAATGGGTGTCGCTCGGATAGAATCGCTCTTTGACTTCCTCTCCACAAACTCCGGATTTCCTGACCGGCTTGAATGAACGGCAGCGCGAAGCTGTCCTCGCGACTGAAGGACCGCTGCTCGTCCTGGCGGGCGCGGGCACGGGCAAGACGCGCGTCATTACGTATCGCGTAGCGCAGCTGATCGAACAGGGTGTGCCGCCGAGCGCGATCCTGGCGGTTACGTTTACGAACAAGGCCGCGGACGTGATGAAGGAGCGAGTCACGGACCTGCTGCAGTCGGTGGGTCGCGATGCGCGGGGCATGTGGGTCTCTACGTTTCACTCGTTCTGCGCGCGACTGCTTCGGCGCGAAGCCGGATGCATCGGCCTGCCGCGCGACTTCGCAATCTACAATGATGATGACCAGGCGGCGGCGATAAAACGGGCCATGTTGCAGCTCGATCTTCCAACGGACAAGTACCCGCCGCGCAGCATTCGAGCCCAGATCAGCCACGCGAAAAACCACGGCATCACGCCGGACGAAATGGAAGCGGAGGCGACCGGCGCGAGAAACGACATTCGGGAGCAAGTTGCGGCAGTTTTCCGCCTGTACAACGAGATCCTTCGCAAAGCAGGAGCCGTGGATTTCGACGATCTGCTGCTGAAGTCGGTGGAGATTCTGCGCGAACATGACGAGGCGCGAGCCGCATGGAATAGCCGGTTTCAGTACATCATGGTCGACGAATTCCAGGATACGAACCGGTGGCAGGAAGAGCTGGTTCGCCTGCTGGCCGGAACGCGGCGGAATGTGTGCGTCGTGGGTGACGAGGATCAGTCGATCTACGGCTGGCGCGGCGCGCGAGCGGGGAACCTGAAGCGGTTCCTGGACGATTTTCCAAAGGCGAAAACGATTCGGCTGGAGGAGAATTACCGGTCGACACAAATCATCTTGGACGCGGCCGCGGCTGTTGTGGATCACAACAAGGACCGGCTAGGGAAGAACCTGCGCGCCACGCTTGGCGCTGGCCAGGCGCTGCGGTTCTTCGAAGCACAAGATTCGACCAGCGAGGCAGAGTTCATTTCGGGCGAAGTAGCGGCGTTGGCGCGACGCGATCCGAACGCACACATCGCCGTGCTGTATCGGACGGGCGCGCAATCGCGCTCGTTTGAAGAGATGCTGCGACGGCTTGGAATCCGGCATCGCGTCGTAGGGGGATTCAGTTTTTATCAGCGCGCCGAAGTGCGGACAGCGTTGGCGTTCCTGCGACTTGTGTTCCATCCGGAAGACGATGTCGCGCTGCTGCGCGTGTTGAATGTGCCGCCGCGAGGAATTGGTGCAGCGACGATTGCTGCGCTCGAAGCGCGAGCGCGCGAAACGGAGCGGTCATTATGGGACGTTATTCGCGAAGGTGAATCGACCGCAGGACGCAAAGCGGGCGCGCTAAATGCGTTTCGCGAAATGATGGAAGCGATGCAAAACGGATGCAAGGACCTGCCGCCGCCGCAGCTGATCGAGCAAGTGCTCGGGCAGACAAAGTATCTCGAATACGTCGAGCAACAGGACGAGCTGGAGCATACGTCGCGCGGGGAAAACCTGCGCGAGTTGTCGAATGCGGTCGCCGAGGCTACGGAACAAGGCCAAACACTGGAAGACATCCTGGACCGCGCGGCGCTGGTGGCCGATACGGATGAATATGATGAAGGCGCGACCGTTTCGCTGATGACACTGCACAGCGCAAAAGGGCTGGAGTTCGACGCGGTATTTCTGGCGGGACTCGAAGAAGGCCTGCTGCCGCACAGCCGGTCACTCGATGTGCCGGACGGCCCTGAAGAGGAGCGGCGCCTGTTTTACGTCGGCATGACGCGAGCAAAGAAGTCTTTGGTGGTGACGCGCGCCGTCTACCGCCGGAACTACGGCGAGGAGCGAATGCGTGCTTCGTTGCCATCGCGTTTCCTGGCAGAAATTCCGGGCGAGCTGATCGAGACGATCGGCGGATCGCTCTCGGAACCGGGCGAAACGCGGCGATACGAGCCTGATCCCGAGTATTCGTACTCTCAGGACTATTTCTATCGGCGAGGGTCGGGGTTGCGGTCCTCTTACGGGAGGTCGGCGGCGCGGCCTTCTTACGGGCGGGCGTCGCGTCCGGCGCGAGCCTCAAGCGATCCATTGGTGGGGACGCGCGTGCGGCACTCGAAATACGGCATCGGGACAATTATCGGCGTCGAAGGCGAAGGAGACGACCGGAAGCTGACAGTCAGCTTTCAGGATTATGGGGCGAAGAAATTGGTTGAGCGCTATGCGAATCTGCAGGTGATCTAGGGTCAGGGCAGGACGGAAGCATTGCGCGCAGGAGCGGTGCAGGTTAGAGTTTGTGGCCTCAACGGCTCGCGATTAGAGACACGGCTGTGTGAGATCCGGCAGCTCTTGTTGGAAGGTGGTCTTTGAATTCGCACCAGCTCTTCCGCCGCAAAAGTATCGACCAGTTGATCGCCGATTCGGAGAATCCCGAAAAGCGGCTCAAGAAAACTCTTGGCTGGCTGAGCCTGACTTCGCTCGGGATCGGCGCGGTGGTGGGCGCTGGAATTTTCACCGTGATCGGGACGGCGATCGCGGGGCAGCACTTCAATGTGAAGTCGATCCTGAACGCGCCTCTGCTCGAATATCTGATCCACCATTCCGGTTCTTTCGGACGCCCAGGCGCGGGGCCGGCAATCGCTCTTTCGTTTGTTCTGGTCGCGATCGTATGCGGATTCGCGGCGCTCTGTTACGCGGAACTTGCAGCGATGATTCCCATTGCGGGCAGCGCGTACACTTACACGTACGCGACGATGGGCGAGTTGATTGCCTGGATTATCGGCTGGGACCTGATTCTCGAATACGCGGTTTCGAACATGGCGGTGAGCGTCGGATTCTCGGCCCACATGGTCGATCTCTTCGCTTGGTTTAACTGGCATCCGAATTTGCGCTGGATTACTCCCGCTTACCTTCCCGCCGGTCTGACCGATTTGCAAGGTAACGTTCTTTACGCTCCTGGTTGGCATTTCGGGTTCAATTGGCCGGCGTTCGTCATCGTTATGCTGCTGACGGTGGTGCTGGTGCGGGGGATTCGCGAGTCGGCGGAAACGAACAACGTGATGGTGTTGCTGAAGATCGTGGCCATCCTGCTATTCGTGGGATTCGCGATTCCGGTGATTCATCCGAAGAACTGGCACCCGTTCGATCCGAACGGATGGGCGGGAATCCTCACAGGCGGGTCGATCATATTCTTCACCTACATTGGGTTCGACGCGGTGTCGACTGCGGCTGAGGAGTGCAAGAATCCGCAGCGCGACTTGCCGATCGGCATTCTGCTTACGCTGGCAGTCTGCACGATTCTCTACATCTCAGTCGTTGTGGTGCTTACCGGAATTGTGCCATGGCAAACGCTGGTCGATGATGCAGCACCGGTGGTGAATACGATGCGGCGGCTGCACTTCGGCAGCGTCGAACTGGCTGTGTTGTTTGGCGCGCTGATGGGAATGATTTCGTCGCTGCTGGTGTTTCAATTGGGGCAGGCGCGCATTTGGTTCGCGATGTCACGCGACGGATTGCTGCCAGGGGTTTTCAGCCGGGTACACAAGAAATACCGCACACCGGATTTTTCGACGTGGGTGGCGGGAATCGTGGTCGGCGTACCGGCCGGGCTGCTGGATATCGGGACTCTGGCGGATCTATCGAACATCGGGACGCTATTTGCGTTCGCGCTCGTTGCGGGCGGCGTGCTGATTCTGCGTTACCGTGAGCCGGACCGACCGCGTGCGTTCAAGGCGCCCGGCGGTTTGCTGGCGCCGATCGCGACGATTTTGACGTGCCTCTTATTGATGGCGGGGCTGCCAATTACGAACTGGATTCGGTTTTTTGGCTGGATGGTCATCGGCCTGGTGTTCTACGCGCTTTACGGGCGACATCACAGCGAACTCACCTCCGCGCCTCTGCAACCAACAGGCGCGAAAGGGGAAGCCGATTGATGTTTCGGCGGATCGGCGCAGGTCTCGCATCAATTGCGGCGTTCCTTGCGCTGACGTTCACGTGTGCGTACGGTTGGGGAGCGAACGGCGAACGGCTGGTTACGAACAAAGCCGTGGACACGCTCCCGTCGGAAATGGGCACGTTTTTCCAGGCGAATCGTCAGTTCCTGGTGCAACATGTGGCGGACGCAGGCGAACTCGACGCGAAGATCGCGGCGGACGAGCATAAGAGCTACATCCAACTGGACCATTACGGCCAGTTCCCGTTTTCCGCGCTTCCGCGGTCATACAACTCGGCTGTCAAGAAGTATGGGCGACGCACCATCGATAAGTATGGTTTGCTGCCTTGGCAAATTGGGCTGTACAGCAAGAAACTGACGGACGCGCTTCACGCACAGGACTGGTCCGACGCGAAAGTCTCCGCGGCGGCGTTGGCGCATTATGTCGCTGCGGCACACGATCCGTTCAATACGACGATGAACGCCGATGGCACGCTGTCGAATCAGACGAACGTTAGGCAGCGATTTGATACGGCTCTCGTGAACCGCTATCAGCTTTTTTTCTTCATCAAGCCGAACGAGGCCACTTTCATCTCCGATCCCACGGACCACGCGTTCGAAATGGCGCTGAGCGCTCATTCGTGGCTGGAGAACGTTCTGTTAGCCGACCGGCGCGCGTATCAGGACGCCAACGCGTACAACGACGCATATTACGACCGGTTCTACTCGCAGGCTGGCGCTGTGCTGGTGCGACAGTTGTCCGACGCGGCGACAGATATCGGCTCCTACTGGATGACGGCGTGGATCAATGCGGGGCGCCCCCAGTTGCCGTCGCAATGAAGGCCGACTCCACGGCAGGCGTAGGTCGGCACCCGACCGTCGTCGACGCTCTTCCCAAAGCTGAAATCCATCTGCATCTCGAAGGCTCGATCCGGCCGAAAACAGCGGTCGAACTGGCCGCTCGCCACGGTGAAAAAATCACCGTGGAAGAAGTGGCCCGTCACTATCAATACGCAGATTTCGCCGGATTCATCGAGGCGTTCAAGTGGGTGACGTCATACTTGCGCGAGCCGGATGATTACCGCGTCATTGTGAACGGACTCGCGGAGGAACTGATCCAGCAGAACGTGGTCTACGCGGAGATTACGATTTCTGCTGGAGTCATGCGGCTGAGGGAGCAAGACATCGAGGCTAATTTCGCGGCGATCTGCGACGCCGCAGGGAATTTTGCGTCGCGCGGACTGCGGGTGGCTTGGATTTTCGACGCGGCGCGGCAGTTTGGCGCTGCGGCCGCCACGGAAGTCGCCCTCATTGCGACGAAACTTCGGAATGGCGGAGTGGTGGCATTCGGTATGGGCGGAGACGAGCTGGCGTTTCCCGCATCGGATTTCCGAGCTGCGTTCGATCATTCGCGAAGCAAGGGATTGCGGATCGTCTGCCATGCCGGAGAAACCGGCGGACCGCAATCGGTCCGCGACGCGATTGAAACGTTGGGGGCTGAGCGAATCGGGCACGGGATCGGCGTGATGCACGATGATCGGCTCGCCGAAACGTGCGCAGAGCGCGGAATCGTCCTCGAGAACTGCATCACCAGCAATCTGTGTACGGGCGCGCTGGCGAAACAGACGGGCAACCACAGGCCGGCGCTCGCCGATCATCCATTGCGAGGATTCCTGAATCGCGGAGTCCCAGTCGCGCTTTCCACGGACGATCCGGCGATGTTTCACACCGATCTGCTGACGGAGTATTCGAAGGTCACGTCGCTGGGATTGTCGGACGCGCAATTGGTGGCGCTCGCCGAGCAAAGCTTCCATGCGGCTTTTCTTCCCGCTCCAGAGAAAAAAGCCTACGTGCAACAATTTCGCGCGGCGATGGAAGCGAGGCCGCTGGTATAATTCGCCGCCACAAGGACAACGATGAAAGCTCACGTTTGGGTGATGCTCAAGACGACGGTTCTCGATCCGCAGGGACAGACGATTCAGCGCGCACTTGCTTCGCTGGGGCACTCGAATGTGAAGGACGTGCGCCAGGGGAAGTTCTTCGTGCTGCAGTTGGAGAGCGCGAGCCGTGAAGCCGCAAAAAGGGAAGTGGAGCAGATCGCGAAAGACGTGTTGACGAATCCGACCATCGAAGAGTTCCGGTTCGAAATCCTCGAGTGAATGCATCTTTGGACCACTTCTCGCGTCCGCGTTGCAGGCACGCATCGCGGTTATGCTAACCTGAGCGTGTTGATTGACCTCCCGAAAAGCTGAATAGGAGCGGCGCGCATGTGCGGCATTGTTGGCTACATCGGACCTAAAAAAGTGGTGCCGTTGATTCTTGACGGCCTGAGGAAACTCGAGTATCGCGGATATGACTCCGCCGGCATCGCCGTCGTCAGCCAGAACGGAAAACTCGAAATTCGCCGCGCTGCTGGAAAGCTCCGTAATCTCGAGGAATCGATTCGCTCGACACCGCTGGATGGCCTGTACGGCGTCGGCCATACGCGATGGGCGACGCATGGGCGTCCCACGGAGGAAAATGCGCACCCGCACCGCGATTGCACCGGCGAGATCGTGGTGGTCCACAACGGAATCATCGAGAATTACCTCGACCTGAAAGCGCAGCTTGTCAAAGAAGGCCACAAGTTCCAGACGGAGACCGATACTGAGATCATTGCTCATCTGATCGAGAAATATTCGAAGGACGGACCGCTCGAAGAAGCCGTTTTGAAGGCGGTGAAACTGATGGGTGGCGCGTACGCGCTTGTGGCCGTGTCGGCGCGCGATCCGCAGAAGATTGTGGCCGCGCGCATGGGCCCGCCGATTGTTGTCGGGCTGGGCGAGCAGGAATCGTTCGTCGCAAGCGACATTCCCGCGCTGCTCGAGCACACACGCCGCGTGTTCTTCCTGGGCGACGGCGAAATGGCCGTGTTGACGCCGCAGGGCGTCCGCTTGACGGATTTCGAGAGCCGCGAAATCAAGCGCCCGCCGCAGCACATTTCGTGGGACCCGATCATGGCCGAAAAGGGCGGGTTCAAGCACTTCATGCAAAAGGAGATTTTCGAGCAGCCGCGAGCCGTGCGCGACACGCTGCTCGGTCGGATTTCCCAGGTTTCGGGGAAGGTTTTCCTGGACGACATGGACATTACGGACGAGCAGTTCCGCAATTTCCGCGATGTAAAGATCGTCGCGTGCGGCACCAGCTGGCACGCGGGGCTGGCCGGCAAGTTCATGATTGAGAAGCTCGCGAAAATGCCGGTGGAAGTGGATTACGGCAGCGAGTTCCGCTACCGCGATCCGATTGTCGACGAGCGTTCGCTGGTGATCGCGATCAGCCAGTCAGGCGAGACGGCGGACACACTGGCTGCGGAGCGCGAAGCGAGGCAAAAAGGCGCGAAGATGCTGGCTATTTGTAACGTGGTCGGATCCATGCTGACGCGCGAGGCGAACGGAACCATCTATACGCACGCGGGACCGGAGATCGGTGTTGCGTCGACGAAGGCTTTTACGGGGCAACTCACAGCTTTGTTGCTGACCGCGCTGCATATGGGGCAGGTGCGCGGAGCGCTCAGTCCGGCGGGTTCACAGCAACTGATGCAGGAACTTACGCGGATTCCGCACAAGATCGAAAGCATTCTGCAGCACGATGCGGAAATTGAGGACCTGGCGCGGCGATTCTTCCGGATGACCGACTTTCTGTACCTCGGACGGGGCATCCATTACCCGATCGCGCTCGAAGGCGCGTTAAAGCTGAAGGAAATCTCCTACATTCACGCGGAGGGATATCCGGCAGGCGAGATGAAACACGGGCCGAACGCCCTGATAGACGAGAATTTGCCCGTGGTGGTGATCGCGACGCGCGATGAATCGGATCCGGGTTCGATGACGCGGTACGAAAAGACTATATCGAATCTGCAGGAAGTGAAGGCTCGCGACGGCATCGTGATAGCGATTGTCACGGAAGGCGACCGCCTCGCGCGCGAAACGGCGGACCATGTTCTCGAGATCCCGCCAGCGCTCGATTTGACCGCTCCGATTCTCGAGATCGTGCCTTTGCAGCTACTCGCGTATCACATCGCCGTGCGCCGCGGTTGCGACGTAGATCAGCCTCGAAATCTGGCGAAGTCTGTGACAGTCGAATAGCGCTTCGTTTTGCTCGCGGCCTGCCCAGTGGCTTAAAATAGCCGCGTTATGACGTTCGCAAGAACCCTTTTACCGCGCGTTTCCCTGGTGTGCTTCACCGTTTTGATTTTTCTTTTCGCCTCGATCGCGGGCTCGCAAGTCGCGCTCGGACAACAAACGCAACAGAATTCCGCGTCGGCTCGAATCCAGACGGTGAGCGTCACCGGTTCGACGAAATATCAATCGAATCAAATCGTGCCCATAACGGGGCTTCGCGTCGGGCAAGTCGTCACGCGTCAGGATATCCAGAACGGCGCGAACGCGCTTGCGGAATTCGGCTTGTTTTCAAATGTGCGATTCGATTTTTTTTCAGGAATGCTGGGCGTTCAGGTCAAGTACGAGGTGACTGATGCTCCGGCTGTTCCCGCGTTTTTCGACGATTTTCCGTGGTTCACCGACGCACAACTGATCGCCTTCATAAAGAGCTCCGTGCCGCTGTTCGACGGGACAACTCCCAAAAGCGGCAAGATTCTCGACGAGATTTCGAATGCGCTGCAGGAAGACCTGCAAACACGCACGATTACGGCAAACGTATCACACGAGCTGACCACGCTGCCCTGGAACGATGGGCAGGTAATGGTTTTCCGCGCCGGAGGATACGCCATGCCGGTGATACAGAGCCTTCAGTTCGATGATGCACTGGCGACCACGAATCGAGCGATTGCGGATCGCATCGGGGACGTGGTCGGCAAGCCGTATTCGCGGGTAGCTGTTGCAACCTTCGAGTTTGAGCAGGTTCGGCCCGTCTATTTGGACCACGCATGTCTTAAGGTGACGTTCGGTGATCCCGTTGCCGAAGTGAGCGGGAGCAAGGTCGTCGTCCGCGCTCCGATCACGCCTGGGCCCGAATTCACGTGGAATGGACTGACCTGGGAAGGGAATCAGGCCATTCCCGGAATGCAACTCAACACGCTGGTGAATCTCGTTCCCGGCGCCAGCGCGAACGGCATGCAGATTCAGGGAGCTTGGGAAAAAGTGCGCGCCGCATTCGAGGATCTTGGATATCTCGACGTAGCGGTTGATGCCATTCCGCATTTCGATGATGCAGCGAAGCAAGTGAGTTACGACGTAAAAATCACTCAAGGGCCGCAGTACCACATGGGAAAGCTGGTGGTTTCCGGCGTTTCGATGGAAGGCGAGCGGCGGCTGCGCGAGGCGTGGAAAATTCCGCCGGGCGCGGTTTTTGACGACAGCACGTACCAGGAGTTCCTCGATACCGGCGTCAAGCAGGCATTCGCGGGCCTGCCGTTCCATTATCAGACGATCCAGCGCTACCTCGACAAGCATCCGGACCAGGGCCAGATCAACGTAATGCTCAATTTCGAGTGACCCTGGCCGCTACATTTTGTTGACGCTGCTGATGAATCGACGTTATCGCGATTCCGCAGCATGAGTTGGAGCGCCAGTACGATATACTGAACGCTCGCATGGCTTCTCCATCGCAAAAACAGATTCTCGTCGCAGAAAACAGCGCAGCGATCGAAAAACAAGTGAAGCTCTTCGGCTCGCTGCAACGACTCGATTCGCTGCTCGTAGCGTTTTCGGGCGGCGCCGACTCCGCTTACCTTGCGTGGGCCGCGCATCGGGCAATCGGCGAGCAGGCACTCGCCATCACCGCTCTGTCGGCCAGCTTCTCGCATCACGATCGCGAACAGGCTGAACAGTTCGTTCGCGCGACCGGAATCCGGCACGAGTTTATCGAAACGAGCGAATTTGAGAATCCACTTTACGTCGCGAACAACGCCGATCGCTGCTATTTCTGCAAAGACGAGCTGTTTGATCGGATGGCAACAATCGCGTCAGAGCGTAATTTCAGCGCGATTGCTTATGGCGTGAACGCGGACGATACGCGCGATTTCCGGCCCGGCCATCGAGCCGCGCATGAACACCGCGTCCTCGCGCCTCTACTGGAAGCGGGCCTTCACAAAGAAGAGATTCGGTTTCTTTCGCGGCAGGCCGAATTGCCCACTTGGGACCGGCCTGCGTCAGCCTGTCTCTCCTCGCGAATTCCGTATGGAACTCCGGTGACTCCCGAACTGCTGCGGAAAATCGAAGCTGGGGAAGCGGCTCTTCGCGAATTGGGATTCCGGCAGTTTCGCGTCCGCGCTCATGGTACCAGCGGTGAAGTCGCACGGATTGAACTTGCAGTCGAGGAGTTCGAGCGCGGACTCGATCCGCAACTCGCGCGGCAAATAGCGGAGCGCCTGAAGAACGCAGGATTTGCTTTCATCGCGCTCGACCTGGAAGGCTACCGCCAAGGCTCTCTGAACTCGCTGCTCAAATTGAAATAGTTAGTACGGGGCCGCCTCTCCCACGGAACATCTGCTGGTCCTCACTCGTATATTTCTATTAGGAAGGCCGGCGGAATGAAGTAGACTTTCTGGCTTCCTGACGAAGATGATTTGCTCTAACAGACGATTCCTGGCCCTTGCCGCAGGCGCGATTGCGGCCGCTGCAATAACGGCGGGCTGCATTGATGGTCCCGGCATTCGAGGCACGTTCAACCGCACGTTCAACGTGAACGGTCCCGTGCAGCTTGAAGTGACGACGGGAAGTGGCGACGTGCACGTCACAACTGGCGCGGCTGGCGCCGTTCAAGTTCACGGCGTGATTCACGCGCGGGGATGGTCGGAAGCGGACGCGCAGGAGAAGCTGAACCGAATCGAATCGAACCCTCCTGTTTCTCAGGACAACAACCTGATTCGCGTGGGTGGGGCGGGGTTCAACACGGAAAGTGCCTCGATCGATTACACCATTACGGTTCCCGCAAACACGGAGCTGCATTGTCGCGCCGGATCCGGCGATGTGGACGTGAACGGTATTCAGGGCCCCGCGACCTTTGCCTCAGGCTCGGGGGATATCGTTGCGTCGGGAATTGGAAACGACGTCCAGGCAACGGCGGGCAGCGGCAACGTGAAGATTTTTGGCGTCCAGGGGCAAACCCAGGTGACCAGCAGTTCGGGCGACATAGCCGTCCACGATACCAAAGGCGCAGCGCGGCTGCATTCGGGATCGGGGGACGTGACCCTGGAGAATCCAAGGGACAGGGTGGTTGCGGAGACGGGGAGCGGCGACGTTACGGTGAACGGCGCAACCGCCGATCTGCGCGTTCGCACGGGCTCGGGGACGATTTCGATCGGCGGAGATCCCGGCGCGATGAACTATTGGGACATCCATGCCAGTTCGGGCGATGTGGTCCTTCGTATTCCATCGGATGCAAGCCTCGAACTGCACGCGCATACCGGATCGGGCGACATCGAAACGAAGATCCCTATCGTGATGGAAGGGACGGCGGGAAAGCACGAATTGCGCGCCCGGATCGGCGACGGGAAAGCCCGCGTCGAAATACAAACTTCTTCAGGCAGCATTACTCTGCGTTGACAGGCATAAACGCCTAACCGGTAGCCGCGGACCATTTCATCAGGCCGACCGCGCGGAATCGCGCGTTTTCGCGCCGCGCGCTAGAATGAGCCCCTATGCGGGCTGCCATTCCGTTCGCCACGGCCATTTTGTGCTGCATCGCGCCGGTGAGGAGCTTGGCTCGTCCTGTGGCACGGAACACGCAGAAAGCCGCCACGCACCAACCGGACGCGGAAGCGGCGCTGGAGAAGGCCTTCGCCGCGTCGGGAGATGACCGCGCCGCACTCGTGACGAACTTGCAGAAGTATCTTCTGGAATTTCCAGACACGCCGCGCAAGGCCGATGTTTACCGCGCCCTGGTCGACGCCTGTCAGCACCTGCACAACGATTCGTGTGTGCTCGACTATGCCGAGCGCTCGATTGCGATTCAGCCGGATGACTCTGACATGATGCTCATCGCGGTCACCTATCTGCAGCAAGCAGGCGATGACGAGAGCCTCGCACGAGCGTCCGGCTACGTTACGCGGGTGATCGACCGAGTAGAGAAATCATTGCCGCCCGAGCATGCTTCGAGCGAAAGCGTCACACACTGGGAGGCGCACAAGCAAAACCTGCGCGGGGTTTTGTACTTTCTGCGAGGCCAGATACGCTACCACCGGCAAGACTACCAGGGCGCAGCGAAAGATCTTGACGCCAGCTACGCCATTCGTCCGAGCGTCAGCACGGCAGAACTCCTTGGGGAAATTGCCGAGTTGCAGGGAGATGCGCAGAAGGCGCTCCAGGAATATACGCTCGCTTTCGTGCTGCCTGACGCCGGACCGGGCGGAGAAGTGGACCGGCGTGCGATCCGCAAGCGGCTGGGCAACCTGTGGCGTGAAGTACATGGAAGCGATCAGGGATTGGGCGATCAGATTCTTGCGGAGTACGACCGCGTTTCGTCAGGCGCGGACGCAAGTTCGAGCGACGCAGCCAATCAAGACGCCGGCAATGTGTTTGGGTTCACGTTGCGCCGGCTTGACGGCACGCCGATGGCACTTTCCACATTGACAGGAAAGATCATCGTGGTGAACTTCTGGGCAACGTGGTGCATTTCCTGCATGCAGATCAATGAAGAATTTGACGATCTGGCGCGGGCGTGGTCGGGTGAACCGCGTGTCGTATTTTTGATGGCCGATACGGATGATCGCGACCCTGTCGTGCCGTCATTCGTGCAGAAGCAGAAGTGGCATGCTATGACGGTGTACGCAGATGGTCTCGACCGATTTCTGAAACTTCCAACTCTACCGGCAGCAGTGGTGATCGGGCCCGATGGCCGGCTGCTTTACAAGGTCGAGCATCCGGCCGCACGCGGATTCACGAGTCCGATCAGCTCAGCGATTCAGCTATCGCTGAGCACTCCTCACTGACGTCACCCGCTGACTGCCACGGCGCCAGTACGGCCGCGGGCGGCCTCGCGTGCGGCAACAATCGTATTCACGTGAATTCGAACCGTGTCATCGACCCGCCGCGCATAGCCACCTGCAAGCGTGATGGCAACCGGAACGCTGTGGCGGCGCGCGTAGTCGAAAACAAGAGAGTCGCGGCGCGCGAGGCCTTCCATGGTCAACGCAAGCCCGCCGAGCTGGTCTTCTCTGTATGGGTCGGCGCCGCCAATGTAAAACAGCACTTCGGGAGAGAAATCGCGGAAAGCGCGCTGCAGGTGCTTTTCGAGGATGCTCAGATAATCATCGTCGCCAGTGCCGTCAGGCAGGTTGACATCCACCGTGGAGGGCGGCTTCGGGTACGGATAATTGTTTTCTTGATGAATCGAGAGCGTGAACACGGTTCCGTCGCCGCCAAAAATTGCGGCGGTTCCATTGCCCTGATGCACGTCCGTGTCGACAATCATCGCTCGCTCGATCGCGCAATCGAATTGCAGTCTTCGAATGGCGATTGCCACGTCGTGAATAACGCAAAATCCCTCGCCGTGGTCGGGATAGGCGTGATGGAATCCCCCGCTGATGTTTGCCGCCCAGCCATCCTGAAGCGCCCGTTGCCCGGCGAGAATCGATCCGCCTGCTGCGAGCCAGCACGCTTCGATCAGTTCCTTGGAATACGGAACCTCCATGCGAAGAATTTCGATGTAGGTCAGAGTGCCCGTTTTCAGCTTATGCACGTATTCCTGGGAGTGGACGCGCAGCACATCCTCGTCCTTGGCAGGCTCGGGCACAAGAAAATCCTCGGCGGTCGCAACACCATCAGCGATCAGTTGATTCTGGATCAGGCGATACTTTTGTGAGGGGAACACGTGCGCGCCCAGGTGGAGATCGTATCGATCATCGTAGATCAGCTTGAAAGGCACGATTCGAGCCTATCGCCAAGTTTCAGCAAAGGCAAACTTGAGCCGATCGCCGCGGGAATCACAGGAAGGCAAGCCGTGAGACGTGGCGCGGTGAACTTGAACTGCTGACGTTCACCGCACCAATTGTTTTAGCACCGATTGACCGATTGCACTCGATGCCCGGCTCCAGAGTGAGCCTGGGTAGCGGGCGAGCCCTGAGAAAAGGTATTCGGTTATTTCTCGAAGCTTTGAACGGCGGCGGCCTCGCTGTCGTAAGTGTCGAACACGGTCATCAGCTTCGTCACTTGCAGCACTTCACGGAATTTAGCGCCCAAATTGGCCAGTTTCAGAATGGCGCCCTGCGACTTCGCGCTGTGGAAGGTGGCGACCAGCGTGCCCAGGCCGGCGCTGTCGATGTAGCTGACGTTCGCCATATTCAAAACGATCTTTCTCTTGCCGGCCGCAAGCAGGCTCTTTACTTTCTCGCGAAACGAATTGCTTTCCTCCCCGAGCACGATCCGACCTTCGATATCGAGCACGGTGATGCCGTTCACATCTCTCTCTGTCATTCTCAGTGCCACGTTCACGCCTCCTCGAAGTCTAAGCTCTTGAACTTGCGCGTAGTGTGGAAGGGACCTGCCTTAGGTCCGGGCGGCTCAGCTCAGTAAAAATCCGAGCAGGACATGTAATAGCCGCAGACTGTGCAAATCATCTTACAGCGCCGCTGCTCCAGATGAGACGAACAGCGTGGACAGTAGCTCGAAGCGACCTCCACGTCCGCCTGTCGTCGCGACTCGGCCGGAGACCGCTCCGGCTTGGAACCGGCCTCCTTCAACTGCACTGCACCGTATCGCGTCATCCGAAGCACCCCTCGGATGGACGTTTATAGCATATTCAGTTCAAGGGGCAAAGCAAAGTGCAACCCGGTAGTGGGC
>JBOGNK010000063.1:0-3329 GCA_050747085.1 Candidatus Acidiferrales bacterium
TTCATCCAGTCGGCCATGCGATCAATTGGTTTGCCAGACTGCTTGCGGGAATGCATCACGGCAAACTCAATGCTTATGTGGCTTATACATTGTTTTTCCTTATGTTCATGTTGTTGCTGTACCGCCTTTCATAAGCCTTGATGATCGCCACTTCTCCCAAAAGACGAGAATGCTGTCACCGGCTGGGCGGTGGCGCGAGTTGGGAACATTTGGGAACAATTAGCCCCAAAAACTGCCTAAAATCGTGATACACGATGCGCGAAAGTGCTAGACGAGACAACTACTTAGCTTGTTTGAGTTTACCTTGGGCGCAGGAGGTCTGGAGTTCAAATCTCCACGCCCCGACCAGACCATCCAAGCCAACAATTTACGGGTGGAGTCCGCCGCGCCCGTTCTCTATCGGGAAGGCACCAGGTGTGCATCTCCTTTTTCCTCACCACTCATTAGGTGCGAGGTCAGGGGTTGGTATACGGCTCCGTCCAGAGCGCGATCTGCGATAACCGCGATTTGCCCCACGCCCTGCTCATTTTCTCAACGTTCCGCTCGCTATGACCTTGGGGTTGCGAGAAAGGCTTCATGATTTCCGGATCGATCATGACGGCTGTAAACGCGAGGATATCGCGCAATCGAATCGTCGGCGTTGACTTCAAGCGCAATCAGGTAAGCAGCGGATGTCTTTAGTGGCGGTCTTTACCCCAGGTCCAGTAGAGGCCGAGGTAGGCGTAGGTCTCGCTGAGTCCGGCCACGGAGTGGCCGTAGGCAAACAGGAACTGGTGATCGGGATTCTTGAAGTGGTAGTAGCCGCCGACGTCGATCATGGTCGAGCCGCGGATTTGAGGCGCAGCCGGGCCCTCGGCACCGTGAGAGAAGACCTCGGCACCGAGCTCGAGCTTGTTGTGAATGATCTGTCGCTTCAGAAGGAAACCGCCGAATGAAAAATTTGCATAGCCCGTCTGCGGCACAACGGTTTCGCCGGCCCCGCCGTCGAGGGTCCACGGTCCGATGTTCTTTTGCGCCCACACGGGAACCTTGTACCAGATGTGCCCGACTCCAAGCCCTTTGGAATAACTGCCGGTGGGCAACTCAAACATAGTGAAGCTGCCAATTTGCGGGAAGTGCTTCGTTTCTTTGATCCACGCCCATTTAATGCCGGTTTCCATGTCCGTAAAACCGAACGCGCTCGAGCCTATGCCCGACGGAGCGTACTCAGGATTGTTGGACGGCACTGAGGCGCCGAAAGGAACGACTGCGTGAAGTTGGACGTTGGGAATGGCGCCCCAATTGAATTCGAATGCTGGCCCGACGGAGGTCATCACGACTGGAGTACCGTCTGTCGCGCCAAAAACGTACGCCTCGTAATGTCCCAAATCGACTGGAACGGGATCGTCGGTCTGATAAGGCGGTCCTTGCGCCCAAACCGTGGGAACGGCGAACAACAAGAAACCAAGCAGCGATAATTTCAAACACACTTTCGCCATCATTGCCACGGTCCCGGCCAGCCAATGGCGGCCTAGTAGGTCTATCGGCCCAACACTACCATAGTAGCGTCAAGCCGAATTGTACCTGGCGTGACGTTGTAGATGTGCTTGTGATTGCGCCTGCGGTTCCGGACACACCCGAGGGGTTCGTCGCACTCGGCGGAGTAAACACGATCAGGTTAGGCGTGTTGAAGTTGGCCCGATTCAGAAGATTGAAGAGTTCCGCGCGAAATTGCAATGTGAGCCGCTCGCGAATCGGAGTGTCCTTCAGCACAGAGAAATCCCACGTGGCCAGCCCCGGACCGGTGAAGGAGTCGCGGCCGAGACTCCCGTAGAACCCTAGTGTAGAAGGTGGCGCGATAAACGCGTTCGGATTAAACCATTGGCCTGGCTGTCCTAGGATTGCCGGCCCTTTGAAGTCGGGATTGATGAATGGGCGCACCGGATTGCGCGTGTCGCCGTTGTTCGATGGGTTGTAACTCAGCTGCGGCGTGAACGGAAACCCGGATTGCGCAGTAATGATGCTCGCTACGGTCCAGCCGCTCGCGAGAGTGTTAGCCCAGGTATTCAACTGTGTTCCAAAGGTCTGTCCTTTCCCGAACGGCAGCGCATAGATCGCGTTGATCACAGCGACTTTCCGAACATCATAGGTAGCCGGCCCCCAGTCGGCCCGCAGATTCAACGGATTCGAGGCGAGCCCTGGAGCATTGCCCGCAGTCGTCTGATTCAGAGAATCCCCATCGTCGAGCGCCTTCGACCAGGTGTAGACGCCGCGGAGCGAAAGTCCGCAACTGAGTCGACGGGTCACGTCAAGTTGCAGCGCGTTATAGGAGCTATCCCCCGCCGAGAACCACGTCCAGGTGTTCGCAAGGGAGGCTGTTGGCCTTGCCGTTCCCGCTGGAATGTAATAGCTCCCGGCTGGAACTGGCGCGCCCGCAAGCGGTGAGCCGACTGGAAAACCGACCGTGGGAGAATTAGTTGCTGTTGTCGGCTGGCTGGCATCCCACGTCGGAAAAACTGTGGGACACGGAGCGTCAGGACAGGTGGTGGGAGCCGGTTCGTTGCCGTCGATGCCGATGAGTTCGTGATAGCCATGCGAGCCGACGTAGCCGACGATCAGAGCTGTGTTGGGCGAAAGTTCCTGCTCTACGCGCAAGGACCACGAGATCAGCGTGGGAGTATTCATGTCGGGCTGGACGCCCCCAGGAATGATCTTTGCATTTGCCGGCACGGTCGCGGGATCGACGGGAAGCCTCGAAACGGGAAGTGACGCGATGCTGTACGTCGTGTTGAACGGCGCATTCTGGTCCATGCGGTAGCCAAGCGCGTCCTGAATATCGTTGTACACGCCAAAGCCCGCCCGAAAAACAGTCGTTGTGCCGAATGGAGACCATGCCAGGCCGATCCGCGGCTGCGGCAGAAATTTCGCATTGTTCACGGTGAAGGCGGCATCACCGACATGAGGTGTCGCGGAGATCATGCCGTTCGCAAACGTGTAATTTGCCGCGCGCCCGTGCGCTTCGTTCCACCCGGTACTGAATGCGTCGCGGAAGCCGAGCGACAAAGTGAGACGTGAATTGATGCGAAGCACATCTTGAGCGTAGAAGGCTCCGAAGAGTGAACGCCAGTTCATTTCAGTCGGGGCGGGAGTGTAGAGAAAAGAGGAAGTGGTACCGGACAGAAAAGTCGACAGGCTGGCAAACGTTGCTTGTCCATACTGGCTCAGCGCGATCGTCTCGTTCGACTGAAACTGCTGAAACCACGCGCCAAAACTGAACTGGTGGCGACCGTGCGTCCAGTTGGCCTGGTCCTCATACGTGAAAAGATTTCGGGCCATGCGCAGATTGCTTC
>JBOGNK010000064.1:0-26648 GCA_050747085.1 Candidatus Acidiferrales bacterium
ACCTGACCTACACCGACACGAAGGGCACCGATCTTGATCTGTTGCGCGCGCCGAATCGCGCTCCGCTTGGCACGAACCCGTTCAGCACGCAGGCTAATCTGACGATCCCGTACGCGTCAGCGTTTGATTACGACCAATCCGGCGCAGACTCGCTCTACAACGCGCTACAGGTGCGATTGATCCATCATTTCACGCACGGAATCATGGGCGTGGTGATGTACACCTTTGCGAAATCATTGGACAACGCAAGCAGCATCGGCGGCGGCTCTCCGATAGTAGTGCAGCAGGATGGAAATTACGGGGCTGAGCGGGGACTCTCCTCGTTCGATATGCGGCACCAAGTCCGCGTGATGTCGATGTGGGAATTGCCGTTCGGCGAGCGCCACAATCTGGCTTCGCACGGATGGCAAAGCAAAGTCTTCGGCGATTGGCGGTTGATGAATATGGTTAGCTGGCACACCGGCACGCCGTTTACTGCGTATCTTGGCGGCGGCGCGGCAAACAACTCGGGCACCGGAGCGAATTTCTCTGAACGCGCCGAACAGATTGCCGATCCCAATGCGGGAATCTGCGGCGGATCGGCGCTGAACTTCTTCAACACGGGCGCGTTCCTTGTCCCCGCGGCAGGTACATACGGCAACGAGCGGCGCGGGGCCATCGAAGGCCCGTGCAGTGTCAGTTGGAACGCGTCTTTGGCCAAATCGTTCCGGTTCGGCCCGCGCGAGCGGCAACGCAGCATCACGGCGCGTTGGGAAGTGCAGAATCTGACGAATAGCCCGAGTTTCACGGGCATCTCCACCACACTGGGTTCGCCGCTGTTCGGGCAAATCAACGCCGCGGGTTCCATGCGATCGATGGACTTCATGCTGCGGTTCAATTTCTGACGGTCTTATGAGATACGTACGACAAAATCTGCTGACTTCATTCCTGATTGCGGGTTTGGCGATCGCGCCGGTCTACGGGCAATCGACTTCTCAGCCGGAGACGCAAGCTTCGAGGCAGAATTCGCAAATGCCGAGCTCGCCTGCAAAACAGAGTTCGCCTTCCTACGTTCCCGCCCAGGCGACAGAGCAGCAGGCGAAAGTGCCGCAGCGGCCGGCTCGAGTACTGCGGTCGGAGTCGAGCCTCGTGCGCATCGACGTGGAGGTGACGGACCACTCCGGCAAGCCGGTCAAGGGTCTGAAGCCGGAGCAATTCGTTGTAACGGATGACGGGAAACCGCAGGCGCTATCGTTTTTCACTTACGAGGACATCGAAAAGATCGACAAAGCCGGGCCGGAGAATGCGAGCGCGGCGCCGATCGTAATTCCGGTCGATAGCCCCACTCCCGTTCCCGACGAAGAAATCGCAAGCAAAACGCGCGACCGGCGCATGCTCGTCCTGTTCTTCGACATGAGTTCGATGGGCAACGAAGACCTTCGTCGCGCGCGTCTTTCCGCTGAAAAGTTTATTGGCAGCCAGATGAGCCCGGCGGATTTGGTCGCGGTGGTGACATACGGAACCGATCTTTCCGTGTGGTGCGATTTTACGAATGTGAAAGACAAGATTCATCAGGCGCTTGAACGGCTGAAGCCCGGAGCCTCGACCGATCTGTCGCAGAATCTCTATGCTTCAGCCCAGGAAGGGGAGTACGACGTCTCCGGCTACACGGGCGCCGCCTATACGGCGGACGAGACTGAGTTCAACGTCTTCAACACCGACCAGAAGCTGGCTGCGCTCGAAGGGCTGTCGAATGTGCTGTCCGATATTCCCGGACGCAAAGCGATTATCGAATTCACGAGCGGCATCACGCAGACGGGAGAAGAGAACCGCACCGAGTTGCGCGCCGCAACGGACGCTGCCAATCGCGCGGACGTCTCGATCTATTCGATCGACGCGCGCGGCCTGTACACGGCGCCTCCTGGAGGCGATGCAACCGCCGACACGTCTACGGGCACGTCGATGTTCAGCGGCGCTGCCGTATTCAAGCAATCGGACCAGCGGCAAGATTCGCGCGACACGCTTTCCACGCTCTCTGGCGATACCGGCGGGAAGACTTTCTTCGATCTGGGCGATCTGAGCGACGCATTCCCGGAAATCCATAAGGACAACAGCGGCTACTATTTGATCGGCTACTATCTCAGCTCGGATGTGAAACACGACGGTAGCTGGCGGGCTGTTCACGTGAAGGTGACAATTCCCGGCGCGCGTGTGCGTTTCCGCAACGGTTACTACGCGCCGCGGGATTTTCAGCATCTGGAGGAAGCCGACCGCGATCAGCAGCTTGCGGACGCGATTCACTCGCAGGATCCGATCGTCGAACTGCCGATCGCCGTCGAAACGGGAATGTTCCGCATCGGCAATAATCAGGTGTACGTACCGATTGACGCCAAGCTGTCGGCAACGGCGCTGGAATGGGCGCAGAAGCACGGGAAGCGCGAAGCGGTGTTCGATTTTGCGGCGGAGGTCCGCGCGCAAGGCAAGAGTCCGTTTGCGGCGAAGGGACCTACGTTCGAAATTCCGGTGGCGCAACTTCGCGACACGATCACCGTTCACCTTGATCCGGAACGTTTTCAGGAAGTGAGCAAAGCAAACCTCGAATACCAGGGCGGAGTCGTGCTTGCACCGGGTAACTACGATTTGAAGTTCGTAGCGCGGGAAAACGAGTCGGGCAAGATCGGAACGTTCGAAGAACCGCTGGTAGTGCCGCAACTGCCGAACGACAGGCTGTCGCTCAGCTCCGTGATGCTGTCGAGTCAAATCGTTCCGGTCGAGCAGTCCTCGGAGGTGAAAACCAAGACGCAAGGCGCGAAAGCCAAACTTGCGGCGTCGCCGCTCGATGTCAATGGCGAGCGAATCGTTCCGAGCGTGACGCGTTACTTCACAAAGGGTCAGACGCTTTACGTTTTCTTCCAGACCTACTATCCCGCCAAAGAGAATTTCGACCCGAACTCACTACGCGCCGGCTTGATCTTCTTCCGCGGCGGGCTGCAGGTAAACGCGACTCCCCTTTTTAGCCCTACACA
This sequence comes from Candidatus Acidiferrales bacterium, assembly GCA_050747085.1. Lineage (GTDB taxonomy): Bacteria > Acidobacteriota > Terriglobia > Acidiferrales > UBA7541 > Palsa-295. Next base: position 3,006 of record JBOGNK010000064.1, read on the forward strand.
AGTTGACGAGAAGACTCGCACGGCTTCGTTTAGGGTCAGCCTGCCATTAGCGAAGCTGCCGACCGGCCGCTACGCGGTGCAGGCTGTCGTGATCGGCGCCGGCACGCAGCAAGCCGCGTTCGGCCGCTCATACCTGGCCCTCGCAGACGCGCAGCCCACGTCCCCTCCTGCCAGTCCTCCGGCAACGATTCCACCACACTGATCGCCCCCTGATTTCGACCTTTGATCTGAGGCGCAAAAGAAAAGCGGGCCCCAAAACGGCTGAGGCCCGCTCGCCAAGCATTAAGCGAAATGGAACTTAGAAGCTGTACTTCAGGCCCAGCTGTAACTGCCGCGCGTCGTTCGCGGTCGATGTGATGTTGCCGAACGTGGACGGGTTGAGCATCGACGCGTCGGGCGCGGAAAAGTTCGTGTGATTGAACAGGTTGAACGCGTCTGCTCGGAGTTGAAGCTTCTGGTTGTCGGACCATGGCATCGCGAAGTCTTTCAGGATGGCCATGTCGATGTTCCAGAAGCCGGGCCCATCCACTACGTTACGATTTCCTGGCCCGCCCGCGATGGGGAATGTGAATGCTCCCTGCGCGTTGTTGACATTCGAGAAGAATTGAACCGTGTTCGGAACGCCAGCCTGTCCCGACGACACCTGGTGGACTGAATGCACGACATCCGAGCTATTTCCGGTGAATACTCCAGGCTGTGTTTGCGTGAAGTCGATCGTGAACGCGCCCGAATCGACCTTAAACGGAGAGCCGCTGTAAGCGCTGACGATACCCGAGAAACGCCAACCGCCTACGGCTTCATCGAGAAGCTTGGGCATGTTGGAGCCCAGCCACTTGCCATGGCCAAACGGCAATCCATATATGAAATTCGCCGACAGCAGATGTCTGTGATCGAAATCTGAGCTTCCGCGGCAGACCCGCAGGTCGCGAAGATCGCAAATTTCCGATCCACTGAACCCGATCAGGTTGTTCTGCACGCCGGAGTCATTGTCGATCGAATGGGAATAGGTGTAGTTGGCCTCCATCGTCAGATCGTGCGAGAACTTGTGATTCACTCGAATGATCAGGGCGTTGTAGTTGGACGAGCTGTAGTTCCCGATATATCCCGCAGCCCCATTCTGGGCGAGCAACGACACGTTCGGAAGCAAAAGGCCTTGCTGCACCACTCCGCTGAGACCGTGATAGTCCGCCAGGCTTTGCACCATTGACGAAACGTCGCCGTCGCCAAAATAAAATCCGCTGCCCGTGAGAATGTACGCAACCTGTGTGCAGCTGATGCCCAGCGTATTCTGGCAGGTTGAGCCGGCGCCGAACGTCTGCGCCAGGGCGGCGCTCATTTCATTTTCAAACCAGGGCTGCGGCGTGGGGCTCGAAACACCGGCCTGAACTTGCTGCTGAACTGCGCCGAACGCGTCATAGAGCGACTGGCCCGTGGGGTAACCGCCGGCGGGATTCTGGTCTACGAAATTCAGGGTCTGGGCGGGGTCGGCGAGTGCCGTTAATCTGCGACCCAGCTTGCCAACATAGGTCGCTTCCACGAGCCAGTCTCCGGGCAATTGACGCTGGATTCCGAACGAAAAGTGCATTTCGTATGGAGTTTTGAAATTGGGATCGAAATTGAAGAACGGCCCCTGGCCGAAACCCCCGTTAAAGAAGCCGATAGGGAATCCATTCGCGTCCAGGTTGGGCGTGAACGTTGGGCGCGGAGTGGTACCGCCCGCAGGAGGAGCTTGGGAGGCACGCAGTCCAGCGCTCACTGCCGTCGGTGCGCAGGGAGACGCGCAGGTGAAGCGCGGGTCGGTCGCGAGGTCTCCGTTATTGATCGGCACCGTGTTGCTGAACATGAAGCTTGTCTCGTCGAGCTCGAACCCCTGGCCAATCAGGTTGTTGTCGTAGTCGATGCCAAATCCCGCGCGGATGCTGGTTTCGCGGTTCCCAAACAACTTGCCAAGAAGCCCCCCGTTGGAATCAGGTGAATAAGCTACGCTGACTCTGGGGGCAAAATTCTTGTAATCGGGACGATAGTACCCAGGACCATTGTTCGCACTGCCTCCGAGGCCGTATGTGATGAAGGGAATGGCGTTCGGTCCGGAAATGCCCTGCGCGGCGTCCTGCAGGCGGGTCGGAAAGATATCGGATGGGCCGAGGTTCGGCACCACTTCGAAACCGTTCACCTCCGACAGGGGATTGTGGAAATTCCACCGCACTCCGTAAGTGACCGTCACGTTGCTGCGAACGTTCCACGTATCCTGAGCGAAAAATTCGTACTGGGTGGAGTGGTAGTCGCGCTTCGAGACTAGGCCTTGGGGCAGAGCATTACCAGCTACGTCGTAGTTGTAATTGGCCTGCACGCCTTGCAATCGCCCGAGCGCCAATGCGTAAACTCTGTCCCATTCGCCGCTATCTCCCCCGAAATCGCTTGGACGCTGCGCGTCCGCCAATCCTGTAAGGTTGCCTCCCAAGCCGATACCGTACGTGTTTGTGTCGGTGAGGTTCCCTGATTTGAAGATGACGGGAGAAATGACGCCGCCGAACTGGAGAGTATGGTTCTTCTTCGTCCAGGTAAGAGTGTCGCGGCCCTGATACACAGGAACGACCGGGAACTGTTGATTTAATCCGAGGAACGGGTTTGTAAGCACGTTTCCAAAGAATGGATCATTAAAGCTCATAGAGTCCGGAGCCGTCGGATCGTAGTTCAAGGCGAAAGCGATCACTTGATCCGTTTCGCCGAATGATGCCTGGTTGACGATCGTTGGAGAGATTGTCCACGTATCGCCACCCACCCACAACCGCGAGTGGTCTACGATCGAGCCGCCAGGAGCGGGATCGCCCGGCACAACCTGAATTGCACGGTTGGTAGCGTCGTCGTCGCTGCTCCTGTCGAACGTGGCTTTGAAAAACAGGCGATGGTTTGTGGTGGCCTGATAGTCCAGCCTTCCAGTGAACGTGTTCTCGTCGCTGTTCACCGGCGAAACGAAGAAGAATCCCCCGGTATTTATGCCATCACCAACCGCGTCATTATTTGGCAGCGGGTAGCCGCGCGTCTTGAGAAAACTGAGCAGAGCTTGGTCTGCGCCGATCCCCTGCGGATCAAGAGAGGCGAGGGAATCCGGTCCTGATGCCGGCGTCGTTACGAGATTTCCCGAAGCGTTTACGTAGTTAAGCTGGCCGTTGTAAAAGGCTGGATCTGGAACAGTGATATTGTTCTGCGAGCTTTGCTTCGCTCGAAGACCATCGTACGAGAAGAAAAAGAATAGCTTGTCTTTGCGGATTGGTCCGCCAAAGTTGCCGCCGAACTGATTTCGAATCAAAGCAGGTTCTGGGATTCCCTGGAGATTATTGAAGTAATTGTTGGCAGCATAGGCGGTCACCCGGTTGAGCTCAAAAGCTTGCCCGTGGTAGGCGTTCGTGCCGCTCTTGGTCGCGATTTCAAGTTGTCCGCCAGAGCTATGGCCGTACGTCGCGTCATCACCGGTCACCGTTGCCTTCAATTCTTGAACGGAATCGAGTGGCACGTTCACCGACGGCGTAAACGCAAATCCTCCGCGCTGGTCGTTCACATCAAGTCCGTCGACCGTCATGTTGGTTTCGTCTGAACGCGTCCCCGTGACGGCTCCGCCAGGCGTTACGCCGGGAGCCAAAGACAAATAGTTCGTGGCATTGTTCACGAAAATGTTTGGAAGATCCTGAACCCGGTCGGCATCAATGACTGAACCGATAGAGGCATCCGTCGTGTTGAGCGTTTCACCCGTTCGGGATGTGACCTCTACGTTCACCTGTGTTGTTCCGATCGTCAATCGCACATCCTGCGTCGCCTTGGTGCCGACGTTCAACACGACATTGGCAAGGGTCACATCGCGAAAGCCGTCTTTCGACACGGCGATCGTGTAGTGTTCGCTCGGAGGCACATCCACGAATTCGTAAATGCCCACTTCATTGGTTTTTGCCGTCGCCTTGTATCCGATGGTTTGATTCGAGAGCGTCACGGTAGCCCCGGCTACGACTCCGCCGGATGGATCGGTGACCACGCCAGTAACGCCGGAAGTGGCTTGGGCGGTTGCAGGCACGGCATTCATAGCAATGGCGATCAGGATGATCGCGAGGGCGCCGATTAGATGATTCAAGAGAGAACGGCTCGATTTGGCCACGGACAGATTACGCACATTTGTTTGCATGTAAGCTAGGACTCCTCCTGCAATTTGGTCACACACCCCGACAGGACTGATGGGCAACAAGAAGTAAGTGATTCTGAATGCATTCTGTGAGCACTTCAACAGCCACTTACAGGACGTTCATCGCGAGAGATACTGGGTAATGCCGCTTATCGCGTTCTCGTCGCCGCGCTTCGTTTGCGATCGCCGGACGTGGTGACGTCACGCAACTTTTGCGCTATGAAATGCCGGAAAGCGACGTCCAGAGACCAATTTTTGTTGACGAAGCGCATATCGAGAGGGTGCGCGAAATCACGACTCGCTGGCAGGAAAATGTGAGAGGAACGTCACAGCTGCTGTGATGTTATCGTAGCTGTTAGAACCGGGATGAAACGCTGGGTGATGGATACGAATTCGCATATCGGCGACGCGAAAGCGCTTCCAAAATTGGTAAGGGGCGAGTTTCAAACTGGGAAACTCCGCAGGTGCCAGCCGGTCACTGGGCATCGCTTTGGCGGGCAGTGACCGATTGATCGCGTCGAGTTGCACAAAGCTGCGCCGATCAGCGCGCTTCGTGGCGGCCTATTTTATTTTGAAAGCGCCCTGCAGTTATCGCGGCTTTCCGTTTCCCTTTGGCGCCTTCGGGGGTTTGGGGGCCGACGGATGCCCGCCAGCCTTTGGCGCGGCGTTCGTCCGTGAATTGTTCCGCGGCGGATGCACGTCGTAGTTTTGGTCTCGCGCTCTAACTGGCGGCGCATATGTGACGTGCGACTCGGGCCGATTCTCCGACGCATTCCCGTTTTCGTTCGGCCGATTGTTGTTGCGGTTGAAGCCTTCGTTCGGTCGATTGGAGTTTTGGTTTGGAGGATTGTTGTTGTTCCGGTTGAAATTTTGATTCGGCCGATTGTTGTCGAGGTCCTGGTTTGGACGATTGTTATCGTTCCGGTTGAAATTTTCATTCGGCCTGTTGGTTTGCCCGTTGGCCGGCGCGCCGTTGTTCATCCGTTGAACTGGCGGGGTGAACGTGTGAAAGCCTGGCCTGTTCCCTTGATTGGGCGTCCGGTTGCCTTGATTGCCCGGATTTTGCGAGTGGTTAAACGCTGCACTGTCGTTCGTGTAGACGGGATGCGCACCGCGAGCGGGAGGAGCCAGTCGCGCAACCACAGGGCGGCGAGAGAACGGAACATTGGGTCGAGCGGTTGACACTCGCGCGGTTGCCGATATGTAGCTGGCCCTCGCCGGTGCGATGCGTTGATTGTCGACCACGCGCACGTTGCGCAGTTGTTCTTCGTTGACGCGAATCGCATTCGTCCGAACAGCCCGTGCGTTGACAAACGTGTCGCGCGAAACGGCGACGACGGCACGGGAGTTGTTTTCGTACGTGTAGTGATAGTCCTGGCGGTTGACGCGTACGCTGTTATACACGGTCGTGACGCGCGCCACGTTCACTACGCGCGAATTCGTCACGTTCACGAACTGAACGTAACGCTCGCTGCAGCGATACGGCGGCACGTAGACGTCGCGAGGACCCAGCGGAAACCAGCCTACGCCAGCAACTCCGCCAAAGGCGACGGACACGCCAAAGCCGTGTCCTCCGACGAAACCAACGAGCGCCGGCGCGTATACCGGCCGCACGACTCGCGGGCCGGGCACCCAGCCCCAATGCACGCCGACCAGAACCCAGCGTCCGTAGTGGAATGGCGCCCATCCCCACGGTTCGGCGTCGACCCAAGTCCAGCCCCAGGGCGCCACGAAGACCCAGTGGCCCGTTTGATACGGCGCCCAGTCGGAGGGAACGCTGCTTGGAATCCACACTTGTCCGTAATCGGGGACTTCGCTCCATGTTCCGTTCTGGTCGAGATCGTAGTAACCGTCGACGTCGCGCGAAACGTACTGCGCGGATTGCGAGTTATTCTCCACCTGATCGCGCTGGATGCACGAATTATCGAAATCATCGTATGCGGGAGCGGGCTGCGTATTCATCGCGAGCTGATCCGTGCCTGTGAATGTGTACTGCTGGCCCGGCTGCAAATCGTGCGAGTCGCCGTTTGCGGTGACCTGGCCGGCGCCTTCGCGAACGATGATCGTCGTCACGTTCGAATTGGGATCGGTGGACACCCGGTATTCGCCCGCGTTGGTCAGTGTGAACGAAAGATTCGGCGTGTCAAATTCCCACGCGTCACCGGGCTCCAGGTTGCGCAAGTGGATTTCGATCGTTCCTTGCGCCAGCTGGATCTGCGCCGTGCGGTCGTCGAGATTTAGAATTGAAATTCCCGTTTCACTGGACATCCGAATGGCCGTGCTTCCGATGTGCACTTCCGCAAACGAATCCTTATCGGACCAAAGGTTGTCGTTTGTCGTTAGCGGACGGTTCGGATCGGCGGCTACCCAATCCTGGTCGCCGGAAACTTGATAGGAAACTGAGCCTGTCGTGTAGCTCAAGCGCGCAACGCGTGTCGGAGGATCGGGCGTCTGATCCTGTGCGTCCTGGTTCTGCGCGGATTGATCCTGCGCGCTCGCTTGCTGTGCGTTTTGCGCCTGTGCGGGCTGGCCCTGCGCGCTCTGGTCCTGTGAACTCTGGTCTTGTGCGGAAGCGATCCCAGGCAGAGTGATAAACGCGGCAAGAAACAGCACCGTCAGAAAGCAACCAAGTTTCCTCATGGTGCGGACTCCTTTCACCACTCGATTCTTGCACGAATCAGCAGCGTTCTCGACCCAGGTTGCCGTAAAGAACCACATTAGCCAAGATAACAAGCGCAGCGTCATGTGAGATACCTCCTGCGTCAAGCAGCGCTCTCACTGATGGAACCCGGAAGGCGTCCCGTAGTTTCGGTGCGCTGCTGCCGCTCTCGGTCCATCCAAAATGCTGCTCGTATGCATCGATATTCGCCCGTCGCGTGCGTCCTTACAGCGCCTTTACAGAAGAACGGCCCCGGAAAAATCGGGGCCGCCCTTTTCGCCATTCGTTTCTACCTGCCGCGACCACCGCGGCCGCCGTGGCTTCCGCCACCGCCATGGCTGCCGCCGCTCGGATGCCCGCCACCGCCACCACGCGAGCCACCACCTCCACCACGTGAGCCACCGAAGGTACCGCGAGAGCCGCCTCCGCCGCGCGGAGCGCTGTACGACCGTGGCGCGCTATACGAACGCGGAGCAGAGTATCGTGGTGCGTTGTAAGACGGCCGTGAATATCCGCCGTACCCGCGTGAATCGTAGGACCCGCGCGGCTGCACGATTGGTTGCCGCATGTTCAGGGCAGGCCGGCCACCGGAATCACCGCGCGAACCGTACCCGCGGTTGAAGCCCCGCCCGGAGGTGCTCGGAGTAAACCCTCGCGACCGATATCCGCCTTGCGACGGAGGTGTGAACGTCCGCCAATTTTGCCGATTATTGAAATTCCGGTTTCCGCGCGAGGGCGAGTTGAACGAGCGATTCGAGTTATTGACTCCGCGATTCGAGTTATTGAATCCACGGTTCGAGCCATTGTTTGGCGTAAATCCACGCGCTTGATTGCCGCGGGCAGATGACGGCGGCGTGAACGTGCGGAAGCCCGGCCGCGACGAAGTGATCGGTCGAGCACCGCCATTCGGCCGGTTGAACGAACTTGCGCCGCGGTTCGCGTTGAATCCAGACGCTGCGTGCGACGTGTTCATCCGGCCATTCGAGCTGAAGCCACCGCGGGCCGCCCCCGTGTTGCGCCCAAAGCTAGCGCGCCCGCCGGTGAAGAAATGCTGCGTGCTCGACGGAGCGTGCCGATACGACGCGGGATTCGCTGCGCGGTTCGTTGAGCTATAGCTTGCGCGGCTCGGCGTAACCGGCATGCGTCCCGCACTGAAGCTCGCATTGCGCAGCCGTGCCGTGCTGACCGGGTCCTGGTGCATCGGCACCCTGTCGCGTCCGAACCGATTCCCGTCCATAGAGCTGAAACCGCCGCGGATACGCGAATTGCGGAATGCATTATCGAAATTCGAGTAGCGAATTCCGTTGCGGCGTCCAAGGGGCGCCCACCCTTCGTGCAGCCGGTTAATGCGGTCGAATCGAGCAACATTCACGCGACCGCCCCATCGGCCCCACCATGGGTGGTACCAATCTCCCGGTCCGCACGGCAGCCAGCCAATGTGGCCCCAACCGCCGCCAAAACCGAATCCGGCACCAAAACCCCAGCCGCCACCCCAGCCGAAGAACGAAACGTAAGCGGGCGCCCAGATCGGATAGTAGCCTGCGTAAGCCGGTCCTGGCCACCAGCACCAGTTGCCGCCATAGACGAACCAACGGCCATAGTGATACGGCGCCCAGCCCCAAGGCTCATACGAAACCCAAGTCCAGCCGTAATACGGTTCCCACACCCAGCGGCCATCGCGATAAGGCGCCCAGTCTGCCCCTTGTGATGGAACCCAGACCTGGCCGTAATCGGGAACGTTCTCCCATTGCCCGTAACCGCCAAGGTCCTGCGTTCCGACTTCATATTGATTTGTGTTCTTCGACTCCTGGGCCTCGGTGATGATTCGATTGCGGTCGGAATTCCACTGGTCCCAATCGTCCGCAGCATTCGCCGCGTCGATCTTATATTGCGGGCTGTCCGTGCCCTCGATCGTGATCATCTGATTGTCGTTGACGTGCGTGCTGCCCTGCCGCGTTGAAACGTCCGCAGCGCCTTTGCGCACCACGATCGTCGACTCGCTGTCCGAATTCACGGCAACTCGATATTGGCCGGCGCTATTCGGATGAAGAGCCGCGTTCGGCGTATCCACTTCCGCAGCAGCCTGCGCGTCCGGCAGCACGGAGTACGTTGCCAACCCTTTGCCCACCTGCACTTGAACGCTGCCCTTATTCAAACTTGCTACCTTCACTGTGGTATTGCTCGAAAGACGAATCACGTCGGCGAAATCGAGCTGCAACTCCGCCCGCGAATTGTCGCCGGTAGAGATGCGGTCGCCCGCCATGATGGGCGTATTCACGGTAACGGCGGTCCAATCGCCGTTGTCGCCGCGCTGCATCGAAACGCTGCCGCTGATATAGCTCACGCGCGCTACCGACGGCGCATTTGCGTCCGCGTCGGAAGGGCCCGTGTTAGGAGCAGTTGAAAGATTCGCGGGAGATTGCTCATTCATGGGCGCCGCTTGATCGTTCGGCGTCCCATATTGGTCATTCGCGGCCGCAGATTGCTCGTTTGGGGGCGCAGATTGTTCGTCCTGCGCGTAGGTGCAGCCCATTCCGAAGGTCAACAGGATCGCGACCGCAACCAGATACTTTTTCATGGCCTACCTCGCTCAGCAGCCTGAGTTCCGCAAACTGCACCGGAACGCCTACAGCTGCGCTGCATACTAGGCACGAGCCATGCCACACTGGAAGACGACCCGCCTGGTCGCACAACATGCTGGTATTATTAGGTTTATCTTCGCTAACGTCGCCGCCATTGTTCCAGTCTAAGTTAGTTACCTATGGTGGTTTTCGCGCGAGGTGGTGCTTTTCAGCCGCTGGTGTCTGCGCGCAAAGACGATGGCCGTCACTCGTGCTTCGGGTGGCTTGAATCAGATGGACACTTGGGACCTCGCGTTTACGATTCACGTCGAACTGCAGGTGACGCTACAATGGTCGCCTGATTTTGGAGGATGAAAGAATGCGCGTCCCGATGCGAATTGCGGCTCTTGCGATTCTTGCAGTTTTTATTACCGTGCCGATATTCACCGCGTCCGGCGATGGTCCGATATCCGCACGCGCTGCGTTTGCCAATCGAGCCGCTGCCGTGGCGAGGACCCATTCGTCCGCCGCGTTGGCAATGCGCCAGGAGATGAACCAGTCCGCTTCGCAGGCGACCTCCGCTGGTGATTCGAACGTCTTGCGCGCGACCCTCAGCAACGGCCTGCGCGTCGTGATTGTTCCCGATGATCTTTCGCCTGTCGCAACGACGATGGTGAACTATCTGGTGGGTTCGAACGAAGCACCTGCTGGATTCCCCGGCACGGCCCACGCTTTGGAACACATGATGTTTCGCGGCAGTCCGGGCCTTTCCGCCGACCAGCTTGCTAATGTAGCCGCCGACATGGGAGGCCAGTTCGACGCCGACACGCAGCAGAGCGTCACTCAATATTTCTTTACGGTGCCTGCCGAAGACACGGACGTTGCGCTGCACATCGAAGCGCTGCGCATGCGTGGCCTTCTGAATACGGATCAGCTTTGGGATAAAGAGCGCGGTGCAATCGAACAGGAAGTCGCTCAGGACCTTTCGAATCCGCAGTACGTGTTTATCACCAAGCTGCTCGACGCGATGTTCAAGGGGACGCCATACCAGCATGACGCACTGGGCACCCGGCCGTCGTTCGATCAGACGAAGGCCGCCATGCTGAAGAAGTTTTACGAAACCTGGTACGTTCCCAACAACGCAGTCATGGTGATCGCGGGCGATGTAAACCCGCAGCAGACTATTGCTGAAGTCAAAACACTGTTTGGCGACATTCCCCGCAAAGAGCTTCCTGCGCGACCGTCGTTTGAACTCGGACCCGTATCGTCGGAAACATTGCATCTGCCGACCGACCTGCCCGTTGGCCTCGCCGTGATTGCCTACAGGACGCCCGGCTACGATAGCGCCGATTTTGCCGCGCTTGACGTATTGAGCGACGTTCTCAGCAGCCAGCGCGGCACGCTATACGCCCTGGTGCCACAGGGCAAAGCACTCTTTGCCGATTTTGAATTGGACCCGCTACCCAAGGCCGGGCTCGCGTTCGCTCTGTCCGTTTTTCCCAGAGGTGGAAATGGCGAAGGCCTTATCACGGACATGCGACAGATCATCGCCGACGATTTGAAGAACGGAGTTCCCGCCGACCTGGTAGACGCCTCGAAACGCCGCGAAGTGGCTGCCGATGAATTTCAGAAGAACTCGATCGAGGGACTCGCGAACGAATGGTCGACCGCGCTCGCAATCGAGGGGCGCACAAGTCCTGAAGAGGACATCCGCAGCATTGAAAAAGTCAGCGTCGACGACGTGAATCGTGTCGCGCGGCAATATCTCGCGCCTGACAAAGCCGTGGTTGCTATCTTGACGCCGCAATCCTCCGGCAAGCCCACGTCGCCAAAGGGCTTCGGCGGAGCGGAGGCTCTCGCAGGCTCACCGAGCGGCCCAGTTGCGCTGCCTGAATGGGCGGAGAAAGCCGTTACGCGCCTGGCCATTCCTGAATGGCAGCTCCATCCTGTCGTCAGCACGCTGCCGAACGGCCTGAAACTCATCGTGCAACAGGAAGCGATCAGCAATTCCGTCACAGTCGTTGGCCACATCAAAAGCAATCCCGATCTCGAAACGCCAAAGGGGCAAGAGGGTGTCGGTAGCGTCTTGAACGACCTGTTCCCCTACGGGACTGAGAAGCTTGATCGCATCGCCTACCGCAAGGCGCTCGACGACATCGCCGCCGATGAATCCGCAGGTACTAATTTCTCTCTGTCTGTGCTGACGCCCCATTTCGATCGCGGAATGGAACTGCTCGCAGAAAACGAGCTGCATCCGGGCCTGCCCGAACAGGCGTTCAAAATCGTTCAGCAGCAAACGGCGCAGACGGTCGCTGGCGAATTGCAAAGCCCGGATTTTTTGACTACGCAAGCCTTCAATAAAGGGTTGCTTCCGAAGGACGATCCGGAGTTGCGCCACGCCACGCCGCAGTCCGTCGAATCCGTCACTATGGACAACATGCATGCGTACTATCAGCACGTCTATCGGCCAGACCTGACCACCATCGTTGTGATCGGCAACGTAACGCCCGAGCAGGCGAAGAGTGTGGTCGAGAAATATTTCGGCGCGTGGGCTGCAACCGGTCCAAAGCCGGAAACCGATTTGTCGCCCTTGCCTCCGAATCCCACGAGCGCGACGGCCGTGCCCGATAAAGCCCGTGTGCAGGTGATCGTCGACTTGGGTGAAACACTTCAGCTCAATCGTTTCAATCCGGATTACTACGCGCTCGAACTGGGCAATCATGTCCTGGGAGGCGGCTTTTATGCTACGCGGCTCTATCGCGACCTCCGCGAGAACGCCGGCCTCGTGTATTACGTCGGATCGTCGTTCAAGATTGGCAAGACGCGCAGCACCTATCAGGTGAATTACGCGTGCGATCCGCCGAACGTATCTAAGGCTCGTGCGATCATCGTTCGCAATCTTACGGCCATGCAGAAGGATCCCGTCACGGATCACGAGCTCGCTCAAGCGAAAGCCATGATGCTGCGCCAGATCCCGCTCTCGCAGGGCAGCGAAACGAACATTGCAGATGGCATGTTGTCGCGCTCGGAAATCGGTCTCCCGCTCGACGAGCCGATCGTCGCCGCGCGCCATTACATTGGTTTAACCGCGCCGGAGGTCCAGGCTGCCTTCACGAAATGGCTTCGCCCGAACGATCTGGTGCAAGTCACCGAGGGCCCCACCCCGCAATAAGATTCGTCGTCGACTACTGATCAACAGCACGACGGCGCTGGAGTCCATCGCGCTTCGAGCGTGCGAGGAAGGTTGCTTCTTTGCGGCGCGCTGCTATATAACGACGGCGCAAACCACAGCAGCACGGGGGCGAGTGTGAGGAAATTCTTATTTATCTTTTGTGTCCTGTTGGCCGCTGTTTCTGCCGAAGCCGCCAATCTTCAGACGAAGCTCGACAAAATGGCCGCGTCATATCACGGCAAAGTGGCCCTATACGCCAAGAATCTGACCACCGCCGAGACGGTCGCGATCGATCCAGAGACGCCAGTCCAGACGGCTTCGGTCATCAAACTCCCGCTGATGTTGCAGGCATTCGAGCAGGTGAAGGCAGGGAAACTCAGCCTCAGCCAGCCGGTCGTGCTGACGAAGGACAATCAGGTGATAGGCTCGGGCGTTTTGCAATTCCTTGATCCGGGGCTGAAGCTCACGCTGAAAGATACGATCACCATGATGATGATCCTCAGCGACAACACCGCAACAAATATGGTGATCGATACAGTCGGACTGAAGCCGACAAACGAGATGCTCGCGCAGATGGGAATGAAGAACACCTACTTCTACAAGAAGGTGTTCAAGCCAACGACCGAGCAGATGCCTCCCGACCAGAAGAAATTCGGCCTGGGCAAAACGACGGCTGAGGAAATGGCCAAAGTGCTGGAGAGCATCTATCGTTGCGACATGGGCGATCGCGCGCTGTGCCTCCAGATGATCACGATCATGCGTAATCAGCAGTACCAGGGAATGATCCCGCGCTATTTGCAGCGCAAGGATTCGACTGAAAATCTCTCTGCGATCGCCGATAAAGTGGGCGAACTCGACGACGTCCGCAACGATGTCGCGCTCGTGTACACCACGCGCGGACCTGTGATCATTTCAATTTTCACCTACGACAATCGGGACCAATCGTGGACGTTCGAGAATAAAGCAGAGATGTTCATAGGACGCGCGGCGGAAGCGATCGTGAATGAGTGGGCGCCAGGCGGCCTCGCGCCAAAAGTCACCGATCCAATTGCGCCATTGTCGACGCGGTATCCTCGCCTAACCCTCAAGGCGAAGTATGCGGGCACGGTCGAATTGGTTGCCATCATCAAGCCCGACGGACGGCCGACTGATATCACGATCCTCAAGGGGCTTGGAAACGGGCTCGACGAGAAAGCCATTGAGGCGGTTCGCACTTGGCATTTCACCCCGGTCATTGGCCCCAACGGAGAACGCGCCACCGTTCGCCAAATCATTGAGGTTACCTTTAACCTCAACTAACTTGCGTTCCGGCAGTTGCAGGACCCTCGCTGGCCTTAGCTTGGAATCTTGAACCCTGGAGTGTTGGCTTTGTGCGCAGGGCCGCCGTTTCCACCCGGCGCTGCGCCCGAGGATTTACTCGCGTCGATGCGCTCGACCAGCTCTTGCAGCTTCCGTACAACCGCTTCGACAACTTGCTCCTGCGTCGCGCCGTTGCGGCCCAACTGGTCCGCCAGGACGCTGACCTTCTGGAACTCGAACTCGCGCGAAACGTCGTCCACGATGCGCGCGGGGATTGGACGGACCTGATCCACGAACGCATTGATCAGTGAATGCTCGCAAAGGAGGTTGGCGATTCTAGGAATGCCCTGGGAATGTTTGTAAACCGCGTCGATCGCCTCGACAGAAAAGATTGGAACGCTGTTCGCTCCCGCGATGCGCAACCTTTCGGCGACATACGAGTGCATCTCCTCGCGGCTCAGCGGGGCGGTGCTGCACCGGATCGTGATCCGCTGGCGCAACTGGCGAAGCGAAGGATCTCGCAATTTCTCCTCAAGTTCCGGTTGGCCCGAGAGCACGATCTGCAGCAGTTTTTCTTGGGTCGTCTCCATGTTGGTCAGCAGGCGGATTTCCTCGAGGACATCATTCGAAAGATTCTGCGCCTCGTCGACGATCAGAACGGCCCCACGACGCTCGCGATAACGGTCGATCAACCACTGGTTCAGGCGGATCAGGCGCTGGCTCTTGTCGCGCGACTCGCACTGGATTCCGAAGTCGTTCAGCACGAAGTCGAAAAACTCGCCTTCGTTCAGGCGAGAATTGAAAATAAACGCGGTCGCAACCTTTTCTTCGCTCAGCCATTCCAGCAGCCGGTTGATCAGCGTTGTCTTGCCGGTGCCGACTTCTCCGGTCAGCAGCAGGAAACCTTTGCGATTGCGAATGCCGTAGGCGAGAGCGGCCAGAGCTTCGCGCGTCGCCCCGGTGAGAAACAGAAATCGAGGATCGGGGTTCGGATTGAAGGGATTGGCCTTGAGGCCGAAGTAGCTTTTATACATACGGTTGGAGCGTGCACGTTGGTTGCCAGCCCCATGGAGCCAACGCAACCGGCTCAAGTACGAGTTTATACCAACTTGGCGCCGCAGGCGACCTGTATCAAGCGCCTGTTGTCTAACCTAGCTCTACGCCAAGAACGCGAATGTGGTAATTTTTATCGTCCCAGGCGGATGAGGACCGGTGCAGGGAACCGGGTCATCGCCCGGGTAAGTGCTTTGGTTGTGGCGTTCGGCCATCGGGAGCCGTTTTCGAATTTCGTTCTTTTGTCATGAAGCGCATATTCCAATTCGCGCTGCGCGGGCTGTTCGCCGTGGTCGTGCTTATTGTGCTCCTCTGGATCGCGGACTGGATTTCGTTCCAGCATCGCCTCTCGAAACATATCGCAGACGACCCGCTCCAGAAGATGCGCATTCAGCCGACCTACGCCATTCCGCACAAAGACGGTCGCGTGGAATACGTTTTCGGCGAGCCGCAAGATGTGATGTGCGCTCGCTCGATCTTCCCGCACGGCGGCGACCCGCCCTGCTGGTATCTACGCAAAACCGCGTCCAAGCCGATCCCGATGTAAGCGGCACGAGCAGGCAGGTATAGCAGGTATAGAATGAAGCGGCACGGCCGGCTCCGATGATCCGGTCTGCGTAAACTATCGTGAAATTAGGAGATGGCGATGAGTTCCGACGCATCCGACCACGATTCGAAGAGTGACGCGACTGGCATCACCCGAAGGAAATTGATGAAGATTGCTGCATCTGCGGGCGCGACAGCGATGCTTTCCGCGGACGCCCTGAAAGCGCTCGGCGCTTCTGCGCCCTCGCACGCTCCCGAGGCAGCATCGCACGCCCCCACGTCCAGTATTCCCAAAGAATGGACCGGCCATAACGCGAATCTGGGGAAATATTATCGGGCCCCGGGATACCCGGCCTACGATCCGCACCCGCGCTACCTGGGGGAGTTGCGAGGCACGTGGTACGAGATCGGCAAGCAATATGGCGAGCGCGCCGACGACCTGATTCGCTTGGTTTACGAAGGATGGTACCGCGAGATCTTGCCAATTCAGGGGAGCTCGGACGCGATCGCCGCATACCTTCGCGAGCAGAACTCTTACTACGAGTCCCTTATCCCGGAAGCGCTCGAAATGATGCACGGCATCGCGGACGGCTCGGCGACCGAACTGGCGTCCTCTGTGTTCCCGCGCGAGCTCAGCCATTTTGACAAGATCCTGATGATCAACAGCTACTTCGGCCTGATGGGCAAACCGCCGTCCTCCGAAACAGCCGAACTGGCGCCAGCGGACGATGACACGCACTGCTGCAGCGGCGCGGTGATTCTCGGTCCTGCCACGCGCGACGGGAAGGCGATTCACGTCAGCTCCGAGGATCAGCATTTCTTCCCTCAGGAGTATCTCGTCACGTTCATCGCCAATCCGCGCGACAAGCGAGCGCACCGCTACACGGTGACCGATTCCGCCGGCGAAATCGGCAGCGAGCACGCGCAGAACGATCGCGGCGTTACCGTTAGCGGCTATGCCGGTGGCGGCCTCGGCATTCTTAGCCCAACCCTCTCTCAGCCGTTTTCCGGTTACCGGCGGCCGGGACTCGACTGGCAGGTGGGCGATTTCTACGCCGCGGCTTTTGCGGACAGCGCGCGGCATGCTGTCGAGCTACTCACCGTCGGGCGCCCCGAATATCGGAGCAAGTCAGGCCACAAAATCGTGATCGGCAAGTGCACGCGCGGTGCGAACTGGCTTGTCTCCGATCGCCACGAAGCATTTGTGGTCGAGAGCATCCCCGCCGATGAAAAGGGAGTTGCGCGGTACGCCGTTCGCAAGCCGGGCGACATGCACGAGCGCGAAGGTCGCTACATCGTCACGACAAATAATGTCGAAGCGCACGACAGCTATAACGAAGACAACGTTCTCGACTCCGGACATCCGATGAGCCGGCACGGCAACGGCGCGCAGGACCCCACTCACTTCGGCCTGAACAGCACAGGCATGCGGTTCTGGACGTTCATGTGGCTAATCCAGAAAGACTACGGCCAGATCGATGTCCCCATGGTGCAGACATGGCGCAAGACGCATTTTGTCTACGACCGCGACGGCGTGCACCACGATGAGCTAGACGTCGCCGGCAAGAACGTTCCGATTTCTTTGGCGCCCGGCGCCGCCACGATTTGCCGCCACACGTTCGAGCAGCCTGGAGTCGATTCGTTCAAGGGCATCAATATTTACGTCAGCCTCTCCGTCGCGCAGGACTTGACGTCATTCCGCACCAAGGGCCGCCCCTGCGAGTGGATCGGCCCCTGGGACCGGCTATCGATCGCTTAGGTACGCGGTGCAACGTTTAGGCGTCCACCAATTCGCCGGCGGGAGTCCGGCGCTACCCTGCATCAGGTACGCTCCGGCCCGGCATTGGCATCCTTCCCGAATTGTGATTGGCCAGGCTCTATAAGCCTCCTTTTTTGCATTCTCAAACATCTCAAAAGTGTATCGAGTAATTTTTTGTGATGTTGCTGATTGTACGGGCATTAGGTTCAATATCATCTCGACACGTGTATCGAGTAAGAAAACGATTTCCGGAGAGTAGCGTGTCGCCGTTCGGGCGAGAGGAGGGCGCCGCGTTATGTCCCGTTGGGCGCTCGCCCGGTCGGGCGTGTCCTGGGTTGCCGTCGCGACGGTGAATTGGGGGCGCATAAAAATAAGCGACCATAGCACAAATTATCGATTATGTCAATACTTTAGAAGGGTACTAGGACCATGTCTTCCGTTCCGTTTTGGGACGGCTGTGGAAAACTCTCCCTCGTATGCCGGTCGCCCTTGGGTGCCGCACACTCTTCCCGCGTGAGTGATTTTCGCGATAGTCCTGGAGCGACTGCGAATGGAACAATCGGATCCGTGCGAGCGTACAACTGAGGGTAGGTTGAATAGGGCGGGTTGAATCCAAAATGAGGGTGAGATGAAAAAAAGTGTTCTGCTTGGCGTATTGTTGGCGGGAATTGTGCTCGGATGCTTGTTATCGAGGGTTGTTGCGCCTGTTGTGCAAGCGTCCGCCGCTCCGAATTCGCTGTTCGACACGGTCCAGTCGCTGGATACGAAATTCTTTGAGGCCTACAACACCTGCGATTTGACGACAATTTCCTCGATGGTGGCGGAGAATCTGGAGTTCTATCACGACGTTACGGGGTTCAGCGCGGGCCGGCAGTCGCTTCTGGATGCCCTCAAGGAAAACATTTGCGGCAAAGTGACGCGAAAGCTGGTTCCCGGGACGCTGGAAGTCTATCCGATCGCTCACTATGGGGCCGTCGAGATCGGCGTCCATCGCTTTTATCATCCCGATGATCCCAAGAATATTGGGGAGGCGAAGTTCATCACGCTCTGGCAGGACGAGGACGGCGTCTGGAAGATCACCCACGCCATCAGCTTCGACCACCATCCGCTGAAGAAATAGGGCTTGCGCGATTGCGCCGGGAAGCGGGCTCTGATTGAAAATCCGCACACTTTGTAGACAGCGCAACGAGAGCTATTCCCGTCGAGCTGACACATGACAAACGACGCAGTGTGCGATAAGTTTGTGACATGGAAACTGTCGATATAAAGTTGCCTTCGGAATTACTGCGCGCGGCGAACCTGACCGGGGCAAGTTTGTCGCAGGAAGCAGCGCGACTCCTCGCGCTCGAACTCTATCGCGAGGACAAGGTTTCGCTTAGCCGAGCGGCCGAGCTCTGCGAAACGCCGGTGGCAGCGTTCATGGAATTTGCGGCGAGTCATGGCGTTCCCCCGCTGCGCTACACCTTTGAGGATTTGGAAGGGGAAAGAGGAACGGTTGACGGCTTGAAACCGTGATCGTCGTATCCGATTCCTCACCGCTCATCATCCTGAGCAAGCTTGGCCGCTTTGAATTCCCAGACGATTTCGGACCATGTGAGTAAAACCCGCAGCCCTTGCACGAACCGCAAAGAGTGCGGCACCCAGCTAAGGCCCAGCCTGGTCTGTGCTGTTTCACAGCGCAGAAGACGCGCTGCTCCCGGACTAAAGTCCGAGGCTTCCACCGAAAACCCGCACCCTTTGCATAAGCCGCAAGAGTGCGGCACCCGCAAATTCGCACAGGCGAGAGCGCCTGTGCCACACAAGCGAGGCAATCCCGCGCAAGCAGCACGGTTTGCAAAGAACGGCGGGCACGGATTTTCGGCGCGCTCGAAGCGCGACATGCCGTGCCCCTGCACTGGAACACCAATTCAAACCTAAAGACGCCGGCGAGACGCCGGCGCTACTTTGAGGCGCGAATCTCGCATGCCCGAAGGCGTGTCGGGCTGAAGTCCGCGGCGCTACCTTTGAACCTAAAGCAAATCGCACAGGCGAGGGCGCCTGTGCCACACAACCAAGACAATCGCCACAGGAAGCACGGTTGGCGAAGGGCTGCGGGCGCGGCATGCCGTGCTGCTACACCGGAACACCAAAAACGCCGGCGAGACGCCGGCGCTACTGGGCGCCCTCTCCGATTAGTGAATAAGCAAGGAAGCGGCGGCGGAGCGGGCGAGGACAAGGACACGGGCCGGGAAGATACCAAGATAGAGTGTGCCGAAGGCGGCGACGAAGAGCGCGACACCAAGCGCCGGAGCGACGGCGGTGGGTGAGTAGTCGTTCGACGGTTCCCAGAAATACATCGAGATGATCACGCGCAGGTAATAGTAGGCGCCGATGACACTGTTGATCGCGGCGATGACCACCAGCCAGATGACGCGCGAATCGAGCGCCGCCTGAAAGGCGAAGAATTTGCCGAGGAAGCCGCCCGTGGCAGGCAAGCCAAGCAGCGACAGCAGGAATAGTGAGAAGCACGCGGCGAGGACGGGCTGGCGCATACCGAGTCCGGCGTAATCGCGGATTTCGAGGCGCTGTTCGCCCCGCTGTCCAAGATGCGTGACGACGAGGAACGCCCCCATCTTCATCAGCGCGTATGCCGCCAGATAGAAGAGGACGGCGGCGATGCCGAGGTCGGTGGAAGCGATGAAGGCGACCATGATGTAGCCGGCGTGCGCGATGGACGAATAGGCAAGCATGCGCTTCACGTTCGTCTGTACGAGCGCGGCGAGGTTGCCGACGAACATCGTCAGCACAGCGGAAATCCAAATGGCCCAGAACCACACGTGGCCGGCCGAGCCAAACGCAACGAAGAAGATGCGCAGCATGAGCGCGAACGTGGCGGCCTTGGGCGCGGAGGCGAGCAGGGCAGTGACGGGCGTGGGCGCGCCTTCGTAAACGTCGGGCGCGTAAATCTGGAACGGCGCGACGACCACTTTGAAGCCAAGGCCGACGAAGATCAGCCCGAGGCCGAGGACGGCGAGGTTCGGCAGATGATGCAGGGCGCCAAGAATCGTTGCGATCCGGCTGATTTCCGTCGAGCCGGTGGCTCCGTAGACCATGGCGATGCCGTAAAGGAAGAAGGCCGTGGCGAACGAGCCGAGGATGAAGTATTTCAGCGAGGCTTCGTTGGATTTCAGGGCGCGCTTGCGGAAGCCGGCCAGGATGTAGGTGGAGATGGAGCTCATCTCGAGGCCGAGGAACGCTGTGACGAGCTCGTTGGCGCCGCCGAGAATGCCCATGCCTGCCGCAGCGAACAGGACGAGCGCGTAGTATTCGCCGCGCTGGATGCCTTCCTGGTCGAGATAGTTGATCGAACCGAGAATCGCAAGCGCGGCGGCGCCGATGACGATGACGTGGACGAAGAGGCTGAAGCCATCGGCGAAGATCAGGTTGCTATAGGCTGGGCCGGGGTCGCTGGCCGCGATGTGGACGGCGCCCAGAGCGAGCAGCGTTCCGGCGAAGGCGACCCAGCCGAGCGTGCGCTGTCTGGCGGCGCCGATGAAGGGGTCGAGGACCATCACCAGGATGCCGACCGCGCAAAGGACGATTTCGGGAGCGACGCGGTGGAGGTTGGCGATTTGGGAGGCGGGGATCATTGATTTAGTCCCGTCGCGGAAGCGGATGATCGGCCCTCAGGGGTTAAAACCCCTGGCGAAAGGGCGGCCTTTATGTCGGAGCTGAAGCTCCGCCCCCCTAAAACACCAGGAGCCGAAGTTGCCAGGGCTAAAGCCCTGTTCTTTTTCGTACGCGGTTTCGCGCGGCCTGAAGGCCGCGCTCCCCCGACTGGAGTCGCGGGCCCCCACCGAACTGCCAAGACGGTGCGGGCGCAAGGCGAAACGGGCGCAGCATGCTGCGCCCCTACCGGGAGCAGGGATTGCGCGAGAAGCTGGGCCGTAGCGCGTTGAAGAGGCACAGGCGAGAGCGACGCCCTTCGGTCGCACTCGGGACAAGCCTGTGCCACACGGGCTGATTCATGGCGCATTTCGATCGGAGCCCCAACGGATGCGGCGACAGTCGCGTGATGATTTGCTCTGGCGCGCATGGCTTCTTGCATCTGGTTGAATGGGCGGAGGACGTTATCGGCTGAAGCCTCCATGCGGTGCGTGAAGAGCGGCGAAGCCACTCCCATGAAGATGATCACTACAGCCACTGTGGCAAGAATGAATTTCTCGCGCAGAGATGCGTCGGGAAGCTTCTGATTTTTGTCCACGGTAACTTTGCCGAAGGCGACGCGCTGGTAGGCCCAGAGCAGGTAAATCGCGGAGAGCACCGCGCCGCTGGTGGCCCACGCGGCCCACGTATGATGCGTCGCGAAAGTGCCTATCAGGATCAGGAACTCTCCGATAAAGCCGTTGAGTGGCGGCAGCGCGAGCGACGAAAGCGCGATGAAGCAGAAGAACGCCATCAGGACGGGCATAGGCGTCGTGAGGCCGCCGAACTGCTTGATGTCGTGCGTGTGGCGGCGATCGTAAAGCATGCCGACGCAAAGGAAGAGCGCGCCAGTAGAGACGCCATGGTTAAGCATCTGGTAGACGGCGCCCTGGACCGCGATGGTATTCAGCGCGAAAATTCCCAGCACGACGAAGCCAAGGTGGCTGACCGACGTGTATGCCACGAGGCGCTTCAAATCGCGCTGCACGGTGGCGACGAGCGCTCCGTAAACGATGCCGATGATGGCGAGCGTTCCGACAACCGGCGCAGCCCGCATTACCGCGTGGGGGAACAGCGGCACGCAGAACCGCAGGATGCCGTACGTGCCGAGCTTGAGCATGACGCCGGCGAGGATCACAGAGCCGGCGGTGGGCGCTTCGGTGTGCGCGTCGGGCAACCAGGTGTGCAGCGGGAACAGGGGCACTTTGATGGCGAAGGCGAGCAGGAACGCTCCGAAGAGGAGCATTTCGGTGGTGCCGCCCATCGGAATCAGGCCCTGGCTCATGCGCTGCAGAATTTGAGGGAAGTCGAATGTCGCAGGCAGGCCGCCGGTGCCGGGGCTCAAGTTGTAGAGCCACAGGATGGCGACGAGCATGAGGATCGAGCCGAACATCGTGTACAGAATGAATTTGATGGCGGCGTAGACGCGGCGCTCGTGTCCCCACATGCCAATGATGAAGTACATCGGAACCAGCGTGAGTTCCCAGAAAACGAAGAAGAGGAACAGGTCGAGCGAGACGAACACGCCGATCATGGCCGTCTCGATGACGAGCAAGGAAATGAAGAAGCCCTTGACGTTCTTCTGGATCGAGTTCCAGGAACAGAGAATGGCGAGCGGCGTCAGGAAGGTGGTGAGAATGACGAGGAACAAGCTGATGCCGTCGATTCCAAGGTGATAGCGGATGCCGCTGCCGATCCAATTGTGCAGTTCCTGGAATTGGAAGCCGGGCTCGGCAGAATTGAAGCCATGCAGCAAAAGCAGCGAAATCAGGAATTCAACGACAGACGTGGCGAGCGCGATGCGTCGGAGCCACAGGTGGTCGTCGGATTTCAGCAGCAACATGGCCGCGACGCCGAGCAAAGGCAAGAAGGTGACGAGGCTGAGCAAGTGGTTTCCCGCCGGCACTAGCGCACCATCCAGACTGCGATCAGCAGAACGGTGAATCCAACCGCGCCGACAACAATCCATGTGGCATAGGTGCGCGCGTTACCGGACTGAATTTCGCGCAGTTCGCCGCCGAGCTCGCGCGCGACGTGAGCCGTACCGTTCACCGTACCGTCGATCATCTTTTCATCGACCACGTGCCACAGCACGTTGGTCGAGATCCAGAGCAGAGGATTGATGATCAGAGCCGCATAAATCTCGTCGATGTAATACTTGTTGAAGACGAGCGTGTAGAGGCCACGCAGACTTTCTTTCGCTCGGCGAGCGGCGTCAGGCTTATAGATGTAGAACCACCACGCCAGGAGGAGGCCGATCACGGCCACGATCACGGGCAGACCCGTCACGGCGTGCAGCAGTTCCATGCCGTGGCTAGGCGCAATGCCCGCAGCGGCGCCGGGCGCTCCGGCGAGCGACTCCTGCTGGCTGATAGCGGCAGGCACACCATAGGAAGCGAACACGGGATGCAGAAAGGCCTCGAAATAATCGGTGCCGCCGACGAGACGCGGCGCGGCGAACCATCCACCAGCGACAGAACAGATCGCGAGAAGGACGAGCGGAATCGTCATGCTGCCGGGCGACTCGTGCACGTGGACCTTGTGCTCGTCGTAGCGCGGCTGACCGAAGAAGGTGAGGAAGATGAGGCGGAACATATAGAACGAAGTGATGCCCGCGCCGATCAAGCCGAGCCAGTAAAGGATGCGAACGTCGGACGCACCGGCTCCGGCTGCGTCGAGGATTTCGTCCTTGCTGAAGAAGCCGGCAAATCCGGGAATGCCGGCGATGGCGAGCGTGGC
>JBOGNK010000065.1:0-60074 GCA_050747085.1 Candidatus Acidiferrales bacterium
GCAGCGGGAATTTTAGTCCGCTGTTAGAGGCTCTAGAGTGTACGAAAACCGCATGGAATCAGGTGAAATGAATTTCAACCGCCCAAAACCTCTGGTTTCGGCTGTGGCAGAAAATGGGAGCGGTTCAAAACCCAGGAGTGCTAACTTATGACTGGACCAAAAACGGGGGGCAGGTCATAAAGCATGCCGTAAGAAAGCCCCACAGAGCTACCGGCCTGCCAATAAAAATGTCCGAATCCCCAGGCCGCCGGTCGCTTGGTGCACCACTAATTGGAGAGCATACGCGGGCGGTACTCGTCGGACTACTCGGAATGAACTTGGAAACGGTCGAAGAATTGGCGGCCGACGGCGTTATTGCCCTCCATCAGCGCAGACCGGAAAAATCGTGAGCCTTTGGTTTCCAAACAGGCATTCCGCGGCAACCCATCGCATCGTCGAGCAACATGCTGCCACGTTGTTCAAGGCTGTCGATTTTCGACGGTTCCTGCGCGACCACGGGGCTGTACATCCGGCGGCCTTAGACGCCTAGCACACCCGCCGGGCTACCCATGCTTGTCGTGGAAGTGAGGACCGCGCAAGGTTCTCCACGGCTCACCCGCCTGGTAGGACAAAACGCGCCCTAGCGTGTGTCGCGCAACTCTCGACAAATGTTTTCGAACGAGATCTTGTCCAGCGGGTCACCATGTGCGGGTGACCCGCCGCTGTAAGCAAAATTAGAATTGGAAATGCAAGCCGAGCAGAATTCGCCTCGGGGTGTTTGACTGGGTTGTGAATACGCCGAAGTTCGTTGGGCTGTTGAGATTTAGAGTAGGCGCTCTAAAGTTGACCACATTGAATACATTGAACATTTGGGCCGAGAAGGTAAGCTTGTAGCGCTCCGTTAGATGCAGGTCTTTACCGATTGCCCAGTCCAGGTCCCAAGTGGAGGGCATCACAAGCTCGTCGAATGGTATCTGCGTATCCGTGCTGAGCAGAGGCCGGGAGCAGGAGTTGTATACCGCGCTCGGATCGGCAAACAGGTTTGCCCCGGTGCCGTGATTGGCGGGATTCCCGGAGGTACCCACTCCCCCGGATCCGGTCACGCCATAATATTGGCCGGACAAACCGTCTAGCGATGCCGTGCAGACCGCAGCGGTACCGGCGCTTTCCCAGGTACCGTAGTCGCCGTCTGCACTGATATGCAACGGCGAACCGCTGCTGAAGTTGAAGACGCCGGAAGTGTACCAGCCGCCTACAATCTTATTCAAAGTAGGGTTGTCGACGTTGAAGTGACGTCCCTGGCCAAACGGCAATTCGGCATAGAGCCAAGCGGTGATCACATGGCGATGGTCGAACGCTTCCGACGACTTGTCGAGATTCAGGTTGTAAGGACTGTTTGAAGTGCTGCCGCTTTGCTGGTCAACGCCCTGGTTACCGATGGCGTGGCTCCACGTCCAGTTGAACTGAAATTGTATGCCCTGCGTAAAACTCTTCTTTAGAGTCAGGAACCCGGCGTTGTAGTTCGAGAAGCCACCATCGCTGATCGCGTACGATTGGAACGTTTGGATGTTGTCGACCGGCGTTGGGGTGACTCGATTGAACTCGTCAAGACTGAAATCGTTGAGCGAGCCATTGATCAGGTCCGTGGGATCCTGTGTCGCCACCATGGCAGCGCAGTTCGGATATGCAATCGAGGTGCCTGGGAAGTTCTGCGAGGTACAGTTGGCCATACCGATCTGATTATCCAAGAATGGTTCATCGGGAAAAGCGGTATTCGCGCCGGTGATCACCCCGCTCGAATTTGTCAGGTAGGGCTTTACCCCACTGCGCAACGGAACAGCGACTCCATCGAAGGCTTGGGCATATGTCTGCCCGCTCGCCGCGTCCTTCATCAAGTAATCGGACGCGTTGTACGCATATTCATTAAAAAGATTGCGACTGAAGCGCCCGATGTAACCGGCTTCCAAAATCATCTTACCGGGCAGCTCGCGCTGTATAGTCCAATCGACGCTGTGGTCGTGCCCGGGATAAAGGTAGGGATCCCAGCCGCTCATCATGAAAAGCCCAAAAGGCTGCGCAGCCGTTCCGCTGGGAACATACGGGATGGGAGCGGCGAACGGAGCGGGAACCGGCACGCTGTTTCCGTCGACACCAATACGGAAGGCGTTGCTCGGGTCCGTAGCGCCGTTTGTGCATACTGCGGAACCACCGGACGCAATCGGGCCCCCGCAAGCGTCGATGTCGAGTAAACCGCCGGTGGTAAGGTCCAACGAGATTTCGTCGATATCATCAATACGTTCGTAGACCATGGCATACCCGCCACGCATGACTGTCTTGTTGTTGATCTGCCAGGCGGCGGAAATGCGCGGCCCGAACTCATGCCAATCCGTTGTACGCACGTTCCCGGTCCAAGGCTGCGCGAGCGCGTTCACCGGATCGACGCCAAACAGTGGATTGTAAGCCTGCCCGGGCGCAACTCCAGCGTTCAGTGACATACCGCGCTGCTGAAAATAATTTTGATAGTCCACCGGCGTGTTGGTATTGGCGTACACAAGCACGTCATTCTTGCCATCCTGCTCGTGAGGCGTCGGCTGCACTTGCCAATCAATTCCCCCAGTGATTACGAGATTTTTGCGCGCCTGCCAGATATCTTGAAAATACGCGTTGGCAGCCGGAATCAACGTATGAGAGATCAGGGGTGTGCCAAGCGAATTTGGCTGGAAACTGCCATCCCGAGTCAGAACCTGGGAACTGCGGTCGACCAGTCCCAAAACCGAAGCATATAGTTCGTTGTATCGTAAAACGTTTGCAGAAGTTAAGCAGTTCGTAGTGACCGATCCGCCGCAGGTCGCCGGACGATCGGAAGCTGGAATGTTCAAGTACTCGGCACTGCCATTACCGGTCGATTCGACGTAGTCGATCGGACCAGTGGTGAGGCCGCCCGCGTAGTTATCGGTCTTTTCGAACACGTCGCGAGCGATATATCCCGAACCTCCGAACTGGAAAACTTGACTTCCCTTCGTCCAACTGAAGTCCTGTGCCAAATACCATTTGTGGCCGTCGTAAAACCGCGAACGAGCGGACTGCGTGGCAATCACGATCGGATCGGCAATCAGCTTCGAGGTGCTGTTACTGGTGCCAGTGCCTTCACCAGCGAGCGCTAGAGCCTCGTCGGTCCCGGACACCAGCGGTGCAGGATTGATACGCGTCCAGCCCCACCAATCATACAGATAGGAGCCGTGCGTCACGGACGTCAACGTGGGCGTGAGCTGGCCGGTTAATTGATAGGTTGCGTACCAAGGCCGGAGGGGATCCGCAGCCACAGACTGTTGCCCCAGAAGGCTAAACTGCTCGGTGCCTACACGGCTAGTCTCAGAAGCGTGCAGCGTAGCAAAAGCACTCCACTTCTGATTAATCTTATAATCGAGCCGAGCGACGCCAATGTCCTCGAGGACGGGCGTCGGACTGTTGAACGTGTCACCTGTGGTGTTCAGCCCGTCGCCCAGAGATGGATTGTTTCCGTTCGGATAGAGCGCTAACTGCGACTGTATAGTTGGGCTCATTCCAATGCCGCGCGGATCGCACGACAGGCCGCCGCAAGCGGTCGTAATGTTGCCGGGCTGAAACGAATATTGGTTGACAGCTCCAGAGGCGTCCGGAAATTGCAAAATTCCGGCCTTGAGGGTTGCGGTGGGAATCACGGCGTTGAAGATGGTGTCGTCGTAGAACCGGCGGCCTTCGTAGTTGGCGAAGAAAAAAAGTTTATTCTTCCAGACCGGCCCGCCGATGGTGCCTCCGAACCGATTGTCCACGTTGTGTGGCTTCCTGATCTTCAGAAAATCATTGGTCCAGCCATTGGCGTTGAGCCCGTCATCGTTGTGATATTCATACAGCGAGCCGTGAAAACTGTTCGTGCCCGATTTCGTGATCAGGGCGACTTGGCCGCCCGACGACCGGGCGAAGGTCGAATTGGGATTGGTGGTGGCGACCTCAAACTCTTGTGTGCTTTCAACCGGAATGGGTACCACCGGCGAAGGCGACGGCTCGCCGGGAGGCGCCGCGTAGGTATTGTTGCCGTCCAGATCAGAGGTGACATCGCCTCCGTCCAGGCTGAACGTGATTTGTTCATCCCTAGCACCGGCAATCTGACCAGTCGGCGAAACAGCCGGCTGATAGAACAGCAGCGCGCTGGCGCTGCGCGTGTATTCAGGCAGCGCTTCCAGCGAAGCACCCCCAAGGACTTCGCCGACTGTTGCGGTCGTCGTCTGGAGCTGGGCTGAGTTAGCCGCTTCGGAAACTGATACGGTCTGGGACGTCGAGCCAAGCTGCAGGGACATGTTGACCGTGTAGTTTTTGTCGACCTCCACATGCAACTCGTTCACTACGGTCGTCGCAAAACCTTGTGCCGTGAAATTCACGGAATAGTCGCCCGGATTAACGGCGGGAAAAACGTAGCGTCCGTCCTTGCCCGTTTTGGCCGCTTGCGTTACTCCCGTCCCGTGGTTAATAAGAGTGACGGTGGAACCTGCAATAACAGCTCCACTCGGATCTTTAACGGCGCCTGAAACCAACGCGGTCGAGGCGGACTGCGCACCCACGATCGGCGCACCTGCCAGGGCGAGACTCATCAGAAGAAATAAAGTCGACAGCAAAACATTTCGTCTATCAAGCACGGAGTAAATGCCTCCTATCGTCAATTCACCTATGTCGTGGAATATGGATACATCGCTCACGCCCTCGCGCCTAATACTCACTATTGACCAGCCGGAGACGGACTTGCGTAATGTCCGAGCTGGAATTGGGCAGTGAATGTTGAGCGGTGACCATCGCGCCATATCACGATGGGGTACTGTCTCGGCTGATCGCGGAGTTCGTGCATGAGCCAAGTATGGAGTGTTGTGACTCCGCCCTGGCCGCGATAAAACGGCTCGCCGCCTACCTCCAAAACCATGTCGCCTGGGCGCAGTCCCGCAGCCTGGACACTGCTGCCGGCGGCAACCTGTGTCACCCGAATTGCTGTCTCCTCCCCAACCAGCCCCGCGCGTGACGGCGCATTTGTCTCGACCCCTTGAAATCCTACGTCTGGGAATCGCTCTTCCAGTGCTCGGCCAGCATAGGTTTCCCAATAGCTGAATACGTTCTGGGGAGCATCCACGTTCCATTCGTCAGCGAGCTGGCGGCCCGCTGCAATCGCTTTCGAGGTCTGCGGCACCCGCACATCGACTACTGCCGCATAGATCCTACCCTCGTCTCCAAGGGCTCTCGCCTGCTCAAGCGCGGTCGGGATAGAGCGAGGCACCTGGCCCGTGAAAGCTCGCTCCCCGTTCACCCAAATTTCGATTGGTTTGTCCATGTCGACGAGTCGATCACTGAGGTAGACCTTGAGATCACGGGCCCACCGAGCAGTGATGTCGATCCTCGTCGGCGAGTCCACACGGGCCCGCACGAGTGCTTGTCGAGTGTCGGCCTCAATCCAATACCGCCTTCGGCCTACGGGCGTGATCGAGGTATTGGGTGACCGAACCAGTTCCCGCGGGAAATTCCTGCGCGGCCGTTCGGCGAGCCAGCGTAACACGTCAGGGTAGTGCGGCTGGAAGCTCTCATGGACGTGATTGGGGAACTCACGATAATTCAGGTCGAAGCCGAAGCCATCAACGATGGCCGCCAGTGTTCGCGGCCCCGTGACGGTACGTATGTTCTTGTCTAAGGATCCTTCAAGGATATAAACGGGCAAGTCCTCCAGGTTTCGGAGCAACTGCGGCCTCGAATCACCCTCCGTAGAAACCGGAACTATCGCCGCGAGCCAGTCCGGATGAGAGCAGCCGAAAATGAGAGAGAAATTGGAACCGAGAGATATGCCGGTGGAAACGATTCTGTCGGGATCGATGTTATAGGTGGCTCGAAGGGCTTCGAACAAAGCGCGCGCCTGCTCAGGATGTAACACCTCAAAGGGCAAGCGTTCTTTGGTTCTGGTCCCTTGTGAGATAGAGGTCACGAGTGCGGGGGCAGCGACAATCCAGCCGGCAGCCTGTGCGACCTGCCACACCTTGATCATTCGGCCAGCGCCAGCTTGAGCCTGAGCGACGGAATTGGGCGGCCCGCCATGCATCGCCCATAAAAGCGGCGAAGGAATATCCGGGCGGTACGAATCTGGGAGTTGCACAAGCACGGGAATTTTCGCGCCGCCCGGAACGGCAAAAGAAAGCTGCTGCAGGGGGTAGTGCCCATCGACCAAGGCAGGAGGGTTCGCATACCCGCCCCGGCCCTGGCGGACCACCTCTTCAAAGTCCTCGAAAGTAATCCGGCTTACGCCGACGAGGGACGTATCCGAGCTCGCCTTTGTCTTAGCTGACTGGAAATCGGAATCGGAGGCAGGCCATAAGTAGTTGTGCACCAGCGATTCCATCTCCGGGGCCGAGGCCGGCGCGGCAGCGTGAGCGGCGGAAGATCCCGATTGAGCGACAGCTATTGCTGGAACAAGGAGCAAGCAAGCACAGAGCGAGAACCTCTTCAACTTTCCCCCTTAGAAGCTGTACCGCACCGAGAATTGGAATTCACGTGGGTTGAGCGTCTTGGTTGGCGCCAAAAAAGTGACCAGTGGCGTGCCCGGATTATTGCCGTAGGTATTGTTCACGCCAGTAACGTTTTCGCGGTTGAGCGTATTGAATACGTCCGCGCGAAGCATCAGCGTATTCTCCTTCTTCAGGCGGATCGTCTTCGCAATGGCAGAATCCAAGTCAACCTGCGGTCCGATGCGGAAACTGTTTCGCTCGAAGGTACCGGGACGTTCATTAAAATAGGTATCGCCGTTGAGATCGGCGCCAGCGAGCGGATTCACGGGAAGACCTGCGTAGGCCGAAAAGATACCCGTATAGGAGAAACCCCACGGCAACTGGTACTCTCCGTTCATAACTAGATTTTCCGGCACATCGTTGACTGAACGCCCCCACGGGAAATCTACGCCCGGCACGGTGGAAAACGGCAGGTCTCCGAAGTCGTCCTGCGTGCTACGCGCACGCGACCATGTGTAGGCCACCTGATAGTAGAAATGGTTGGAGAAGCGCTTATTCAAATTCACTTTGATCCCGTCGTATCGCGAAGATCCTTGGGAAACCACGCCCTGGATCTGCTCAAATCCTCCATCGCTAATCCCGAACGGCCCCGGCGAAACCGAAGGCACTCCGTAAGGGCGCGTAGCGTTAGCTTGGGCGGTCGTTCGGGTCGCTCCCGTAGCGGTGTCGAAGAAGGATGGTTCATTGAAATCGAGCGTGCGGAACAGATTCGAGCCACGTAGGTACACGTAATCGACGCTCAAGGCCAGGTTGGACGACAACTGGTCCGCCACCCCTACGCTGAACTGATCGCTGTAGGGTGTCTGTTCGAGTGAGGGGTGGAGAGCTCCCAGGTCAAGGATGACCGACCGGCCGGGGGCAGGGCCAAGTCCGGACGGAGCCGACGAGAAAATGGCGGGGTAGGTTGGGAACAGGCCCGGATTTCCTCCAGGCGTAAGCGTGACGTTGAAGTTTCCTATGAGCCCGAACAAATCGGAATCGTTAGGTACATTGTCGATTAATTGGTCATAGAACCGGCCATAACCTCCTCGAATCACGAGCCTTCCGCTGGTTCCAGGCGACCACGCAAACCCTGTCCGCGCCATGATGTTATCGTTCGAAGGCGAGTCTGTCTGCTTCTGGTAGCGAACGCCCAAATTAAGGGTGAAGTTCCGAGTAACTTGCCACTGATCTTGCGCATACAAGTCGGGATCCCAGTAGCTGCGATTGATTCCGGCAAAATGAAAAGGTGGGTAGTCACGAGTCAAGTTAAGAGGTCGAAGAGGACTGGTAAATCCCTGAACGAAGTTAATTGGATAGGTAGCCGGATTCGCGGGATCAAAGGGATAAGGCGTGCCTGCGGCAAAGGTATACACGCCCATCGAGTCCGCGTTGTAGACACCAGTTTTCGATATCCTCGAGAAATCGGTGCCTGCAAAAAACTCGTGCTTGCCGAAATTGTGCGACAGCTTGTCATTGAACTGGATGCGATCCTCGTGAATATCCTGCGGACTGGACGGGTTAGCTCCGAAAGTGGCGAAACCTAGATAGACGGATTCAGGCCCGCCCGAGAGGTCAGTGGACTGGTTGAGAAAACGCTGAAACTGGAAGCGCCCTTCGTTCACGGTGGTGGGCGAGAGCACGCTGGTAATCGTTCCCTGCACGTCCCAGCCTCGGCGCTGCGCGTCGGTCCCAGCGCTGGGGAGCACGAGTCCCCCGAACCCTCCGATACTTTCACTGTTGTCGTAGTTGAAGCGGACATCGGCCGTCTCGTTCGGGGTGATGAAGTGGGTGATCTTTCCAAACGCCTCTTGCCGATTCAGCCAGACGGGGGAACTCCCCGGTTGAACTGGAGAGGTAACAGTCAATTGCGAATTCTGGCGCGTTCCTTCGTAGCCGCCGATAAAGTGCGTTTTACCTTTGATGATAGGCCCGGAGAGGACGCCTCCATACTGCTGCTGATCGAACGGCGTCTGCACATGGCTCAGGAAGTTGTCTGCGTCCAGATCGCCCGGTCGATCATATAGATATGTCGTTCCGTGAAAGTTATCGGTGCCGCTCTTCGTCACTACCGAAACAACTCCGCCCAAGGAATGTCCGAATTCAGCGGAGAACTGGTTTGTGATTACCTGAAATTCTTGCACGACGTCAAGCGAAAGCCCGACAGCAGACGCGTCGCCCCACTCATTCACTTTATTCGAGACGCCATCCACCAAATAGTCGATGTTGCGGCCAAGCTGGCCGTTGAAGGATAAGTCGCCCCGAAGCGCCGAGGTATGAACCCCTGTGGTCAGCAGCCCGAGATTCATATAATTCCGTCCGTTGAGCGGCATACTGGCGATCCGGAGTTGATCGACGGTGCTGCCGAGTTGCGCTTTCTGCGTTTCGACCAGAGGCGCTTGGCTGCTCACCGTGACAGACTGGGCGGTGCTTCCGACACTTAGAACGAAATTCTCCTCAGGCTGGCTCGTGGCCTGAAAAACTAACCCGGTACGCGTCTCCGTGACAAAACTTTTGGCCTTAACCTCAATCGAGTAGTGACCTACCACGGGTAACGCAACGAAGCGGTAAAGACCGTGAGCGTCGGTCACTGCGGTCCGAATCAAGCCAGTATCGGTATTGCGAAGCGAAATGCTTGCACCGGGAACCACAGCCCCGGATCGATCCAACACCGTCCCGGACAGATCAAAGTTGTCTACCTGGGCGAAAACTGGCACTGTGGAAAGAAACAGAATGGCAGCCAGACATACTCCAAAAAAGGCTACCTGTGACCGAAGACGCATGGGACCACCCTCCGTTGCCCGCCGCTTCCCGCTTCCGTGGAGCGACCAGGGCACCGACACTGGGCGGAAAGTATTCCTCCTCCTCGCAGTTGTCAAGAATAATTTTATCCAACCCTGTGTGACACTTGTATGCGCGTATAGCGCAACTGATATGCAACGTGAATACCCAATAGAAACGTTAGCGACGCTGCGGCGGTCTAATACGGATGGGAATGGAGAGGTCGCGCTCGCCGAGTCCAGAGACACCTACCCACAAAACTGCCTCGGAGGACGCCAAATCGAAGTAGTTTCTGCGGCGACTGTGCATTGTGTTCACACTTCGTAAAGCCGATCCGGTGGGTGCATTCCATCTTCAATGCACACGCGACAGCGGCCTCTGATCGCAGCGGTTGGCTGACTACCTCCGTCGATGCGAGGCCACGCTGGATAGCGCACCCAGAGATCAAGCTCGCCAAACATGGCGGACGCGCCGTGGACCGCAAGCTGTCATGATCGGCCTTCAGCACGTGGAGAGCGTCACACTCTGTCGTAACAAACCCAGCGCGCTCCTCCACCGCGGACCCGTCACGAGTGATGGCAGAGTGTGGGATCATTGATGTCAGAAAATTATCATGGTGCCTTATTCTAAATGTCAGCGTGCGCGATCGCTGCGAATGATGTTGGCTTTGGCCGTCGGCGAACGCGAAAGGTCGGGTTTGGGTAATCAGGTGTGAGGACACTTTAAATGGTGACAAGGATTACACTGGGATTGACAGCGCAGATTTGAGAATCCCGATCACCGCGTTTTGGTTTCGCGCGGACAGCACCGCGGAGAGTGCGTGTAGTTCCCGCCGTTCGCGCGCCCGTTGTGTCTCACCCAGAACGAAGCCAGCTGCGCCTGGGTGCGGAACGGCAGCCTCGCAGGCAGACGAAGTGCGCGAAGCTCTGCATGTAGGCTGTATACATGAGTTGAGGTAACATAGGCGCCGAGATGAGACCGGTAATTGAAGAGAGAAGCAGCGCTCCTTTGAATGGCGGAGACGTGGAAGCTCTGGCGGCGGCAGGGAGGCTCCCACGCGATAAGGCATTAGAGTTGGCGACCGCCGATCTCGAGAGCCTGCTGGACGCGGCCTCGAACCTTCGCGACAAATCAAAAGGCAGGACGATCACTTATTCCAAAAAGGTTTTCATTCCGCTGACATACCTTTGTCGCGATTACTGCGGATATTGCACGTTTCGTCGAGACCCATCGCAAGACCACGCCGCATATTTGTCCCCCGATGAAGTCCTGGCGATCGCCGAAGACGGGCGCAGTGCAGGTTGCAAGGAGGCGCTGTTCACATTGGGAGATCAGCCGGAGAGACTTTTTCCAGAAGCACGATCGTTTCTGAAGAAACACGGATTTGAGCGTACTATCGATTATCTTGTCGCCATGTCGGAGATGGTTCTTGAGAAGACGGGACTCCTTCCGCACTCGAATCCTGGATTGATGGACGAGGGCCAGATCGCGAGGCTGAAACGATCGAATGCAAGTCTCGGTCTCATGCTTGAAAACCTGTCGAAGCGGCTTCTGCGGCCGGGTCACGCGCACTGGAAGGCCCCGGACAAAGCGCCGGCCCTTCGCATGCGGACCTTGGAAGCCGCGGGGAAACTGAGGGTTCCATTTACGACGGGGATTCTGGTGGGCATCGGAGAAACGATGGAGGAACGTATCGATTCGCTGCTGGCGATTCGGGACCTTCACGACAGGTATGGTCACATCCAGGAAATTTTAGTCCAACCGTTTCGCGCCAAAACGGGTACTCGTATGGAAAACGCGCCCGTACCTTCGCTGGAGGATCTCCAACGCACCTTAGCGATCTCGCGCCTGATTTTTGGGGGGGCGATGAATCTGCAAACGCCGCCGAATCTGACGCCAGTGGATTACACCAGGCTTTTAAGAGCAGGTATCAATGACTGGGGAGGGATATCGCCCGTGACCAAGGACTTTGTGAATCCGGAATCGGCGTGGCCGCAGGTCGCTGATCTGACGAAGAATGTCGAATCAGCTGGATATGTGCTTAGCGAGCGACTTGCGATATATCCAGAGTTCGCGCTGCACGGCGAGTACGTTCATAGCCGCGTTCAGCCATACGTCGATCGATTGGCTGGCGGCGATGGCTATGCGCGCGCGGCGATCTGAGCCATGGCAAAGATAAACGAAGTTAGGCCACAAGACACCGATCTTCGACAGGCGCTGTCCGAAGCGCGTCCGAGAATTGCTTTTTTACTGGAGAAAAGCCTAGCAGGGACCGAACTGAACCTGGAAGAGGGCCTCGAACTGAGCCACATCGAAGGCGGCGATCTTGCAGCGCTGATTCACACGGCGGACGAACTCCGGCTGCGCACGATTGGCGACGGCATCACATACGTTGTGAATCGAAATCTGAACTTCACAAATGTCTGCATTGTTGGGTGCTCCTTCTGCGGATTCAGCCGCGGTCCGAATTCGCCTGAGGCCTATTTCCATTCCATCGAAACTCTGGTGAAGAAATCGTTGGAAGCGGTGGAGCGAGGGGCTACGGAGGTTTGCATCCAAGGTGGGCTGCCGGCCAATCTCGATGGAAACTATTATGCTTCCTTGCTAAAGGCGATTCGGTCTCGCTTGCCGGAGCTTCATCTGCATGCGTTTTCACCGATGGAGATCTCGTACGGAGTGGAGAAAACAGGACTCCCCCTGCGCGACTACCTCCTGATGCTGCAGGACGCGGGCCTAAACACGATTCCCGGAACGGCGGCGGAAATTCTGGATGATGATGTGCGGCGCGCTCTTAGCCCCAACAAGTTAAATGTAGAGCAATGGATCCGTGTAATTCGAACCGCGCATCGCCTGGGCATCCGATCCACCGCTACGATGATGTACGGCCATGTGGAACGCCCTGAACACTGGGTTCGCCATCTTCTATTGCTGCGGGATATTCAGAAGGATACCGGCGGATTCACTGAGTTTGTGCCACTCGGTTTCGTTCATTCGCAGACACGCTTGTTCCAAAAGGGCGGCGCTCGGGCCGGGCACACCGTGCATGAGGACCTGCTGGTGCATGCGCTCGCACGAATCCTGCTAAATGATCAGATTCCAAATATTCAAGTTTCCTGGGTCAAGCTAGGATTCGAGAGGGCACTAGATTGCCTGCGAGCGGGTGCGAATGATTTCAGCGGTACGCTGATGGAGGAGAGTATTTCAAAAGCGGCTGGCGCAAACTTCGGCGAATCCGTCTTGCCAGGAGAGTTGCGGGCCATGATTCGGTCCATTGCACGAACACCTGTAGAGCGCACGACCTTGTACCACATCCGCAAGGTATTTAAGGAGGCGGATACGGAGGAACGCTGGCCCGAGGAGCGGTTTCGAACGGAACGACTTGCCGGCTTGACGCATTTCTCGGAGATTCGCGAGCCTCACATGGTGACCGGGTACTGATGAAGATTACAGCTCTGGCGGGAGGTGTAGGGGCGTCGAAGCTTCTATTGGGCCTCTATCGCGTCATGGATCCGGAGATGCTGACCGCGATCGTGAACACCGGAGACGACATCGTGTTGCATGGCTTGTACATCTCTCCGGATGTGGACATCGTCACCTACACGTTGGCGGATGTGGTGAATCCAGAGGCGGGATGGGGCATCCGCGGCGATACGTTCTGTGCGCTGAGTCAACTATCGGCTTATGGGCAGCCTGAATGGTTTCACTTAGGTGATCGCGACCTGGCGACACACATTTATCGGACAGCCGCAATGCGAGAGGGGGCTACCCTTTCCCGGACCGCCCTGTCGGTTCGGAAGGCGCTGGGCGTCCTTGCAGAGATTTTGCCGATGAGCGACCAACCCGTGCGAACGATGATCGAAACCACGTCAGGGCGGCTCAATTTTCAGGAATATCTGGTCAAGCTGCGGGCTGAACCGACGGTTCGTGCAATCGGATTCGACGGTGCGGAAATGGCGCAGGCCGCCCCTGGTGTGCTCGAGGCCATCGCCGAAGCACGAGGAGTTGTAATCTGTCCGAGCAATCCGCTGATCAGCATTGGACCAGTTTTGGCCGTACCGGGGATCCGCGATGCGTTGAGAAGACGCAGGAGGGACGTGGTGGCGGTCTGTCCAATCGTCGCCGGGAAATCATTGAAGGGGCCGTCCGACAAAATGCTTGCACAACTCGGTTTGGAAGCTTCAGCCCGCGGGGTGGCGGCGTTATACCGCGATTTCTGCGGCACCTTCGTCTTGGACTCTGCTGACGCCGAACAACGATCCGCGATTGAAGCTCTGGGAATCAACGTGGTGATTGCCCCAACGGTGATGCGAGGGATCGAGGACAAAGAAAGGCTGGCGCGCGAGGTCCTGCGTTTGTTGGCGTATCCGTCGCGGGCAGTGAGTCAATGAAAGCGATCTTGATACCGGTGAAGCGGTTCTGTGAATCAAAGAAGCGATTGGGATCGCATCTATCCCAATCGAACCGCGCAACCTTGGCTGAAGCAATGCTCTGCGATTTTTTCCAGGTTGTCGCCAACGTGAAGGAAGTTACCAGGATTTTCGTGGTCTCCAACGAACGAATTGCATTGGAGAAGGCCCGAGCCATGGGTTGGACAACGCTCATTGAAAGAGAGCAGAGATCAGAAAGCGATTCAGTGGATGCCGCTTCGAGGTATTGCGCTGCGCGGGGCGTTAAGGCGTTGCTTCGCTTGCCCATCGACATCCCGCTTGCTCAGGCGCAGGACATCGATGCCATTTTCGCGCACATGGGAACGCCGCCTTCCGCGGTGATCGTGCCCTCGCGAGATGGAATGGGTACGAATGCGCTTTTACGCCAGCCCCCAACTGCCTTCCCCTCGCGATTTGGGCCAAATAGCTTTGAGAAGCACTTGGCAGAGGCGCAGCAGCGGTCTGTCCATGTGCACGTACTGCGAAACACCCGAATCGAATTGGACGTGGACGAGATGGAGGACTTCATAGAACTTCGAGGGAGATTGCAATCACACGCGGAGACACGTCGGTGGATATCGGCGAATCTGCCGTAAGCGGCCGCTGAGCGATTGCGATCAGTCCAAGCGTGGCGGCGGCACCGGCAGACCAGTGAAACGAACCCCGGTTCGGTGTACTTTGTAACGGCCGTTGATTGAGAGGATTAGCGCTGTCAGTTGTTCGAGAAGCCGCGAATTTTCCAGCGGGCCGCCATTGATCGCCCTCACGCCAGGGATTTTCTCAGCAAGCTCCGAAGCCGTCTGCAGGGCGGATGAATGATCACTGCAGACAACGACGTCTGAATCGACGGGTTCATCGCGTTTGAGAGCTCCTGCCGACACGTTGTGAAATGCCGCGGCAACAAGGACCCCTTCAGGAGCCAACTCCGCAGCCTGCTGAGCAGCCGAGCCTTGCCACACTCCAAGGGTGCGAGTGGGCACACCTCCCACAGCCGCCGCCAGCGGGACTGTTGTATCTATCAGAATGCTGCCAGCGCGAAGGAACTGTCTTAGGCTTTTGACAACCGGGGCGTGGCTGGCGAACGGTATCGTCAGCACGACAACATCGGCCATGGTCACCGCTTCACCGTTCTCCGCACCTGTAATCGTCGAAAATCCCGTCTTGGACCTGATATCTTCTGCCACTTGCCTGGCTTTTTGCGCGTCGCGCGAACCGATGATTATCGACTCGTGCGCTCGCACCCAACGCAATGCCAACCCGGTACCCTCCGCTCCCGTGCCGCCGATAATTGCAATCTTTCTGTTCACACGCGCCTCTAGGTTGGGATTTAGTTCGCAAGTAGCAAGTTGAAGCAGTAAAGCAGCAACGATGTTGCCCCTCTCCGCCAGCTGATATACAACCTGCATATTACCAGTCGCAAGATCAAGGCTCTAGGATTAAGATTCAAATTGCCCGACAACATTTGTCCGGTAGCAGGGTCATCGCGATATTTTTCGCCGCCGCTCACGTGTTCGCTTGAGGAATTCGCGTTGTACTTCGCGGTAGGATCGTGGACTATCAAAATCGGTCCAAATGGCATCTGTCTTTACAGACACGTTTTTGATGCGCCGAGCGTCACGATTTACCACCTCTCTGGCTGTTGTTGCCTGCTGCAATTCAGGACGCAGCTCCGCGGCCAGAATGACGGGATGGCCATCGCGAGCGTTGTGAATGGGTATGACGATAGTCTGTTCCGAATGGCGCTTTAGGAAAGCTTGGGCCAAGTGATTAACAAGATCTTTTGTCAACAGGACGAGATCCACAGGGTACACGAGAAATGCTGCATCGCGCGGAACCAGGCGGAGTCCGGCGAGAAGCGAACTGAGTTGTCCCGAAGGCCAGCGGGAATTCACCGTAACCCGGGTCGAACGAGGAATCGCTTTTCGCACGCGTGCCGCATCGGACCCGAGAACTACGACTGGAAGCTCCAGCGAGCGGCAGTTTTCAATAGCGATTTCCAGAGCGGTGCGATCGCCAAACAGCGCCAAGGGCTTCGGAATCGGGAATGCGTGCGAGGGCCCGGCTGCGAGAAGAATAGGAACAATTCTGACTCGTTTCATGGATAAGGCGAATGCAATATAGATGAACACAAGTGACATTTCCAGAGGGAAAGCAATGTGGTCCTGGTGTTTATTGCTTGAATGTGGTTTCGGTTCGCCTTAGAATATCCGCGCTTTTGGTATACAACCGATATGCGAGTTGCAGCTTGCACGTGAATCGCGAGGACTACTCCGCTAGCAAAATGAGCGTGGAGGATTGAACAGTGTATCCCGCCGCTTTCCGGTACTATCGCGCGACCTCCATGAAGGAGGCAGCCGGTCTCCTTTCAGAACTTGGAGAGGACGCTCGTGCGCTGGCAGGGGGACAGAGTCTGATTCCCTTGATGAAGCTTCGCTTGGCGCGCCCGTCAGCGCTTGTCGATCTAAACTTCATTCCGGACATTTCGCTTATTCATAAGCGGGATCAGGAAATCCGGATCGGGGCCCTGGCGCGTCATGCCGAAATCGCCGATTCCAAAATTGTCGAGCAGGTTCCCATCTTGCATGATTGTGCCGCGGGAATCGCGGATGCACAGGTCCGTAATCGCGGGACAATCGGAGGTTCGGTAGCGGAAGCGGATCCGACCGGAGATTGGACGCCGGTCCTGCTCACCCTGACCACAGACGTTCACTGCGTGTCTTTGGAGGGCGAGCGCACGATCCCACTGAGAGACTTTACGCTTGATGCGTACACGACGGCGATGAAGGTGGGAGAGCTGTTGAACGAAGTAAGGATCAAGGTTCCTCCGAAGAATTCCGGAGGCGCGTACTTGGCCTTCAAACGATGCCCTTCCGTCTATGCAAGTGCAAGCGTTGCGGTGCAACTGGCCATGCGAGGGGACGCGTGCGAGGATGCGCGGATTCAGCTCGGATGCGTCGGGCTCACCGCGATTCACGCGAAAAATGCTGAAGCGGAGTTGCGTGGCAGATCCATTTCCGAACACGCGATCCAATCGGCCGCAGAAGCGGCAATGAACGAAGCCGAACCGCAGCCAGATATGCGAGGTTCAGTTGCGTACAAACGGGTTCTGGTCGGAGCATTGTTGAAACGGGCAGTTGGGATTGCTCTGCGCCGCAGTCGCGGCGAACACGTGGAGGCGAGCCACGAATATGTCGGAAGAAATTGAGCGGGTGCGGCTTCAGCTTAAGGTAAACGGTAAAGCTTATGATCTGAAGGTCGAACCGCGCCTGCTTTTGGTTGAGTTGCTGCGGGAAGAGCTGAACCTCACGGGAACGCATCTTGGTTGTGACACCAGCTACTGTGGCGCGTGCACCGTGCTACTCAATGGCGCGAACGTTAAGTCATGCACCGTACTTGCCGTCCAGGCACATCAGGCTGAAGTGCTAACAGTCGAGGGTCTGGCGCGAAATGGCGAACTTCACCCAATCCAGAAGGCCTTCGCCGAGAACCATGGTCTGCAATGCGGCTTTTGTACGCCTGGCCTACTGATGTCGACTGCCTATTTACTGTCAAAGAATCCTCATCCGTCGGAAGCGCAAATCCGTAAGGCTATCGGGGGCAATACGTGCCGGTGCACCGGATACCAGAATATTTTCAAGGCCATTCGAGCGGCCGCGGAGCTTATGAATTCTGAAGCCACGGTGAAACCAAATGAAGATTGAGTTCGGAGGAGACTTCGAGGTACGAAAGACTCTTGACGAAGTCTACGCGTTCTTATCGGATCCTGAACGCTTTTGCCCGTTGCTGCCCGATTTCGTGAGCCTGGAAAAGGACGAGCAGGCGCAGTTTTTGGTGACATTGCGCGTGGGCATCTCGCATATTCGAGGAAATGCGCGTATCAAGATGCATCTTGCGGAAGCAAGTCGGCCGTCGCACGCAGTTTACGAAGGTAAAGGAGACGTACCCGGGGGGACGACGGAGCTTCGCGCTGGATTTGATCTCGCGCCGTCCGGAAATGGCACGAAGGTGACATGGAGCGGCAAGTCACAATTGTCGGGGCGACTCCCCGCTCTCGCAGGGGGCCTTTTAGAGCCACTCGCGCGGAAAAATCTCGAACGCTTGATTGAGAGTTTGAAGGCTGCATTGGTCTAGCGGTTCGGATCGTAATACGAGGGGGGAGTGTTTTGAAATCGAAGGTAACCCAGTTGCGAAAAGGGAAAGCGCCTGCGAGTAAAGCGCAGCGTGAACCGGAGACCGCCCCCAAATGGGTCGGCAAGCCCGTGCGGCGGATCGAAGAGACTCGTCTGGTGCAGGGCATGGGGCTTTTCGTTGACGACAATAAGCTTCAGGGGATGCTGTACATGAACTTAGTTCGCTCCCCTGCCGCACATGCGCGAATTTTGCGAGTCGACGCGTCGCCGGCCGCCGCAGCACCCGGTGTGATTTGCACATTCACCGGCAAGGAAGTCGCGGCGCTTGTGAAGCCGTTCATCGAGATCGGACCGGGAGCGGGTGGAAAAATCGAAGATTTCCCTCTAGCGATCGAAAAGACACGATTCCAGGGTGAACCGGTCGCTGCGGTGATTGCCGATTCCAAATTCGCAGCGGAGGATGCGGCCGAGCTAGTCGAAGTGGAGTATGAGACGCTACCGCCGGTCATCGATCCAGAGGCGGCCTATGAGGACAAGACGCTGCTCCACGAACAGGCGGGGACAAACCGCATCTGGCATGATGGCTTTGAATATGGTGACGTCGACGAGGCATTTCGCCGCGCCGCGCATATCGTCGAAATTGATCGACTCCACTTTCATAGGTTTACGAGCGCGCCGTTGGAATGCAACGCCGTCATAGGAAAATGGGATCCACGGGAAGACCGAATCCATTTCTGGAGCAATAATTCCTTTCCTGCGTTTGCCGCGCAATTCCTGGCGCCTGCTCTGGGCGTACGCATCGACCAGATTCACATTCAGACGCATGATATCGGCGGAAGCTTTGGAATCAAAATTACGAACTACCCTTACATGGCGCTCTGTGCGCTGGCGTCGCGGAAGGCCGGCGGCCGGCCGGTGAAGTGGACTGAGACTCGCTCGGAACACATGCTGGCCAGCGCCCACGGGAATGAACGTGTGTTTCTGGATACGCGCGTAGCGCTGGACAAAAACGGTGTGATCACAGCAATCGAGTCCCGCCACATCGACGATTGCGGCGCTTACCCGCGTTATGAGCCGCTCGGTTGCATCATCTGGGCGCAGGTTCTGCCGGGCGCCTACCGGTTGAAGAACATGCGCGTCGATTTTACTCAGGTGGTTACGAACAAATGCCCGGTCGGTCCCAACCGTGGCTATTCGAGAATGCAGCATCTGTGGTTTTTGGAGCGAGTGATCGATCTGTGCGGGCACGCGCTGGGAATTCCGGCGGATGAGATCCGCATGCGAAATTACGTGAAGACAAATGAGTTCCCGTACACAACACCCAACGGTTGCGTCTATGACTCCGGGAATTACGCAAAGATGCTGGAGATTGCCAAGAATCTGGTCGGCTGGGATGAGTGGAAAAAAAAACAGGAGCGCGCCCGGGCGGAAGGACGCCACATGGGAATTGGAATCGGGACTACGCTTGACTCGGGAACGAACAACTTTGGACAAGCGCAAATTATCAACCCGCATGCGCCTTACTCGGGGCAGTCAAAGGCGGCCATCGCAAAGTTAGATATTTATGGCGAAGTTGTCGTAAATCTCGGCTCCGTGCCGCAAGGGCAGGGCCATGAAACGGTAGCATCCCAGGTGGTCGCCGAGGTGCTGAATATCACTCCGCGGATGGTCAACGTTCGCCCCGGCTTCGACACGGATCAGAATGCTTACACGGGTCATACGGGGACCTATGCGAGCCAGTTCGCGGTTTCCGGCCTGTCGGCGATTCATGGCGCGGCGGAAAAATTAAAAGGTGAACTGCGCCGCCTCGCGGCATTCGCGTTGAAAGCGAACGAAAAAGATCTGGAATTCGACGTTGGAGAGCAGGGTCCGGAAGTCCGAGTAAAGGGCACGAAAAAGGCGATCAATTATTGGGCTCTGGCGAACCTGGTGAACGTGAACAATGCCGGACTTCCCGAGTCGCTTGCCGATGTGACGTTGAATTGCCGGTACGTGTATAAAGCTCCGTTCCAGGTCCCGGATCTCAAGCGCAAATATGGAAATCTAACGTTGACGTATGCGTCGCAGCTGCACATCGCGGTGATTGAAGTTGATCGCGAAACCTGCCAGCCGAAGATCCTCGCCTACGCCGCGGTAGACGACTGCGGCAAAACGATTAACCCAATGATCGTGCAGGGCCAGGTGCACGGCGCAACAGCGCACGGGATCGGCGCAGCGATTATGGAAAACTGCTTCTACGATCCTGACGGGGACATGCTGGCGAGCACATTCAGCGACTACACGCCGATTACGGCGATGAATATGCCCGACCTGTTGTACGGTCACATTGAAACGCCATCGCCATTTTCTTACAACGGCGCAAAGGGAATGGGTGAGGGGGGCGCGGCTCCGGTTCACACCGTTTGCGCAGCCTTGCAGGACGCACTTTACCCGGCCGGAGTTGTCATCAAGAACTCGCATAATACGGGCAGCAGCTTGTTCGATTCTGTTCACCTCGCGAAGTCTCATCGCCACGCGGGGCTGGGCGTAAAGCCGCACGCGCGCAAGTAGCCGCGGGCGCGGCATGCCCGAACTCGCGATGAACACGGCGGTCGTTTGATCAGGCGCGTTGCCATCATCGGATGCGGTTCGATCGGCAGTCTGTACGCGGCTCATCTAGCGCGCGTGTCGGAGGTTTTCGCGGTCGTGCGGCGGCCCGAACATGCACGAGCGCTGAACACTCAGGGCTTGCGGGTTTCGGGGACGCATAGTTTCACGTCATCCGTACGCGCGACGGCGGTTGCCGCCGAACTGCCCGAATGCGATCTCGGAATCGTTTGCAGCAAGGCGAATGATACCGAGCAGTCCGTGCGGCCGGTCGCGCACTGTTTCGCCCGCGGTGCAATCCTTTCCGCGCAAAATGGACTTGGTTGCGAGGAGATCATTGCGAAGCACACCAAGGGCTTTGTGAT
The DNA here is from genome assembly GCA_050747085.1 of Candidatus Acidiferrales bacterium. GTDB lineage: Bacteria > Acidobacteriota > Terriglobia > Acidiferrales > UBA7541 > Palsa-295. The sequence continues at coordinate 20,820 of JBOGNK010000065.1, forward strand.
GCGCGGAACAACGTTTATGAGCGGAACGCGCCAGAGCGATACTCACGTGAAATACGAGCTGGACACGCCGACGTGGCTGGGACCGTTTGAGCCTTCCGCTACGCCGTTTGAGATTGTTGAGGAAGCGGCCGGCTTGATCACAGCGTCGGGTTTGAAGGCGATCGCTCTGCGTGACGCGCGGGCAGCGCAATGGTCAAAGTTGATTTTCAATGCTTCGGTAAACTCAGTGGCGGCGCTGACGGAGTTGCCGCACTGCCCCGCATTCGCCGCCGAAGGAGAAATGGGCGATCTCGGTCATCTGCTGCATGATTTGATCGACGAAGGAAAGCGCGTGGCTGTGGGATTGGGAATCGATTTGCACGATGACCCTTGGGAGATGAATAAGGTAGGCGCGCTAACGAATCATCCGCCATCGATGCTCTACGACATAAAGCATCATCTTCCAACTGAGGCAGATTTCCTGGTTGGCGCTATTGCTCGTGCGGCGGAGCGCGCCGGATTGCCAGCGCCCCTGCATGCGGCTCTGTACCGTTTGATTCTCGCCAAGGAATCATCCTGGAAAGAAGGTTTGAAGTAGTTTGCGATCCGACTCTCGTACCTGTCGAGGTTGAGGCGGAGCGCGAAGGAGCATAGCTAAGGCGGATGTCCTACCCTCTGGATGAAGAGAAGTGGCGCAGGGTTCGGCAAAAGATGGAAGCCGACAATATCGACGCGCTCGTGGTGCGGGCTCCGGACAATGTTCTCTATCTGACCAACTACTGGACGATGAAGGGCTACGACCTGGCAATTTTCCCGCGCGAAGGCGAACCGACGCTGATCGTGATCGAGCCGCAGTTCGAAGAAGCGAAACGGACGGCCTGGAATTCGGATGTACGGTACTTCCGCTTCTACGATCCCGCGGATCCACGCCCGCCGACATCCCGCTCTCTGGATCTTTGTCTGGAGGTGCTGCGCGAACGAAAACTGACGGGGCGCGTGGGTGTTGAACTCTCTCAGCTCTCACAAATTTGTGACCGTATGGTGGGCGAACCTTCCCTGTCCACTCAAGGCTATTTTGATTCATTTCGCGCCGCGGCACGGGAAGTCGTGGATGCGGCCTCGTTTCTTGCCGACCTTCGCATGATCAAGACGGAGCAGGAGATCGAGCGTATGCGTCTGGCGAACGAACTCGCCGCTCTGGGCATGGAGCACGCGCGCGCGACCATCCGGCCAGGGATGAAGGAAAGTGAAGTCGCAGCGATGATCGAGGGACATATTCATTCGGTGGGCATTGGTTACAAGGGCAGGGTTCGAATGGCTCGAGCATTCACGCTGGTTTGGTCCGGGAGAGGAATCGCAACCTTCACGGCGACCGGCGACCGTCCGGTGCAGCGGGACGAACCGACGCTAGTCGAAATCTGGGTTTGCGCCGATGGGTATTGGACGGATCTGACTAAGAACCTCTGTCCCGGCAAGCTCACGCCGGAATACGAACAATTGTTGAGCCAACTGTTGGCCATTTTCGGTCATGCCAGGGACTGTGTCCGCGATGGTGCGCCTCTGGGGGAGATAGATCGGTTGATCCGCCGCGAAATTGGCGAGGCGGGATATGCCGGCCAGCCTTCGCACCCGGTAGCTCACGGGGTGGGCGCCCGCGCACATGAACCGCCTTATTCTCATCAGGCAGCCGCGGGCACGATAAAGGCGGGCATGGTGCTGGCCGTCGAGCCGGGAATCTACTGGAAAGGCGGCGGTGGGTTGCGCCTTGAAGATAATTTTCTGGTGACCGAAAGCGGAAACGAGAAACTCTGCTCCTACCCGGACGATTTTAGAAGGTAGACGACAGGAGAACGCCTTTGCTAAAGCCCGAGATCGTGGAAAGAATCCTCTCGCATATTCGCGAAGACGAGATTGTCAAGATGGCCTGCGACGTCGTGAACATCCCGAGTCCAACGGGCGAAGAGCTTCAAATGAGCAAATATATGCGTGCGGCCATGGAGAACATGGGGTTCGAGGTTAGCTGGCAGGAGGTGGAACCGGACCGTGCCAACGTAGTGGGATTGTGGGAAGGCAAGAGCGCGGGGAAAAACTTGATGTTCAACGGCCATATGGATACATCCAACAGCGGCCGTGAAACCTACTTGACCGGTCTCGGTTACAAGCCTAACGCACTCATCAAGAATGGAATGATTTATGGCCTCGGCATTTACAACATGAAAGGGGCGCTCGTCTGCTATCTGCACGCGGTGAAAGCGTTACGACAGGCCGGCATAAAGCTTGGAGGCAGCGTTTTTGTGGCAGCGGTAGTCGGCGAAATCGAAAAAACTCAATGGAGCGATGAATTCATCGGCAGGGAGTATCGCGGTTATGGAGTCGGAACGCACTACATGGTTAACCACGGTATTGTGCCGGACATGTGCATCTTGGGTGAGCCGACCGACATGCAGGTGGTTCTCGGGCATTACGGGACCATCTGGGTCCGGCTGACGACTCATGGCCCCTATGTGCACACGGCATTCACCAGCGGACGCGAGCGGCAAAATTCCATCCGCCGGATGCAAGACGTGCTTTCTGCTGTTGAGGAGTGGATTCCCTCGTGGGAAGAGAAGTCGTCTTACCAGGGCAAGAAGGGTATCGCAAATATCGGCTGCATCCGCGGCGGTTACCCGTGGCGAGCGAGCCGCGCTCCCGAACGCACCGATCTTTGTCTCGATCTCCGCGTTCCTCCGACAATGCAGTTGCAGGAAGCGCGACGATCCGCCAAGCAGCTTTATCTCGATCTGTGCCAGCGGTTCCCCGACTATGGGCTCGAGTTCGAGGTATATGTTTCCGTTCCCGGCGCGCAAATCGACAAAGACCACGAACTCGTAAAAACCATTGAAGCACATCATCAGCGCGTCATGGGCGCCCCTCCAAAGCGAAACACCGTGCATTGGGACTCCGACGCATCTGTAATGACGCGATACGGAATCGAGACCCTCAATTACGGCCCCTCAAGCGGAGAACGCGACGCGGAGGGTGAAAAAGTTGCGATCCAAACCTTGGTCGACATCACCAAAATCTACGCGCTGGCAGCAGCAGACGTCTGCGGCGTGTCCTAGGATACCCTGTGCCGACAACAACACAACAAAGATCAGCTATCTCCAGCGTAGAGGTGCAGCGGAGATACAGGGACATCCGCGCGAGCATGCAAAAGCATGAACTGGACGCGCTCGTAATCTGCGGTAATGAGTACACAGGTTTCGAAGGCGCAATCCGCTATGTTTCCGGCTTCGAAATCGTCCACCGTTATGTGTGCGCTCTGCTTCCGCTCGACGGAGAGCCGACATTGGTTTTCCCCCAGGAAGCGCGTTGGATCGGCGACAAGACGAAGCCCTGGGTGACGCAGCATGTTTGGGCTGAACTGCCGGGCCAATGGCTACGCGAGCAATTCGAAGCGAAGGGGTGGAAGCGTATCGGCGTTTACGGCATGGACTTCATTCTGACGGTTCGCGATTATCGCGCGCTCTCCTCCGGTCCATTCGAACTCGTACCCTTTGACCGGCCTTTCGATCTCGTCCGTGCCGTGAAGAGCGACGAAGAACTCGCATGCATCCGCGACAGCATGGAAATTATCACCGACGGTTTTTGGGCGCTGGTGGCGGCGTATGAACCGGGCAAAACCGAGGCCGAGATTATGGCCCCCGCCGTGGAGCGCTTCTTTGCGCGAGGCGCCGGCTTGCGCATGATGAACATTATCCTTTCGGGAATGGACGGCGAAGCTGAGGCCCATTTCAAAGTTCCCGGGCACCGTGTCGTTGGAACGGACGACCTGCTCTTATATTCGCTCGAGATTACAGGGGCCGAGGGCTATTGGGTGGAATTTTCGCGCCCGCTCATCCGCGGCAAGATCAGCGCTCGAACAGCAGGTATGGCAGAGGCGTATCCCGAGGCCCTGGAGGCAGCGCGCAAGAAAATGCGAGACGGTAAAGTGGCCAGCGAGGTCCATCGTGCGTGCGCGGAGATTTTCAAAACTCGTGGATTCCAGCTGGGCCATCTGTCGGGTCATTCCATTGGAACCACGATGATCGAGTATCCATCCATTGGAGCGAATAGCGACGTGGAATTGAAGGAAGGAATGATCTTCAGTCTTCACCCCCAAGTGGTCGATGCAGATGGAAAGGTGTGCCTCTACACGCAAGACACATATCGCGTTGGAAAAACCGAGGGACAGAATCTCTCGGACATAGGGTGGACTTTCTTTCGTGGAGGCGAGAGGCCCGAGGTGAGCGGGCGATGAAGATTTGCATTGTTGGATGCGGTGCTATCGGCAGCCTTTTTGCTGCACACCTGGCGCGGCTGGACGGAGTGGATGTCTACGCCTATGACACCAACCGAAGCCACATCGAGGCCATTCAAAAGAGCGGCCTGCGAATTTCTGGCGCCGCGGATTTTACTTCGCCCGTAAAGGCGGCAACGAAAGCATCGGAAATTCCCGTTTGCGATTACGGCATTGTTGCCACAAAAAGCACGCATACGCGCGCCGCGATCGAGCAGACCGCAGGAATTTTCGATGACCGCAGCGTCGTCTGCTCCGTTCAGAATGGAGTCGGAAACGAAGAGATCATCGCCGAGCACGTCCGCTTCGTTATGCGCGGCACCACGTTTCCCGCGGGTCATTTAATCGAGCCTGGACATGTGGGTTTCGATATACAGGGGGACACATGGATCGGACCGTTCGAGCCATGCGGCACCCCCTTCGAGCGCATTCGCGAGCTTGCCAACTTGATCACGCGCGCCGGAATGAACGTCATCGCGCTTGAGGACGCCCGTGGCGCGCAATGGACGAAACTGATTTTCAATGCCTCCACCAATCCCGTAGGCGCTCTGACCTTGCTGCATCATGGAGCAGCAACGCGGTACGTGCCGACCGGGCAGCTTTTCAATGACCTCATTGCAGAAGGTGAAGCTGTTGCGAAAGCTCTGGGCGTGCAACTACACGGCAATCCGAGAGACATGGTTCAGAAAGGCGCGAACGCTCCGGGAAAGCACAATGCCAGCATGCTACAGGATGTGCTCATACAACGTTTAACCGAAGTTGATTTCATGAACGGTGCCATCGTGCATTGGGGCGAGAAAACAGGCGTTCCGACGCCTCTCAACAAGGCGATGTGGGCGCTGATTAAGGGTCTCGAGCATTCGTGGACGAATCCATAATTCAAGTGAATTAAACGGGAGGTCGGGATCGATGGCAGTTCCATTTCGAATTGGTGTGCTGCAGTTGAGTATGGAACCGGTGGAAGAAACGGTGGCGATGGCGCAGGCCTGCGAGCGGGCGGGCTTCGATACGTTTTGGCTTGCCGAGGCTTATCCGTGGTGGCGAAAGCATTCTATGGAGGCAAGGTCTTCCACCGCCATTACGGCCGTGGTCGCGCATGCCACTAAGAAGATCGGAGTCGGCTGGGGCATCATCTCTCCTTACACCCGGCACCCTGTCCAAATCGCAATGGAAGCGCGGGTAATGCAGGACCTGGCGGGGCCCGGCCGTTTCCTGCTCGGCTTGGGGGCATCGAAGATATTCATGAAGGAAATTGGGGAGGGCGAAAAGGGAAAAGTGGCCAGTCCCGCAACGGTTATGAAAGAGAGCATCGATATCATCCGGGGCGCGCTCGCCGGCGATGAATTCAACTACGAAGGAAAGGCCTTTTCGGCACAAATCCCCGCTTTGCGGCCCGATGCCCATGCTTCGCGTGCGCCCGTACCGATATACGTCGGAGCAACAGGCCCCGTGCTTCAGAAAATGGCTGGCTCACATTCCGATGGCCTGCTAACGGCCAGTATAACAACCCCAGATTTTGTGCGGTATGCGCGCGAATCCATGCTCGAAGGGGCCCGGCACGCAGGCAAAGACGAATCTTCGCTCGATTTAGGCTCTGTAATCGTTGGCAGCATTAATAAAGATCGTGCGAAAGGGCGCGAGGGCGCTCGAGAAATGGCGGCAATGTACCTCGCGAACAAGGTTCAGAATATTCGTGGATCAGCAGACGTGTTGTTGCAGAAAGCGGGCTTGAGCTTTGAGGAGATTCGGCCGATCGCAGAGGCAATGGAAAACGGAGGCAGAAAGGCTGCAGCCCGCGCCGTAACGGATGACGTTTTCGAGAAAGTTTCTCCCATCGCTGGAACGCCGGAGGATTGCATCCGTCGCATTGAGCAATATAGAGATGCAGGATGTTCGCATATTATGCTGGAAATATGGGGAGACGACCGGCACGAGCAGGCGCGCCTCTTTGGCGAGGCCGTGCTGCCGCATTTTCACCAGCATTAAACCAGCCTACTGCTGGCAAATATCGGTGGCGATTTGCGCGAACTCAGCATCGGTCAGCAAACCGCGCTTTTCAATTCCCTTACTCTTGACCATGGCAAGTACGGCGGCCCGTCTTTCTTCCGGGATCTGAATGCCTAGATCCTTCGCTTTCAGGGCGACGCTGTCGAGCCCGCTCTTTTTACCCAGGACGATTTGCCGGGTTGCGTGAACCAAATCCGCCGAGTACGGCTCGATGGCTTCCGGGATGTGGAACTGGCTCGCCACGGCGCCGCTCTCGCGCGAGAAAAGGTTTCCTCCGACGACAGGCTTCCACGGTTCGAGTTCGTATCGTGACGCCTGCTTCACATACTCGGAAATTTCGCGAATCTTATCCAATCGCAATTTCACTGGGACGCGGTAGATACAATGGAGGGCCAGCGCGATCTCTCCAATATCGGCGTTTCCCGCGCGTTCGCCCATTCCGTTGATGGTCCCCTGGATCCACGTCGCTCCTGCGCGAACGGCAGCCACTGCGCACGCGGTTGCCAGACCGAAATCGTTGTGGCCATGAAAATGCACCGGCACATCACGCCCCAGCCATTCGCGAACTTGGCTGACCAGGAATTCCACCCCCTCGGGCCCACAGGCACCGATCGTATCAACGACCACAGCTTCCTCAGCGCCAGCATCGCAGGTGGCCCGATAAAGCGTTCGAAGGAAATCCAATTCTGCTCGTGTGGCATCGACGGGGAAAAATGCAACGCGAATTCCATGCGTTCGAGCCAGCCGTACCGCTTCGCAGGCGCGGCGGACGGCCTCTCCTCGCTCAATGCCGTATGCTTGCAGCTTGATGTTGCTCGCGGGTATCTCCAGGATCGTCGATTTCACGCCCAGCCGGATTAGTTCCTCGATATCGGCCTTAGCGCATCGCGCAAATCCCCAAATCTCGGCTTTCAGACCGGCGGCCAGAATCAAGCGGAATGCCTCGGTATCATCCGCCGACACGCGCGGGAACCCGGCCTCGATACGCGACACACCCAAAGCATCGAGGCGATGAGCGATTTCGAGCTTCTGTTGCGGATCAAGAACCACTCCGACTGTCTGCTCACCGTCGCGGAGCGTCGTGTCGTAGAAACGAATGGATTCTGCCACGTCAGGCGATGGTCGAACGCCTGGAGTATGGTTCAGTTCACTCGTCCAGACGCCGCTCTGATCGGATCTCGTATGTTCTTTGTTCATTGTCCCTTTCCAGCGGTACGAAGATCGCCCTTATAAGCATCGTTCCAGGAGATTACGGGATTGCGCAGGATTCCGATTTTTTCGATCTCGCATTCCATAACGTCTCCAGGCTTTAGATACCACTTCTTTGGATCTCCACTGAAGGCTGCGACGCCGGAAACCGTACCTGTGGAGACAACATCGCCGGCGCTGTATCCCATCGCCGAATAGTGGGCGAGGATCTCGGGGATTTTGACGGACATCTTGCTGGAATGCGAACGTTGCCGCGATTCTCCGTTCACGCGAAGTTCCATGGCCAGGTTATGCGCATCGGCGATTTCATCCGCTGTTACGATCCAAGGCCCCAACGGGCAGAAGGTGTCGATCGCTTTGCAAAAACTGAAAACTCCCGATTTCATCTCCCGGCGCTGAATATCGCGCGCGGTAATATCGTTGAAAATTACGTACCCGCCAACGTAGTCCTGCGCCTGATTGGGATCGAAATGTTTGCCAGTCTTCTTCAAGACCACCGCAAGCTCAAGCTCGTAATCCAGCTCTTCGGTCAGGTGCTCGGGATAGATAACGGGCTCGTCAGTCCCGATAATCGCATCCACATTTTGAAAGAAAACGATCCAAGGCATCACGGGATGCGAAAAACCTGCCTTCTGCGCCTCTTCGTGGTGCTCGCGGAAGTTGCCCGCAGTGTGAAAAAACTTCTTTGGTTCGATTGGCGCACAAAGCCGCACCGAATTTATGGAAAAGGACAAAGACTCGCCGGAAGGCCCGTTCGCGTGATCCCCCAACTCCAGGGCATGTGCGAGTGCCCTTCTTGCCGCGTCGAGGCTCGCATCGCCGCCCTCGAATAATGAGCGCATGTTGGCGGACACGCGGGCATCCGCGAGCCGGTATGCGGCCGGGTCGTTTTCAACGTTGTGCAAATAGGACGCGTATGCAAGATTCAGGTCGATGATTCGGCCGTTAGGAGCAATGGCCCCGATTCGCTTTTGGCGAACTGCTGGTTCAAACGTGACAAGTCTCATAGGTGTGCTCTCGGTTCCGATGGGCATCAACCGCCATCGGCTTGTAATTTGCAAAGCTCTGTTATTTGAAAAGGTCCTTATCTGCCGGCCGAATCAGATCCCGCCCGCTTCCCGAAGCACCCTGCATGGAGATGCCTCGAATGATGGCCACGGGCACGCGCTCCGTCTTTCCCATTACCAATTCCGCGGCAGAGGCTACTTCATCAGCGCGCGCCATTACGGTCATTTGCAACACATTTCCGCTCCCGTCCCTCATTCCCCGATAATCGACCAGCGGAGATACGCCCGCCACGCCGAGCGCCACATTCGCCAGACCTTCGCGCCAAGGGCGGCCGAACGAATCGGAGATGATCACGCCCACGTTGACGCCGAACTCCTTTCCGAGCCGTTGCCGCAATTGCCGCGCCGACGCATCCGGATCCTCGGGGAGAAGAGTCGCGGTACCCGCTGCCGTATTTGAGCAATCTACGCCCGCATTCGCGCAGACAAACCCATGGCGCGTACGCGCAACGATTAATCCGCGCTCCATTTTCACGATGCTCGCTGCCTCGCGTAAGACAACTTCAATAAGCCGCGCGTCTTTTTCCTGCGTGGCAGCCCATTCGGACGCCCGCGCCGAAGGTTGGACCGTATCAAGAGAGACAATTCTGCCCTCTGCTTTGGAAATGATCTTCTGTGCGACGACAAGAACGTCGCCTTCTTCAAGACCCCAGCCCAGCTTTCGGATTGTATCCGCGATGATCCGCGCCAGGTCGTCGCCTGCCTTTACTTCCGGCACTCCCGAGAGCGGGAAGATTCTGATCTCGTGCAGGGCGCTCATGCACCGCTTCCGCCATCAATACTGGAGCGACTACGGAGTGATTCCTTTTGTAGTGGAGGAATATTCTGGTTCAGCCGAAAAAAGTTCGTCGGGTCGTAGCATGTTTTCACCGCCACTAAACGGTCCCACCGGTCGCTGTATGCTTCCTTAATTCGCTCGGCCTCGTCGCCACTCATGAAGTTAACGTACACGCCCGGCTGCATGGCCGGCCGGAGGTTTGCAAACAGAGACCGCACCCAAGAGATGTTTTCCGCATCATCCGAAGGGGCGTGCCAGTCCGCCAAAATATTCATGATGTAAGGGGCGTCGCGCCTTCCAAACGCCGTTTCGCCGGGCCCGACGCGCGCCGCACATCCCCCTAGATATGCAAGCTCGACTTGACTGTTCGGGGACGGAACCGATGGCAATGCCTCTATCATTTTAGAAAGCGAATCGTCGCTGAGCGTTTTGAAGTAACCCGATTTCGTGTAGTAACGCCTGCCGACGGGAAATTCGGCGTCGGCCATGGTTTGCAGGCGCAAGTAAGGAATCGTTTCCTCTTGAATCGCGCAGGGGCGTCCGATCGAGAAAATGCGAGCAAGATGTCGGTGGCCTTCGGATTCCTCTCCCGACCACACCGCCGATAGGGTCAATGCAGGAACCGCACCAGCGTTCTGAGCGCCGTCGCGGGTTAACACTCGCAGGGAGAGATTCCACTTGAGTTCATCGGGGGCGAGAGGCATGAATTCGCGCCAATCGCGAAGAACTGGGAGAATATCATCGCCGAACCAGCGGCAACTGCCGAGCAGCACCGATTTCAAAGGATGCAGTCTTAACACAAATTCCGTGACGATTCCGAAATTGCCTCCCCCGCCTTGCAACGCCCAGAAAAGATCGGGATTTTCGTGCGCGCTGGCTCGTTCGATCGACCCGTTTGACGTCACAATAGTGAACTGCTGCACATTGTCGCACGACATGCCAAACATCCGGGTGAGCCACCCCGTTCCCCCGCCCAGAATCAGCCCCGCGGCGCCGGTGTGAGAAACCACACCCGCGGGATAAACGAGCCCCGCCTTTTGGGTTGCGGTGTCGATGGTGCCGAGGAGACAACCGCCACCGACATAAGCGAGACGCGCACCCTCATCGACCAGCACGTCGCGCATCAACGACAAATCAATGACCAGACCATCCTCGCACGAACTGAATCCGGCCAGGCTGTGGCCTCCGCATCGCACAGCCGTGAGAATATCCTCGGCCACCGCGGCGCGAACTGCCACCTGCACGTCGCGGACGTTTGCACAACGGGCGATGAGTGCGGGCGTCCGATCGACCATCGCGTTCCACACAACGCGCGCCTTCGCGTACTGTCGGTCGGAAGGTCGGATAATCTCGCCCGAAAAATCTGCTTTCAGGCGACCAACCAGTTGCTGCGCGTTGCGTTCCATCTCATTGTTCTTGCGGTCCGCGAATACGCACGCAATTAATGCTGCGTGGAACTCGGACTGGACGATGCTGCTATTGGCGGCATCCCGGCGGTCTTGAGCTGCGCGTTGAACGTGGGGATCTCGTTGGCCTGTATCTTCGCGAACTCCGCCAGAATGCGATTCAGCTGGCCGCCCAATTCGTTCAGCACTTCAACATCCTGAGCGGTGGGACCGTAATCACCCGCCAAATAGTTCTCCATCGCGGCCAGGCGGTTATTTATCTTCAAGGCGTAAATCAAAGTCTGATCATCGAAACCGGTGAACCGGGGTTCATAGAGTTCGTGCAAAACGAGATTAAGATGATCGTCCAGTTTCGCCGCCGTCCGCGAGACCGCTGTACTGCTGCCTGCATTCCCAGAGGCCTGCTCGATTTGCTGCTCCAGGGCGTGAATCTGATTGATTGCATCGTTCGCGGCAGAGAGCTTGTCGCGGGCGGCTAGAGCAAGCGTCAGTTGCTCCTGGTATTGCGCTTGTGTCGTCGCCACACGCGGGTCCTTCTTGATTGCGAAATCCTGTGTCAGAGATTGACCATCAGCCGTAAGTTTAACCTTGTATGCTCCCGGTATTGCCTGAGGGCCGCTGAGCGAACCCCCGATCAGGAATGTGCCGCCGTCGATACCACTTGCATCGGGGTAGCGCATATCCCACACGAATCGGTTGAGGCCCGGATGGGCCGTGGGAGCGAGCGATCCGCGACCTGGCCGAGAGCGCCTGCCCGACGTTTCCCGAGCGCGAAACGTCGACCGGAAGCTCTTAATAAGTTTTCCCTCCGCAGTTTCGAACTCCAGCGTGATCGGTTGTTGGGGAGCTTGCGCCAGGTAGTAATCAACGGTGACGCCTCCCTCATACAGTCCACTGCCGGAACCGCCGCGGAATCGACGAGCGATGCGATAGGAATCGCGCGGCTCGAAAAGGCGCGCAGACGCGTCGGATTTTTCCCGCGTGGCTTGTTCGAGCGGGGTAATGTCGTCCAGAATCCAGAACGCTCGGCCTTGAGTGGAGGCGATAAGGTCCCCATCCCGTATGGTCAAGTCGGTGACCGGAACGATAGGCAAGTTCAATTGCAAGCTCTGCCATTGCGCCCCGCGATCGAACGAAACGTAAACTCCTGCTTCCGTTGCAGCGAAAAGAAGATCCGGCTGAGACGGATCCTCGCGGACGCTGCGAACGAACGTATCCGAAGCAATTCCGTTTGTGATCGGCGTCCACGTCTTGCCGTAATCGTGAGTCGCGTAGATATAGGGCTGGAAATCGTCCATTTGATACCGGTTCACCGCGGCATAAGCGGTTGCTGCATCATGCCAGGAAGCGTCGATAACGTTGATTCTTGTCCAAGGCTGAATGGCCGGTGGTGTCACGTCCTTCCAGCTCTTGCCGCCATTTCGCGTAACGTGAATAAGGCCGTCGTCTGAGCCGGCCCAAATCGTATCCTTATCGACCGGTGACGGAGCAATCGTAAAGACCGTGCAGTAGACGTCTTCGAGCCGCCCGCCATTCTCCCGCGTTTTGTCGTTTCGCGTTAGATCCGGGCTGATCGGGGTCCAGCTTGCTCCCTGATCCGTGGATTTGAAAACGACGTTCCCGCCGGCATAAATTACTCCGGGATCCGCCGGTGTTTCGGCAAGTGGAAACGTCCACTGAAACCGATATTTCTGTTGCGTGCCGGTGCGCCCGCCCGGATAGTCAGGCCACACAGTGATGTTCCTTGCGATACCGGCCCGGCGGTCAAACCGCGTCAGAAGTCCCCAGTAAGCGCCGGCAAAAACGATGTTTGGGTTTTCCAAATCAGGAACAACGTAGCCACTTTCGCCCCCGCCTACTTCTTCGAACTCCGGGGCGGATTGCATGCCCGGGACACCAAATCCGCCGCCGGCGGCCGATGTGCTCGGTATGGAAACCGTGGTGTCGTCTTGCTGCGCACCGTAAACACGATAGGGAAAGCCGGCGTCCGCTCGTACTGTATAGAATTGGCCGGTGGCTTGATTGTTCTCCGAACTCCAGCTCTTGCCGCCGTCGAATGTGACCGTGGCGCCCCCGTCATTTCCGTTGATCATCCTCTGGTCGTCATGAGGATCAATCCACAGGTCGTGATAGTCGCCGTGAGGAGTCCGAACTGTTCCCCACGTCGTGCCACCGTCCACAGACTTGTAGAAGCTCTTGGACGAAAACGTGTACACGGTGTTCAACTGCTGCGGATCGGCGAAGATGTGTGCGTAGTAATATTGACGCGAATGCATTTGAAAGCTGCCGTTCAGCAATTTCCACGTCTTGCCGCCGTCGTCGGAGCGGTAAACACCGCCGTTGTCGCCTCCAACCGTGGCCCACACACGCTGTGAATCGACTGGCGACACGGCCAAGCCGATTTTGCCCATATCTTGCGGCAAGCCGTCCGTCAAGCGCGTCCAAGTGTCGCCGCCATCTGTGGTCTTGTAGATCCCGGAACCTGGCCCGACCGGATAGATGTCCCAGGGTGTGCGCAGCACTTGCCACGTCGCTGCGTAAATCGTTCGCGGATCGCGTGGGTCCGCCGCCAAATCAACGGCGCCCGTCTTGTCGTTTGAGTACAGAATCTTTTTCCACGTAGCTCCGCCGTCCTGACTCCGAAAAACTCCGCGTTCTTCGTTCGGGCCATACGGATGGCCGACCGCAGCAACGTAAACCAAATCCGGATTTGTGGGATCGATCAGCACTCTCCCAATCTGACTACTGTCGCGCAGCCCTATATTGCGCCACGTCTTTCCGGCATCCGTGGACTTGTAGACACCATCCCCGCGGGAGATATTTGATCGTAAGCAAGCCTCTCCCATTCCGACGTAAACAATATTAGGATTCGACTCCGACACAGCAATAGCTCCCACCGAACCGGCCCGAAAGTAACGATCGGAAATCGGCGCCCACGTGATGCCCGCATTCTCGGTTTTCCAGACGCCGCCTCCGGTGGCGCCCATGTAATAGGTGAAGCGATCGTGCACGAGACCCGCGACCGCGGTCACACGGCCGCCTCTTTCTGGTCCGATCGAGCGCCACCGGAGAGCGTGCTCGAAATTGCGGATTTCCTGCGCGTGCGCAGGCTGCCATCCTGTGAACACGAAGAAAGCGACCGCCAGAAGCAACACCAGACGCCGTGCGTTCATCGAAGCCCCTTTTTGCTACACGAGTTCGGCCGCCCCTCGCAGGGCCCGGCCCAGTCTCATCCGCGTCAATCCTAGTTGCTGTGTAACTGCGCGATTTGTGACTGCACGGATTTCCATTCTGCCTCCAGCTTTTCCCGCTTTACCTCGTAAGTGCGGAAAACCTCGTACGTCTGAGCGGGAGGAGCCGAAGAGGCGCTTTCGACCACATTCATCAAGTCTGCATATTGAGCGTCCAGCTCGATGGGATAAACCAGGTCGGCCCATCGGGTGACGGATGCCACTTGGATGAGCTGACCCTCGATTTGACTCATTTGCTGTTCGATCTGACTGACTTTCTGCGAGACCGCGCCGGTTTTCTCTTGCTCCAACGCCGCCCGCGCCGAACGAATAGCGTTGACCGTGTTGTGCACTTCCGTTACTCGATCGCGCAGCTCCACAGCAAACTTGTACTGCTTGTCGAAGTCCGCCTGGCTCACGTTGACGCGCGGATTTGCCTTGATGACGAGCGGCTCGTCGTACGTTTTACCGCTCACCGTAAGTTTCACCTCATACTTCCCCGGAGGCACCATCGGACCGCCGCGTTGAGCTTCCGAAATGACCATGCCCGGCACGACCGCAGGGCCTGCCAAGCGGTAATCCCAGACAAATCGGTTGAGTCCTGGACGAGGTGAAAAGCGTTCGCGTTCGCGTCCGCGTTGGCCCCGGCTGCGCTCACCGCCCGCCCGGACGCCCTGGTGAATTTCACCGCTGGCTTGGTGTACCAGCTGCCCCTCGCCATCGTATATATCGAGGCTTACCTGGCCGGAGCTGGATGGATTCAAATAAAAATCGATCACAGCTCCGACTGGCGGATTCGCTCCCCTGTCTGGCTGGCCTTGGCCCCGGAATCCCCCTCCAGACAAGCGATAAGCTACCGCCGGCACAAAAAGGTGCGCGGGTTCAGACGCCGTTGTCCCATTCATTTGCCGCAGCGGGGTGATGTTGTCCAGCACCCAGAAAGCCCGGCCGTGCGTCGCAGCAATTAAATCATTGCCGTGAACACTTGTGTCGTAAACCGGGACAACCGGTAGATTCAATCGCAGCGACTGCCAGTGGCCGCCATCGTCGAACGAAATGTAAACGCCTCGTTCCGTTCCGGCATAAAGGAATCCCTTGCGAACGGGGTCGGCATGAATGGAATGGACGAAATCGTGATCTGCGATCCCGTCCGAAATTGACGTCCAAGTCTTACCGAAATCCGTGGTCTTGAATATCAGGGGATGAAGATTATCGGAGAAATGAAGATCAGCGGCGAGATATGCCGTTCCGGCGTCCCATGGCGAGGGCTCAATCATATTCACGCGAGCCCATTCCGGAAGCAGCTTCGGCGTCACATCACGCCAATGTTTGCCGCCGTCATCTGTGAGGTGCACTAGACCGTCATCGCTTCCAGCCCAGATGAGATCTTTCTGGACCGGCGACTCAGCGATAGCGAACACGGTGTCGTAGTATTCCGAACTCGAGTTGTCCGGCGTGAGAGGCTCCGGTGAGGACTGCTGCTTGGACTTGTCATTGCGCGTCAGGTCCGGGCTTATGATCGACCAACTCATCCCGCCATCGGTCGTTTTGAAAATCACCTCACCGCCAAGATAAAGAACATTCGGATCGAACGGCGATATCTGCATCGGCGAAGTCCACTGGAAACGATGCTTGACGTCAGAAGCCTGATGGGCGCGGGCGCCGAACCAGGGCGAGATATTCTGAACTTCACCCGTATGGCCGTCGTAACGCGTAAAGCGGCCGTTGTGATCCCCTGCGAAAATAATTTCGGGATCGCGCGGGTCGGGCCAGATGTACCCCGATTCTCCGCCGCCTACGGAGTGCCAGTCTGCTTCCCCAATGCCTCCTGAATCGGTGCGGCTGCGAATCGCCACCGTGCCGCTGTCCTGTTGTGAGCCGTAGATGTAGTAGTTGAATTCGTTATCCGTTGTGACGTGATAGAACTGCGCGGTCGGCTGATTATTCTGGAGAGACCACGTGGCGCCGCCATCTGTACTTATTGTTGCGCCTCCATCGTCTGCCTCAATCATTCGCCTCGGATTCGTCGGATCGATCCAGAGATCGTGATTGTCCGTATGATGCAGCGGCAGAATATTGAACGTGTGTCCCCCATCCGTCGAGCGAAACAGCCCGACGTCCAGCGAATAGATTGTGTTCACATCCTTTGGATCGGCAAATATATGGTTTTGATACCAGGGGCGCACCCACAACGGCTCGTCGTTGACCATCTGCCAGTTTTGGCCGCCGTCATTTGAGCTGTAGATCGCATTTACTTTCGCCTCGATGATTGCATACACGCGATTCGAGTCTGCGCCGGATATTGTGACCCCGATACGGCCAAGAATTCCTCCCGGAAGGCCATGCCCCTGAAGATGCGTCCAATGAGCTCCACCGTCCGTCGTCTTATATAAGCCGCTGCCCGGGCCACCGCTAATCATGCTGTACGCCGTTCGCCGGACTTGATACATGGCCACGAACATAACCTGTGGATTCTTCGGGTCGGCGACTAAATCTGTTGCCCCCGTGTTCTCATCCACATAAAGAATTTTTTGCCAGGTTGCGCCGCCATCTGTCGAATGGAACACGCCACGTTCGGTGTTGGGGCCAAAGGCATGGCCGATTGCCGCGACGTAAACGTCGTCTGGATTCGTTGGGCTGATTATGATTTTGGCAATGTGCCGAGTATCGCGCAGGCCGATATTTGTCCAGGTTTTCCCTGCATCGGTTGATTTGTAGACGCCATCGCCAAAGGTAATATCGTTGCGCAGACACTGTTCGCCTGTGCCGACGTAAATTACGTTGTGATCGGAAGGGGCGATCGAAATCGCGCCGATCGACGCGATACCCTCGTGATCGAAAATTGGCTCCCAAATCAGGCCGCCATCGGTCGTCTTCCACACTCCGCCCGCTGCAGCGCCAAAATAATACGTATTCGGATCGCCCGGAATCCCTGCCGCCGCCTCAACTCGGCCCCCGCGGAAGGGCCCAATCAGCCTCCACCGCATCCCCTGGTACAAATTAGCGGGATAGCTTTGCGCGAACGCGCCGCAAGCCAGCAGAATGCAACCCAACGACAAAAGTACGACATAGCGGCATACACTTAAAATCGTATTGCGATTCATTTTTACGCCTCCGACACTGCCGTTTGAAGCGCAGGGCACCGACGGATTCCGCCTTGATCCCCTTGCTCCGTGATAAGAAAATTCGTCCTGAAAAACCGGGTTCGAAGCTTTCTTGCCGGGCATTAAGAATTCCCCTTCCCGGATAGAGTTTCGGGAACGCTCTCAACACGCTCCGCAATACGCGCCCGCCCCCACAATAGATAGGCGATTGTCAGGAAGAGCAGCCACGGCAAGCCGGAATAAATCGTGGGTCTCATTCCCGGTACCCACCAGGTCGTGGCAATGATTCCCGCAACCAAAGCTGCTCCAAGCAAAGAAGTGTATGGATAGCCGATCATCCGGACTGGCAGCCGGCGGCCGCCTTGAGCCTTCCATGCACGGCGAAAAAAAAGGTGTGTCACAAAGATCATGAACCACACGAATAAACCGCCAAAAAGCGCGATCCCAAAAAGATAGACATAAGCGCTCGATGGATACACAATCGCGATAATCGTTGCCACTACCAGCCCCGTGGTCGATAGCAGAAGCGCCGGCAGCGGAACTCCTCTTTTTGTCACCCAGCCCAGACCGCTCGGGGCGTACCCGCCTCGTGAAAGCGAGAAAATCATGCGCGTGGCCAAATAGAGGTCGCAGTTCATGCTTGAGAGCGCCGCCGTGAGCACCACAAAATTCATCACGTTCGTTGCTGCTGGAATATGCATCATCTGAAAAACCGTTACGAACGGGCTTGCGGTGACATTGGCACTGGGCTGGATGCCCGTCCACGGCACGACGCCGATCAGAACCACCATTGAGCCGATATAAAACAGGATTAGCCGTAGGACCATCTGGCGCATGGCCTTTGGTACTGCTACGTCGGGAACTTCCGCCTCCCCCGCGGTCACTGCCACCACTTCCGTGCCGATGTAGCTAAAAATGACGAAGCACATTGCCAGCCAGATGCCGCTAACCCCATGAGCGAAGAAGCCGCCGCCGACCGTAAAATTCCGCAACCCCGTGCCGTGCGCTGATGGTATGACTCCCAGCAAGACCACAAGTCCGAAGCCGATGAACGCCAGGATGGCGACAACCTTGATCATCGCGAACCAATATTCGAACTCGCCGAATTTTTCCACGCCGCTCGCGTTTACGATGACGAGCAAGAGCGAAAACAGAACAATCCAGACCCAAGGTGCGATTTGAGGGAACCACCAGCCGCAATAGATCGCCACGGCTGTTGCCTCGCCTCCGATGGCAATGCATTGGCAGGCCCAGTATGTATAACGGACGACGAAACCAGCCCAACGGTTAATATACAGCTCAGCGTAAATCCCAAACGAACCCGCGGTCGGATGCGCCACCGCCATTTCGGAGAGAGTACCCATCAGAAGCAACGCAAGGAGCGCACCGAGGAGGTAACTCAAAATCACCGCAGGCCCGGCGGTGTGCACGGCCAAAGAACTGCCAAGGAATAAGCCGGTGCCAATAGCGCCGCCGATGGCAATCATTGTCATCTGGCGAGTGCTTAACGCGCGAGAGAGTCCCTTTTCCTTCTCCAACACTTCTGCCGCGTTCGATTGACTGTTGGCTTTCACCATTTCTTCCTTGCAGCAGAACACGCGTACGAAGCGGTAATGAGCGCGCTAAGCGTTTTGCGTTTCGCGCACCATCAGATCACGGCTCTTTTTGAGCGACTCAAGAACTCGCTGTACGTCATCCATCGTGTTGTGTACGTGGAAGGAAATACGTACACCATCGTGACGGCCTGAAACGATAATGTCTTCCGCAGCGAATCTTGCGATGACGGCGTCTACGGCTGTTGTTTGGAGCACCACAAGAGGACCTTGAGTGTCGAGCGGTGTTTTTACTCGTATGCCCAACGCCTGTACACCCTCTACTAATGCCTGCGCAAGTGCACGCACCTGAGCGGCGATATTTTCCACCCCAATTTCCTCGAGCAGCGCGATTCCCGCGCTGGCCGCGTACAGATTGGGAATTGGAGGTGTTCCGCACTCGAAGCGGCGAGCGTCTGGCGCCAAGGTGAGACGCCTGACATCAAACGAGAACGGATTGTCTTGAGCAAACCAACCCGAGATTGTTGGGGTTAGTGACGGAATTAAACTCTTACGAACATACAGAAATGCTACCCCAGGCGCTGCTAGCAGGTACTTGAGCGTTCCGCTGACGTAAAAATCCACGTCTGCGGATTTCACGTCTACCCGCCGCGTCCCGCAGTCCTGATAATCGTCCAGGAAAGCAAATGCACCTTTGAGGTGGGCGAGCCGCGTGATTTCCGCGACGTTCGATCGAAATCCATTCATGAAGCAAACGCCCGTTATGGGCACAATTGCCGTTCGATCGTCGATTTTTTGCGCGTATGAATCCGTGTGGATGCGCCCCCCATCCGCAGAGACAAACTCGATTCGCGCTCCTCGTGGCTGCTGTGCTAGCCAGACGTGCCCCATTGTTGGAAATTCAAATTCGCCTAGCACTACTTTTTCTCGCCGCGAGAAATCACACGCGCTCGCTATTGCGTTTATACCCGCAGAAGCGCTGGGCACGATGGCAACTTCCGCGCTTTCCGCCCCGATGAATCGCGCGAACTGAGCGCGCACTGCTTCGTATTTTTCCACCCAACGTTCCCAGGGCGATCCTTCCTCATGCCAAGTGTCGATATAGGACTGAAAAGCCTGCTCCACTGCGTCCGACAGCGCGCCCTGAGAGCAGGAATTTAAGTAGACCTTGCGTTGGAAAATCGGAAACCGGGAGCGAATCTGCCGCAGTTGCATTTCTGAAAGCATGTCTATTCAATCTCCGCAATATTCACCGTCAAGTGCGACGGAGCTTATCACAAGCAGCGCGAATGCTCAAAGTATGTCTATCGTATACCGAGCGCATACCACCAGCGATGTTTCACGCGAAGAAATGACTGGAGGTTTCCGCAAGAATGAGTCCTACCTCAGGCAGGCCCGGCGCGAGTGGTGCTGGTCAGGCTCCTTTTTTTATCCGACGCAATGCCGCCGCGAATTCGCCAATCTCGGCGATCGTATTGTAGTGGACCAGTGACGCACGGACGGCTCCCGTGGCATCGCTTAGGCCGAGCTCGCGCATAAGGCGAGGAGCGTACATGTGCCCGTCGCGAATCCCTATTCCGGCTTGCGCCATTCCCTCTACCACCACGGCAGGGTTAATCCCCGGTCGATTGAAAAGCATCGTCGGGACGCGGCGACTGGCCAAATTCGGGTCATTTATCCCATAGATCTCGGCCCCGCAGTCAGCCAGAACTCGCATCATCTCGCGCGACAGCGTTTCCTCGTAGGCGCGAATACCGTTCATGGCACTCAAGATGTTCGCTCTTCGGGACGCGCTTGCCCCGTTTCTTGCGATTTGCGTGCCAAGCGATTCCAAATACGTGACAGCGGCATTCATGCCCGCGATGTTCTCATAGACATAAGTGCCGACTTCGATCTTTGCCGGTGGCTCGTCTGGGATGAAATCTTCACGAAAGGTGGGCAGGCGTTCCAACAAGGTACGTCGTCCCCAAAGAAAACCCATGTGCGGCGAAAAGATCTTGTAACCAGAGCAAACCAGGTAATCACAGCCGAATTGCTGAACATCAATGGGACCGTGCGGGCCGTAATGCACGCAGTCCAGGAAAAGCTCGGCGCCGCAGGCATGCGCAGCTTCGGCAACGCGAGGCACATCAACCTGCGAACCTGTCGCGTTGGATGCGACGGTGCAAGCCACAAGGCGTGTCCTTGACGATAAGAGCGGCTCCAGGTCGGCGACGTGTAGATTCCCATCATTCCTGACACGCCACCAACGAAATGTCGCTCCTTGCCTTTCCAAAGCCAGCCAGGTCGCGATGTTTGCCTCGTGGTCCATGTTGGTCACAACAATTTCTGCACGATCACCCAGGGTTTGACCTATTGCGAGGCTGACCAGTCGAATGAACGAGGTGGCATTCATCCCGAACGAAATTTCGCTCGGGTCATTTGCGTTCACCAACGCGGCTACGCTTCGACGTGCGTCAGCAATCGTGGCATCCACCGCCTGGCTTTTTCCGTAACGCCCGCCTCGCTGCACGTTGCATTGCAGAAGGTGATGGTTCACCGCATCGAGCACTGCCTGAGGCACCTGAGCGCCTGCCGCGTTGTCGAAAAAAATGAACTTTGGGCGCTGCCTCAGAGATGGAAAATGAGAACGAAGTTTGCTCACAGGGAAAGGCGATGGACGGCGTTCAGTCATTTTGGTCCTGGAAGAAGCTGTTACGCTGGTGGCTTTCACGGCTTGAACCTACACTCGGAAGATTTCCGCTGTCAAGATAATCCTTGTATACCGTACGCATGCATGGTGTTCATTATCGTTGTTTTTCGCTCTCGCGATCACGGGACCTTGGCGGACAGTTCGGGCCATCGATTTCTTGCGCTTTGCTTTAATCTCATTTACTCTCTGAATTCGGCAAAAGGTAAAAGGAGACCACGTGAGACGAAGGGAGGGACCTAAGGCGAACGGCCGTTCTTCAAAGACTCGCAGTTCGACAAGCTCTACACGCCTGGTACAAAATGGGCGCAGCACGCTCAGTGAGCGTCTTTATCAGGGCCTCAAACGGGATATCATTCGCGGCGTTTTCCCTCCTGGCGAAGCTCTCGGAGAGAATGCTCTAGCCAAGCGCTATAAGAGCAGCCGCACGCCAGTCCGTGAGGCGGCGGTGCGCTTGCAACAGGAAAATCTGCTCCGTATCGTCCCGAATCGGGGCTATTTTGCCAGTTCGATGACGATCAACTGGATCAATGAAATCTACGAATTCCGGGCTGCTATTGAGGGCTCCTGCGCTGAACTCGCCGCACGCAAAGCCAACGACGAGGCATTGCTCGACGAACTCGTCGGAATGGCCCAGACCGGATATGAGACACAAAATCGCGCCAGCTATGAGCGGTTTATCAGGGCGGACACTGCTTTCCATATCGGCATGGCAAGCTTGACACGCAATCCTATGCTCGTCCGTGCGGTATCCGACATGCGGTGCCATATGGAACGCGTAATGTATGCAGCAATCGGCATCGGGTATTACGGCGAGGCTCCCGTAAAGGAACACTCCGAAATCATTGAAGCCATTCGTACCCACCAGCCCGAACTTGCGCGCCGTCTCATGTGCGAGCACATCATACAGTCGCGCGCAAAAGTGCTGCGACTTGCCTACGGCGAAGCGCAACTGTCGTAAAGATTGCTTCCGCGCCCTTCCCCTGACAGCACCGGCGCCAGTCAGGCTCGCCTGACGTCTTCAGCAATTGGCTTCAACGAGATGCTTTGTGGCTGGAGATTTCGCGATAAACTTCCGCTGCGTTGTTCTGAAACGTGGCTCCAAATTTCGGAAACTGCCGGAAATCGGAATACTTCTCCATATGGATCCCGCGCTTCACCTGTTCGAGCGTCGCGCCAGAGTTGTACATCTTCAGCACTTGGTTGTACAGGTCGTCAAGATAATCCCTGAATCGCTGGACGTCCGCGCGCGAGCCGAGTTCGAAATGCCCTGGTACGAACCGAGTCGCCTTGAGCGACAGGATGAAGTCCAGTACTTTCACCCAGTGATGCACATCGCCGCTCTTGTCGATATCCGGACAGCTTTTGGTCAGGTAAACATCACCCATCGCTACGACGCCCTGTCGAGGAAAGTACGCGATCGCATCACCGCCAGTATGCGCTGCTCCGACTGCATAAATCTCCACGGCGTCTTCGCCTGAATACACCGTTATCTTTGAATCTAGCGTCAGGTTGGACGGCTTGAATTGCACATGAGGCCGGGAAGACGATGCTGCTGCGCGCGCCATCCACTGCAGTGTTTGCTCACGCGTGAACGGCGTCGAGATGATCACCGCATCGGGACCGACCGTTTCGTTTCCGCCTTGATGATCCGGGTGATAGTGCGTGTTCAGAATGAAGCGGATCGGTGCATGTGACTGTTCCCGAATCGCGTCGAGAAGCTTTTGCCCCTCCACGGCATTCAGTCCCGTATCGACCACCACGATTCCCTTCGAGCCCACAAGAAAGGTGGAATTCGAGCTGGCATCGTTGGCGGAGATATATGCGTAGAGATGCTCTCCTATCTTCTGCACGTTCCCAGCGGCGCCGGCGGACGCTGCGCCCATCAGGAGGAGCAGAGCCACAATGACCGATGCGAATGCTTTTCTCATAAGGCTGGTCCTGATCCTCGACCGCGCGATGTGCAGCTCAGAATTGCAGTTTCAGCCCGAACTGGATCAGGCGCGGCCCGCCCGAACCGAGTCCCACGTTATTCTGAGCAACATCGGTCGTCTCAAACAACGCTCCAAAATTTGGAGCGTTCATTGTGCTGCTGGGAATGGCGAAATTCGGGTGGTTCAAAATGTTGAAGAATTCCGCCCGGAACTGCAGATTCAAGCGTTCGCCTAATCTGGTGTTCTTCAACAGCGAAAAATCGAAATTGTCAAAGCCAGGGGCTCTCAGAATATTCCGCCCCTCATCCCCAAACGTAAGGACCGGGTTGTCTGCGAAACATGAGGTATTGAACCATGCCTGCACCGTATGGCTGCTTTGGTTCGGGTCACAGGTCAGATTCGGTCTGTCCGTTCCCAGCCCCGTGCCGCTGTTCGAGCCGCCCGTCAGAACCGTAAACGGCTGCCCGGTTTGCAGAGTCAATATGCCGCTCAGAGACCAGCCATCGCCAGCCGCCGACGGCAGCCATCCCATGTACTTCTTCAGGTTCGGCGCTTGATAAATGTAGCTCCAGACCAGCCGGTGGCGAATATCGAAATCGGAATTCCCACGTTCGGCTGCCAGGTCGTAGTCGTTCTGCGGGAAAATATTTCCGCCGTTTCCGCCTGAACCGAAGAAGTCGGAGGCTCCGTCAATCGAGTGTGAGTACGTATAAGAGAGCAGGAACTGAAGGCCGTGAGTCACGCGCTTATTCAGTTTCACTTGCAGGCTGTTGTACTCCGAATTCACCACATTCTGTGCCTGAAATATCTGAGCGAAACCAAAGTAGGGAACCCGCGAAATAGGAGGACTGAGCTGCGGGTTTGCTGCCAGGAAGGCCGCCGGCCCCGCGGGAATACCCATCAACGTCAGCCTCGTATAAAGATCAGGAGTCAGCGAATTGATTTCCGCTTGCGTGTTGTACGCCTGATCGATCTGAACGAACCGCGGCAAGTCGGTTCCCTTCGTCCCGACGTACGAAACTTCGAAAAGCATGTCGCTCGGCAATTCCTTCTGTACGTCGAGGTTCCAGTCTTGCGCGTAGGGCGTTGAAAATTGCTGCGCGGTCGTCGTGAGGACTGGAAAGCCCGAGGGAGCAAACGCCTGCGGCCAGCTGATCGACGGCGCGGAATCGTAATAGTCCGGAAGGTAAGGCGGATTCAGCATCGCGTTGGTCGGGATTTCCCCCAAGATGAAGTCGTAAAAGATGCCGTACGCTGACCGAATCACAATGGGGTGGGCGCCTCTCGTGCTCCACGCGATCCCGATCCGCGGCGCAAAGTTGCGATGATTAGGGTTATAAAGACCGGTTTGCCCCTGGGTCACGATTCCCGATTGCTGCAATACCGCTAAATCGGTTTGGTCTGCCGTCGGCGACAGGTATTGCTGGTAATCAGACGCTCTCCACGTACTCAGCCGATTCGTGGCGTCGTGCAGGACCGTACTCAGTTCGTAGCGCAGTCCATAATTTATCGTGAGCTGAGGCGAAACCTTGAAGCTGTCTTCCGCGAACACCGCATAGTTCGTTAATCGGAAAGAGCGCGAAGAATCGCCTATAAAATGCAGCGAGCTGGACGGCAGGCCTTCGGCGAAATCCACAAGGGGACTGCTCAATCCCTGCGGATTCAGGCCGCCGCTGAAAATGATATTCCCGCTTTCATCTAAATCATAAAAGCGATTGATTCGATAATTACTGACGGTCCCGCCAAATTTCAGGTCGTGCCGAGCCGTCGAATGAGTAAAGACATCCGTGAACTGGAGGACATTTTGCCAGCTTCCGCCGGGATTGTTATTGGATCCTCCCAGATTCGCGAGGCTGCCTCCGCCCGAAACCAATCCTCCCCCGAAGCCTATGTAGGGGATATTTCCCAGATTCAAAGGTGAGTCGGCGGGCCATCCGGTGTTCAGACCGTAAGTGGCTGCCTGAGCTGTTTTCTCGTTGTATCCTAGATTTGCCACTCGGGTGTATCCAAGCCGAAATTCGTTGAGCGACGTAGGCCCGAGGATCTTTGTATACGACACTGACGCGAGTTGGTCCGATCCATTTGAGAAGCTGCCGTAACCCGGAAAGCTCGTCGACTGCTGCCCTCCCGACAACGGCGAATAAACGTCAGACCCTGTGTAGCTGTAACGAAAAGACAGGTTATCGCCCACACCGATCTTGTGGTCCACCTTCATCATGTATTGGTTCGTGGAGTTCGTCAGCGTTGGTGATGACACAAAATTTCCGCTGGGCTGCGCCGTATTGGGTAGTGGAAACAGTTGGAATAGTTGAGCGGCGACAGGATCTACCGTAACTTGAACCGGATTGCCGCTGTTATCCGTGAAAATCCCTTGTCGCTCTGCTACCGTTGGAACGTTGGTCAGCACCGTGATTCCAGCCACCTGCCGGAAGCCTTCATAGTTTCCAAAGAAAAATGTCTTATCTTTTCTGATTGGCCCACCCAACGTGAGACCAAACTGATTGAGCCGGAGTTCCGGCTTTTCAAGCTGTGGGTCCGCAAAGTAATTCTGCCCGTCGAGAGCATTATTGCGAAAGAACTCATAACCCGATCCGTGCAGTTGATTTGTTCCCGATTTCGTCACCACATTCACGATCGCACCGCTGTTCCGGCCATACTCGGCCGAGAATGTGTTCGTCTGCACGTCGAATTCCTGGATGGAATCGATCGAGGGGAGTTGGGCCACCGAGCCGCCGAGATAGTCGTTGTTCTCGATGCCATCGACCATGAAATTGTTAGAGCTCGACCTCTGGCCATTGGACGAAAATCCCGAGGTTCCGCCTTCTCCGCCCTGCTGGCCGCCGCCCCCGCCAAAAGCTGCAACGCCCGGATTGAGCAGTGCTAATTGAGCGAAATCGCGCCCGTTCAGCGGCAACGTCGTAACCTGGTTTTCTCCGATCACGTCGCCGAGATGGGTCGTCTGTGTGTTCACCAGCGTAATCTCCCCGGTGACGGTCACCTTTTGTGCCTGACCGGCGACGGCAAGCACCACCCGGACGCTCTGTGTCTGGTCTACGGTAATCTCGATGGCATTGATGACGCCGTCGGTGAAGCCTTTCGCCGATGCCGTCAGATGGTAGACTCCCACCGGCAACGCGTCGACGCGAAACACACCATTTGCGGCAGTGACTGCATTGCGCACCGCCCCGGTGCCTTGGTTTGCCACTTCTATCTGCGCTCCGGGGATCGCGCCGCCTTGCTGGTCGGTTACCGAACCCACCAGGATTCCGTTTGTGTTTTGTGCCCAAACTGTTCCGGCGAATGTTAATAACACTGCAAGCAGCGAAATGATCCACGAACGCATTGAGAACCTCCTACCCTGTGGCGATCTTCATAGCATAATCGCATATCCCTAATATGCCGAGGGTATATCAATTCCACCGGCCATGCGTCAACAACTTCTCACCTATCTCCCGCTTGCCCTTTCTTTGAGAAGCAGGACCGCATCGGCTCCTGACATTGCATACAATTAAAATACCATTGACATACTGTAGCCCCGGCGATAGGCTCCGTCCCGGGGCACCTTCCGGAGGGACATGTGCGAATTCGGTCTCAGTCCATTGCAACTTTCGCGTTCCTGTTCTTCGCTCTCTGCGCTTCTGCTTCCGCCCAGCTTTTCCCAGGCCGCGTCACCGGAACCGTGCGCGATTCGCAAGGAGCCGCCGTCCCCGGAGCCACACTAAAACTGACGAACGTTTCTACTGGCCAGCAGCGCTCGGCTGTCAGCGGCGCAAACGGCGACTTCAATATCCCAGGCCTTCCGCTTGGCACGTTCCAATTAGCCGCGAGCAAAGCGGGTTTTCGGACAATCATTGTGAGGGACATCGTCACCTCCCAGGGCCAGGTCAACAATGTCAACCCGGTGTTGGAGGTGGGCTCGGTAACATCTCAGGTCGAGGTCACCTCGGCACCCGCGCTCATTCAGACGGAAACGGATTCCTCCGGCGGCCAACTCAGCCAACAGCAGGTGCAGGCGCTCCCGATAGGCAATAGCGATTACACGCGCCTCGCGCTCGTGCTGCCCGGCGTCACGCAAAACAGCAATTTCGCCTTCGCCCAGTACACCATCAATGGATCCCGCTCGCGGTCGAATGGCTTCGATATCGACGGCGCATCCGACACCGATCCCTCCACCTATCTTCCCTCGATTAACGAAGGCGGAAATTCCGCGACCGCGGCGACGCGCCTCCCGCTGGACGCTATCCAGGAAGTCACTGTTTCGGCCAACGCCGGCGCCGACAGTGGCCAAAATTCCGGCAGCGTCATGAACGTGACCATTCGAAGCGGAACCAATCAGCTTCATGGCTCCGTTTACGAACTGCATCGCGACGCATCTCTCGACGCCGCCAATTTCTTCGAGAATCTTGCCGGAGTCCCGAAGGCTCCCTTCGTGTGGAACGAATTCGGCGGAACGATCGGCGGGCCCGTCGTAATTCCTCACGTTTACGACGGGCACGACAAAACCTTCTTCTTTGCGGGATACGACGGCAGCCGCCTTCGCCTCGGTACCACGCTCCACGGGAACGCTCCGACTTCGGCGCAAATTGCCCAGGCAACGGCTCTGGTCCAGTCTCAGGGCCTCCAGCCAAATCAGCTCGGCACGAACATACTCGGCCTTTACTCCTCACTCGGCATTTCCGGACCCTTCGTCGTCGACAATCGCGGCCGCCAAAGCCCCAATAGCGGCGTACTCAAAATCGATCACAAGATTTCCGATCGTGACTCGCTTTCAGCGCGCTATCTGCACGGTGAGGGCGAAGATGAATTCCCAGGAGGTGGGCCCGGCCCCGGCGGCGGTTCTCAGCTCAATTCGTGGTTCGGCGTGACCCCGACCGTCGCGGACAACTTCGCTATCAGCGAAGTGCATATCATCAACCCCGCCCTCATCAACACGCTGCGTCTTGGTTGGAACCGATTCGATCAGTTCCAGAAAGGCCGCGATGCCGACGTAAACCCCTCCACAATTGGATTCAACACAGGCGTTGGTTCCGAGAGCTACGGCATACCCGAAATCGACATCGGCGACACCGCCCCAGACGGATTCTCCAATCTCGGCCTGCAATACGGCGCAGGCGGACGGATTGCCACCAGTTACCAAATCTCGGACGATTTCTACTGGACGCACGGGGCGCACGCGTGGAAGTTCGGTTTCAACCTCCTGCATAACTATGTGGATTACACTCTGGCCGGATCGCGAGGCATCTTCTCGTTCACGGGCTCTCAGTTGGGAGATCAAGTTACATCGGACCCCGGGCTTGCGGCTTTGGTGGATCTGATCGCGGGGTTGCCGACCCCAGGTCCCAATCTCACCGCAATCTCGCGTGTAGGAAGCCCTCGAACCAACGTCGATCAGAACATCATCAGTGGTTTCGGAATGGACACCTTCAAAATCAATCCCAGGCTCACCCTGAATGTCGGCCTTCGGTACGATTTCTTCACCACCGTGAACGAATCTCGCCGGCGATTCTCCGTGTTCGATCCGACTGCCGGACTGGTCGAAGCTTCGCGATTGCCCGGCGGACATATTTACAACGCGCCCAAAGGCAACCTGGGCCCTCGTGTTTCGATCGCCTGGGCGCCTCCCATCACGATCATCCCCGGGCGCCAAACAGTCATCCGCTCCGGCTTCGGCATTTATTACGATACGATCCCTCTGAATAATTTTGAGGAAGGCTTGGCCCAGAATCCCATTGGTCCGACGGGGGGCTACACCATCGTCCCGTCTGCTCCCATCCCGTTCGGAGTCGGCGTCCCTATTTTCGGTACGGGCGCTCCACAGCCGCCCTTCAACATCGAGAGCATTCAACGAAATCTGAAAACGCCGAACACGCAGGAATGGAACCTCAACATCCAGCAGGAGCTCAGCTCGCGGGTTGTCTTTCAGATTGGTTACGTCGGAAACCACAGCGTTCACCAACTGCAATTGTTGGATATCAATCAGCCGCCGCTCGGCGCCGGCTACGGCCCTGGATGCGCGAATCCGCCCGACCCGGTCTGCGAGCAGAACGCTCGTCCGTTTAACGCAACTTTCCCCACGCTCTCGCAGATCAACACCATCTCATCGGTAGGCTTCGCCACCTACAACTCTCTTCAGGCGGTCTTGCGCTCGAACGATTTCCACGGGTTGACGACGCAGATCGCCTTCACTTGGTCGCACAACCTGGACACCGCTTCTGAAGTCGAGGACTTTTTCGGCACCAGCGGATACGTCCCCCAGGACTCTGCAAATCTGAGAAGCGATTACGGCAACTCGGAGTTCGATCAACGTCGCGCCTTGCTCATCACCTACGTTTACGCCTTTCCTTCACCGCGGTCGGACGGGTTCCTGGGACTGGCCGGAAGAAACTGGCAGGTTTCAGGCACCACCACGCTTCGCGATGGATTGGCGGCCCCACTCCTCACGTTTGGCGATGAGAGCGGCGTCGGCAATTTCCACGAACGCTACAACTGCGTTGCCCCGATCCATTATCAGTTGAAGGATTTCACCCAACCTTATGCTTCGGTGAGCTCCTTCTCCGACCCGCTCCCGGGCACGTTCGGCAATTGCCCCCGAGATCCCCTGGTCGCTCCCGGTTTGGATTCCTGGGATATCTCGCTTCAAAGGACGTTCAAAATCAGCGATCGGCTCGGATTCGAATTTCGTACCAGCTTCTTCAATGCTTTCAATCATCCGAACTTTGCCGAACCGGCGCCCGATTTGAGCACGATCATCAGCGCTACGGCCGACGACGGCAGCTTTGACTCCCATTTCGGTGTAGGCGGCCCGCGAAACATTCAGTTCATGGGTAAATTCACCTTCTGAGGTGTTCGGGCGAACCGATACGCAGCGCCATCGTCCGTCGCTGCAAAATCTCGGTTCAAAAGCGGCTTTTCGCCGTGGGCACAGTCGACGGCTGGGCATTTTCGCCCAAGGAGGATCCACATGGCTGGCTGGGTTGGACTTCGTACTCGTGCGCTTTTGCTCGGGCTAGCCTCGCTTCTCCTGCCGGCGGCCGTTTCCGCCGCTCAGGCGCCCCCTCCAGGGCCAATCAAAATATCTGTCGACGCGACTCAGGTGTCGCAACGCGTTCTTCACGCCAAATTGATTTTCCCCGTCCATGCCGGCCCGCTAACGCTCTATTATCCCAAGTGGCTCCCCGCCGATCACTCGCCTGACGGTCCCATCTGGAACGTAGCCGGTCTTCACTTTTTCGCTGATGGCCACGAGATTCCCTGGCATCAGGATTTGGTCGACATGTACGCATTCAACCTCGACATACCGGCCGGTACCACGTCCCTCGAAGCCACGCTGGATTTTCTGATTTCGACGCCTGGGCCAAACATCGACTTCAGCGCATCGGGTGCGGCAAAGCTTTTCATTCTGATGTGGAATCAGGTGACGCTCTATCCAAAGGGCTGGCCTGCCGCTGAATTGACGTTCGATCCGACGCTCACCTTGCCCAGCGGGTGGAAATTCGCCACATCGCTTCCGATAGCAAGCCAATCCGGAAACAAAATTACTTTCGCTCCCGTCGCGCTCGATCTGCTGATCGATTCGCCAGTGCAGTCCGGAGAGTTCATGCGAACGTATCGGCTCAATCCCGGCGTTCATCCTCCCGAGGAACTCGATGTTGCTTCTGACGATGCCTGGGCGCTGGATATTCCGCCCGAGTTGATCGCCCACTATAAACACCTCGTCGCCGAAGCCGATGCGCTGTACCGGTCGCATCATTTTCGCGATTATCACTTTTTGCTCACTCTCAGCGACAACGTAATGGGATTGGGACAGGAGCACCATGAAAGCAGCGACGATCGCATCCCGCAGCACGCGCTCGCCGATCCGAACGGACGACTCCTCGAAGCCGGCTTGTTCCCGCACGAATTCTCGCACTCGTGGAACGGCCAGTACCGGCGGCCACAGGGCCTGGCCACGCCCGATTTCCAGCAGCCGATGAAGGGCAACCTGCTCTGGGTCTATGAGGGACTGACAGAGTATCTGTCTACAGTTCTCACGGCCCGTAGTGGACTCCTCACGCCTGAGCAGTCGCGCGAACGCATCGCGCTCACCGCGTCGAATCTGTCACATCGCGCGGGCCGTCGCTGGCGCTCTCTTCAAAATACGGCTAACGCCGCGCAAATTCTCTACTTCGCTCCGCGGGAATGGTCGTCTTACAGACGGGGTACCGATTTTTATCCGGAGTCAGTCCTCATCTGGCTCGATGTGGACACCACCATTCGCAAGTTGACCAACGATCGGCGCTCTATGGACGATTTCTGCCACGCATTTTATGCCGGATCGGAAGGTCAGCCGATCATCAAGACATATACCTTCGACGATCTCGTTGCCGCTCTCAACGCCGTCGCGCCATACGATTGGCCGTCGTTCTTTCGCGCGCGGCTGGACTCGACTCAACCCACCGCTCCTATGGCAGGAATCACAGGCGGCGGATGGCGGCTCGCTTACGATGACAGTCCAAACGAAATTCTCTCGGCGGAGGATGCTGTTTCAGGAGGCGGTGATTTCACATCTTCCATCGGCCTCCGCGTTGCGCGCGATGGCACGGTGATAGACGCAATTCCTGGAATGCCCGCGTTCCAGAGTGGCATAAGTCCCTACTTCAAAATTGTCGCCGTCAATGGCCGGCAGTTCTCGGTCGATGATCTCAAGCGCGCGTTACGCGACTCGGATTCGAATTCCGCTCCCATCGAAATCGTCACTCTAAACGCACAAACGCTCTCGACGCATCGAATCGACTACCACGGCGGCCCGCGTTTTCCTCATCTGGATCGGTCCGCAGGCACTCCCGACTATCTCGACGAGATCCTCAAGCCCCTCACTACAGCGACCGCCCGGTGATGGCGGTTCCCTGACTCACTATTGCGGTCCGTCGCCCTCCTCGAAAACCGCGTGAGCGAATTTCCGGTTAGCGGTTTACTCGGCTATCTTGGCCGATACAAGAGTCCGGGTCACTGCAATTCAAGCCATGGTCCACCGCAACTCCTCCAGGCGTTCCGAAGACATCAACCCATGCCCGCGGAAAGCTCACGTCGCCGTGCGCAGACGGGCGGTAGCGTCACATGCCTTTGCTTACTGCTGAGGGAAATGTGTCTTTCCCTCCGAAGTAGCACTCAAGGGTCTCGATCTTCCCCTCTCTGAGGCGGAAATATTCCACATTCCGGAATGATTTGCCGTTCTTTGTGTGGCAAAGATACTTCGCAAATGCCTCGTTGCCACTCGCGATCAACCGCTCCAGATCGAATCGACCGATAAAATTAATCTGTGTATCCCAGCAGTTCGCTTTGAAAGCGCTCTTGCTGATGTGGTCGTCGCCGGCGGCGCTACTGAAGGTAAAGTTGTCGGCCAGCAGAACGCTGAATGGTGTCCAGTCCGTCTTCTCGTCCTGCCACGTCTTGTACCATTTGCGGATGATTTCTTCGGTTGTCGTGCTCGACACCACATCCGCGTGCGCGTCTGGCATCATCGACAATGCCGCCGCTCCAGCCAGTGCACACGCTCCCGCTTCGAGCAGCTTTCGCCGTGACACCGCGATCCTTGTCATTTCATGCTCCTTTTTCAGCTTCTTGGGTTAATAACCTCGGGGGCCTGCACTGAGTGTTATACGCCGAAACTCGGCTCCGCGAGACTCGCTCTCATATGAACAGGGCCGCCCCGAGGGCGAGTCGGAACGGCCCTATGACCAACTACAACGTCAATCTGGCTAGAAGTTGAGGCGGATGCCGAACTCCATTGCCCTCGGTTTGTTTGCCTGGGCTGAACTGTCGCCCCAAGCCCCTGGAAGGTTCCCGATATCCAGCGGGTCGTCGCCAGTGGAACCCGCGTCGAATTGTGGATGGTTGAAAACGTTGAGGAACATGAACTGCGTCTCGATGCTGAGCCGCTCTGAAAGATTGGTCAGCTTCTTAATCTGGAGGTCCATATTCCAGTACGGCAGGTTGCTCAACACACCCGTGCCGCCATCGTTCTGATCGAGACCAAGGATGGGAGCGCGAGCCGTGTTGGCAACTGCTGCTGGATCTGCGAAATAGTTGACCGTTGTGAATGCGGGATTACCGTTTGCGGCCGGATTGAACGTTTCGTGAACGCTGGGGTTGGGTGGTCGCGTCGTGAAGAGGCAGTTCTCATTGTCCGCAAAGTTGATGCCGTCAGCCGAACCAAAGGACTGGGAATCGGCCGACAGCGTGTTGCATTCTTGCGGATTTCCGGTACCTGCGGTGAAGATGGGAGCAAAGCTCCACCCGCCCGCTATGCGTCCGATCAGACCATGCTGTCCCTTGTAGATCGAAGGCTGGTAGCTGATGTAGAGGTTATATACAAAAGTGTGGTCGAAGTTCTGGCGCCCATACATTTCGTTGAGATTGAACGGATCATCCGGCGTGTATTCGCTGGTGGCCTGCACGTCCGCACCAGTTCCCAGCGCACGACTCAAGGTGAAGTTCTGCTGGGAGGTGATACCGTGCCAATCGGTAGTCTTGAACGAGGCGAAGGCAGCGTTGTAGTTGCCGTGGCCGATGCTGGCGTTGAGTGCTACGCCGCCCGACATCTGTCCGCTGCAACCATTCGTAAGGGCACCGACGCATTGTGAGTAGATCGGTGTGTTCAACATACTTCGCGGGAAGCTCCATCCCGGCAACGTCGTTGCCCCCGGTCCTCCTCCCACGCCGCCATTATCCAAATCGGACCAAAGGTTCCAGACAGACTGAGAGATGAATCTGCCAAATTCACCCGCCCCCGAAAGTGCGTTTGGATTGGTTTGGCTGACGACGGCTGCGGTGCAGTTCGAGAACCCCGTGCAATAACCCGTTCCCGCGAGTGCCGCTTCGAAGAACGGCTGCGCAGGAACTGCCACGTTAGGATTCGCGCCGCATGCCACGAATGACGTGGTGCATCCCAAAGCGCTTTCGACCGCTGCATAAGCACTGGCGAACGTCTGGCCGCCCAACGTCATCATGTACGGGACGGCGTTAATGTTGACCGGCTGGTATTCGTGAGTGATGCGGCGGCCGATATAGCCCGCTTCCAGGATCAATTTCGGGCTGAGCTGGCGCTGAATCGTAAGGTCGAAGGAATCGATAGCATTCGGCCTGAAATTCGTATCGAATCCTTGGCCTGCCGCTGCAGCGACGTTGTTGAAGCCCGGGAAGATGGGCTGGGGCAGAGTAGCGGTCGGTTGTGGAATGGGAGCCGTGTTGCCGTCGACGCCGATGCGGAAGGCTGTGTTGGCAGTCGGTGTCGCCGGACCGCAGGCACCTGACGCCAAGGCGAGCTTGCATTGCGTCGGCTGGAGCAAACCTTCGCCGAGCAGCGGAACCAGGACTTGATCGACGCCATTGAGCCGGCCGTAGATCCGGTTGTAGCCGCCGCGGATGACGGTGTTGTTGACGCCGAAAATCTTGCCAAACATGCTGTCCGCAGCAAACTGAGGATTCCAGGCCGCGGAAATGCGCGGACTGAAAGAGCCATAGTAGGGATTGTAGGGATACTTCAGTCCGTTACCCACATTACCGACGAGGGCATAGCCGACCTCGGGGTTGTAAACCTGACCCTGCAAGGCGAACGTCTTGCGCTGCGCCAAATAGTCTTCTAGGTTCAGCATCTGATCGCTGGGATCCACAACCTCGACTTGTTTGCCCTGAGCTTCGGTAGGCGGCATCTCGATCGTGTAACCCAGACCGACGGTTAAGGTGAAGGAAGACTTCATGTGCCAGCTATCGCTGAAATAAACGTTGTAGTAAGGGATAGTGCTTTGGTCGAACGCCGGAGTCAGAGGAGGATTAAGTGTCAGATTGTCGCCCGAGCGCGTGTAGACAATCTGTGAATCGGTGACGATACCTAGGACAGTGGCGGCAGCGCGGTCAGTTGCCGCGGTCTCATTGGCAGCGCCTCCGGCGTACCCGGCGGCGTAGAGGCTGGACATGTTCACTTGTCCAGCTCCCAGAGTGTCGCCGATCTGATATGTCAGCGTGTAGTTGATGCCACCGCCGTTGTCGCTGCGCTGGTGGTAGTCCCAGTTGCGCTGATAGATCCCGCCAAACTGGAAGAGGTGGTTGCCGTGGAGAACCGTGATGTCGTCTCGAAGGAAATTGTCGTGACCATCCCAGAAACGCGTGCGGACCTGTTGAGCGTTCACGTTATACGGTCCCAGATCTTGGGTTGCCGATTCGCCGAAAGGTTCAAGCACGCCGGTCGAATTCGTTCCCGGCTCGGGTGGCGCGTTTGCAGTGTCCCACGCCCAGTAATTACGCAAATAGCTGTAATGAAAATCGTTGGTGACGTTGGAGCTGATGTTGGTGGTCAGGCCCGCAGTGTAGAACCAAGTCTGTTGTGGCCGATTCGAAAGAGACGCTGCTACGCCAAGCGTGTCGCCGGGGAACGCGCCTCCGATGTCTACTTGATCGCTTGTGGCCCGCTTTTCATTGTAGTAGTGGTAGGTCGTGTTGAGGTGCCATTTAGTACCAAAGTCGTGATCAACACGAGTCACGCCAAAGTTGGTCGTTTGCGGCAGAGCGATATTCCCGACGAATCCGAATTCGTTCACTCCATCGCAACGCGAGCCGCCGCCAACCGGACCACACCCGGCTGCCGTCCCCTGTGGTTCGTACTTCTGCCACATGGCCTGTATCGTCGGATCAACGCCAATGCCGCGCGGATCGTAGTTCTTGACGTTGTAGTTGACTCCGCTGAACGTCAGTATCCCGGTCTCCATGTTCGGGCTCGGAACGGAGTGGGCATATGTGCCCACGTCGGGCCAGCGGAACCCTTCATAGTTGGCAAAGAAATAGGTTTTTCCACCCAAAATCTGCTTCGGAATGATAGGCCCACCGCCGGCGAAACCGAACCGGCTGTAGTGATAATCGGGCAGAGGCGTTTGGGTGTTGTTGTTGGTCCAGGAATTCGCATCCCAGTTGTTGTCGAGGTAATACTCGTAGGCGGTGCCGTGCCAATTGTTCGTGCCCCGCTTGGTGACCATTTCGACCTGCGCGCCTGCTGAGCTGTTGAAGTCAGCGGTCTGGCCAGCGGTGTTGACCTTGAATTCTTCGACGCTATCGATCGGGGTTGGCATCACGCCTGTCGGGGCTCCGCCCATGGCGCCGCCGGTGGGATCATTCGCATAGCTCACCGTATAAGTGGCCATGGTGCCGTCCATATCATTGCTGTTCTGGCCGCCATCAAGAGTGAATGTGCTCTGATCTTCGACCGCTCCAGCGACAGCTCCGTCTGGGCTCACACCGGGCTGTAACGTCATAAAAGTACCTGCATCGCGGCCGAGCGCCGGCAGCGATTCCAACGCTGTTCCGCTGACGGTGTTGCCGACGGTAGCATTCATGGTTTGCAGCTCAGCGCCCGCTGTCTCCGTAACGGTCACGGTCGTTGACACTGACCCCAGCTTCATCTGGGCATTCTCGGTCAACTGCGTACCCACGAGAACCGTCGCGTTTGTAACATTCAGTGCAGAGAATCCCGACTTCGTGAACTTGATCGTGTACGTTGCCGGTGGAACGTTGGGGAGAATGTAATGCCCCACGTCATTGGTGGTGGTGCTGCGCGTGTCGCCTGTCGCGCTGTCAATCAGAGTTACCGTCGCGCCGGTAACAACCGCCCCTGAGTTATCTGTTACCACGCCCACAACCGTGCCGGTCGCAACCGCTTGTCCGCGGACGGAAAGGGCGCACACAGCAAAGAGGAACAAAAAAATGGATGCGACGCTCAGGGCGAGGGAACGATTGCCCCTTGCCCTGCATCTGTGTCCGTCTGCATTTCCGCTCAAGAAACACTGTCGCGCGACGGTTGCCGCCGCCTTTTCACACCCTTCCCCCAAGAAACGCCCTCGCATACACCCTCCCTTGCTTCTCGATTCGTGAGATGGACTCACCGGTGCTCGCCGCTAGAAAAGCACCGTCGGCTTGGTGTCAATAAAATGCACGCCATGCGCCAAATCCGGACGCTGTCCGCATGGGTGCATTTTCAGTGAGTTAGAAAATTACGTTTTCGGCAGGATATGAATCTGCGGAGTCAATGGCATGCTCGATCGTCGCTTGGGAATTCCAAGTGCTACCAAAGGCGAGTCGTTTGCTCCCAGTCCGAAGCCGATCTCCACCCAACGGAAGGGGATCCTCTGAGTTCCGCGATTTGGAAGAGTTTTCTTGCCAGTCCAGACATTTTTCGTCGCAAGAGGGAGCACAAAAACTGCGGGATTTTGATTGTCTGGTGCGATGTCAGGTCGTCAATGCTAAGACGTGCTGTGAGGTAGAGTCAGACCGATGCTGGAGCCCTTGAAAGAAATTCCTCTTCCGCGCGCTATCACGCCGGGGCTCCATACGTCCAGCGAGAGGCGAAGAGTCTTAGCGCGCTTCGGTACTTTCGTGAAACGTCATATCCGCTGCCTAGCCCTTTCAGGTGCACGAACATTTTCCCGGAAGCTAACGTTCGGATTTCCTCCACAAAACGTCCATTCACGATCGTTGAGCGATGAATTCGAACGAATCCATACCGCCCAATGTCTTCCGCGATAGCCGATATCGGCTGTCGTAGGGCGTGTGCTCCGGAGAGGGTTCGCAGCACAACGTAGTTGCAACGTGCCTCCACCGCGACGACGTCCGCCAGGTCAACGAAGACAATCTTCCTCCTCGACGTGATGGCTATTCTGCCCGGCACTGTTTCCTGCGAGTAGTCCGCCGGGATCGGTTCGGGTCCGCTCGTTGAAGAGATCCCTCGTTTAGGTTCACCCGTTTTCACGGTCTCCGAATCGCTGTCCTTGGTTTCCACGAGGGGATGACTGATGCCGACTATGGGCCGGCCACTGCGGACTAACGAAGCATAACCAAGCGATTGGTAACGCATCACAAGCACCTCCGCTCTCGAATTCTCAACGTCCCCTCGACCCGTGCCGTATGCCTGGCGCGCGAAGAGAACTCAGCCATCCCACGATGTTTCTGATTCCCAGGTTCCACACCTTCACATCTTGGGCATTCTTCGCCAACACTTCGTAGCCTTCCACCATCGCGATCAGAAAGCTGGCAGTCTCGTCCGCATCCAAGTCGCGGCGCACCGTTCCTTCGGACTGCCCTCTCCGCAAAGCGGCGGCAATGCCTTCCTGCCAGACACGGAAGATCCTCTCGAGTCGCTTGCGGAATTGTTCATCCAGAGGAGACATCTCCTGCGCCAGATTGACCAGGGCGCAACCGCCCTTTACGTCTCTCGGCCGAGACGGTATCGCCCGCACAATGCCAATCAAAGCGTCGATAGGGTCCTTGTCCTCGCTGCGCTGCAGAGGAAGCAACCACCTGTCACGCGGAAGGTTTGCGACGACTTCTTCGATAATGGCGTGCCCTAGTGCTTCCTTGCTCTCGAAGTGATAGTAGAGCGCGCCCTTAGTGACGTTGGTGGCGGCCAGAATCGTATCGACAGAAGCGCTCTGGAAGCCCGATCTGTAGACCTCCCGAAACGCCGCCTGCAGAAGCCGCTCTCGTGTGCGCTTCGGATCGCGCAACGCCCTCATGCGTCGTCCCCTGCTTGCTTCTTGTAACATACCAACTAGTATGTATGTTCGGCATCGCGATCGTCAATCGTTTTTCTGGCATCGCCTTCTGTTATGGACTGGGTAAGTCGAGGCGTGGAGAGCTACGCGTTCGGGCAAAGATGGCTCTTCTATGGCGTAAGCGGCGGCCTATTAGCCGCCAGCTCAGTCGAAATCAATTCGATGATTGACGGGTGCGAGGGTAAGTTCCCAGATCGGAGCTTCCAGTCGTCCAAGCTCGGCTGATACGGGGACTCAAGGCGGTGCGAGCCTGCAACTCTAGCTTGCGGTGACGGCTGATCGTCGCGATACCGTTGGTTGGACACTTTCGCGCGCTTCCCTGCCCCATGAATGCGCGCGAAACATGCTCCATGGATTTAGGTTTTGAACCGCTCCCATTTTCTGCCACAGCCGAAACCAGAGGTTT
>JBOGNK010000066.1:0-7060 GCA_050747085.1 Candidatus Acidiferrales bacterium
GGTTCATACCTACTCGGGAGATTTTCTTTTTGTTGCCAAGCTTCAGAGAAAATGAGCGGTTCATTTTTCAAACTGACCCACTACCGACGATTGCAGAAAGCAGAGGTTTGCGACGATCGTTGCTGAGGCACTCCGACGGTCAGTCGGTACACTTCACAGTTGGAACTATCTCGGTCCGGGTCGCTTGCAGAGCCGGCTGTTAACGAGAAGCACCCATCTCCAGAAGCGTAGCTTTTGCCTTGCGCGCGGCGGGCGAACCGGGGAAACGGCGCACGACGAGACGATAGTCGCGCTGAGCGGAGGTTCGTTCGTGCAATCTTTCCTCCGCCATCGCTTTCTTCAGCAACGAATCGGAAAGCTTGAAGCTGCTCGGATAATTCGTAAGCACCGCATCATAGGAGTCGACCGCGCCCTTGTAATTGCCCTGCGCGTAGAGGATCTCTCCCAGATAAAACTGCGCGTTTGACGCGAGATCGTTGTGGGGAAAGTTGCGGATGTAGTCGGAGAACTCCTGATTCGCGAGCGGGTAGTTGCCGCTGTTGTAATCGCGCAGGGCGTTCTGATAGAGCGTGTCCGCGGAGATGGGCGCCATAGCACCTTGCGACGGCGTGGTGGTCGCCACGGGCGGATTGTTGCCAGCAGGGCCATTGGGATCGGTGGCGGGCGCGGCAGAGGTCCCATTCTGTCCATTCGTGCCGGAGCCGGGCTGAGTGCCATTCGGCTGGGGCTGCGGGGTTTGCGGAGCCGTTGCCGACACTTTGCTGTCAATGCTTTGCAGCAGGTTCTGCATGTCGGTCATCTGCTGTTGCAATTTGCCAACGCGCGCCTGCACATCCTGCAGATTATCGGAGAGACCTTGCGTCTGCTGTGCGACGGTTCCGATCTGCGAGCCTGCATTCGCCTGCACCTGTTGGACGGCTGACTGCAGCGAACCCATGCTGGCGTTCAGGTGGTTGATTGCTTCCGCCTGTTGCTGCAAGAGCGTCTTTACGGACGCATTGCCCGAATCAAGCGTGCTGCGAAGATCCTGCTGCGCTTGCAGAATCTGCGCAACCTGCTCCTGAAGTTCGATCATCTCTTTGCTGACGGCGCCGGCCGGTTGAGGCGCAACCAGCGCTCCGCCCAGCGCGCCAAGGAACAGAGATGCAATCCCGAGCAGAACCCATTTTGTACGCAAAGCGGTGCCTCCTTACCTGGTACGCAAGCGCGCGGCGAGCGAGAAAGCTACAACCTCGTCTGCGTGGCCTGCGAGTGGGAATACCTGCATAGAAGCATTATCACACGGCAGCGTTGCTTTGTATTCGCTTGCCGCAAAACGTGAGGGTAAATCGACTCGGTGGCTGGTTCGGGCCGACGAAAATGCGCGAGTGGCCGTGCGGAAACGCTGCATAGCCGCTCGACGCGGTAGCCTTCCGGAGTTGCGCCCGATCGACGCAACTCCGGCGGGAAACTGCCGTTACTTGCCCATCACAAAATGCGCACGACGATTCTGCTGCCAGCAAGATTCATTGTGTTCGGTGCAGAAGGCCCGTTCCTTGCCCCAACTCACGGTGTCGATGCGATTGGCAGCGATACCGAGAGAAACGAGGTAGTTCTTAGCTGCGTCCGCGCGGCGCTCGCCAAGACCCAGGTTGTATTCGGTGGAGCCGCGCTCGTCGCAGTGGCCTTCGAGCGAGATTCGCACATCGGGATACGAGCGCAGAAATTCCGCATCCTTCGTGAGGGCATCGCGGGCGTCGGGCCGCAATTCCGACTTGTCCGTGTCGAAGAAGGCGTCGTGAACGTTCTGATTGAACAGTTCCTCGACGCTCGGACTCGGCGCGGCGGCCTGAGCCGGCGGCGGGGCATTCACAGTCACCTGTGCACTGGCTGTGGCGCTGCCTCCCGGACCGGAGGCGGTGATCGTATAGCTGGTGGACTCCGTCGGCGTCACCGCTGTCGATCCTTCCGGCGAAACCTTTCCGACGCCAGGTTGAATATCGAGATCGGTGGCGTTGGTTGACGACCAGGAAAGCGTCGAGGTTTGGCCTGCGTTGACCGACGTCGGCGAAGCGTTCAGCGTGACCGTGGGCTGAGCCGGCGGCGCCGCCGGGGTCGCCGCTGGCGGAGCCGTCGCCACTTTCTTCTTGCAACCCCCTGCGACCACGAGCGCGGCGACGCCGAGGGTTAACATCACCTTCCGTAACGAACTGGACCGCATTCATTTCCTCCTTCGGCGTTCCTGCGAGGCATTCAGCAGACGCCGAGATAGTTTGAGTCCCGAAACGTAAATACAGAACCGCCAACACCGCCCGACTCGCGATCGAGCCTGACGGCGAAGTTATGAAAGCCACACACGATCCTGGGGCGGACTAGACTGCGCCCAGAGAACGAGTACGGAGCCTGTACATCCTGGAAAAAATCGTTTTGTGGCGGCCCGC
Source organism: Candidatus Acidiferrales bacterium (assembly GCA_050747085.1). Classification (GTDB taxonomy): domain Bacteria; phylum Acidobacteriota; class Terriglobia; order Acidiferrales; family UBA7541; genus Palsa-295. The sequence goes on from JBOGNK010000066.1 coordinate 2,421, forward strand.
TATCAGGCCGCAAGCGCGCGTGCAACGCTATAACAACGACGCGACGTTCGAGTGCGCGCGCTTCATTTTCATTTAGGCGACCAGTTCGGCGATGAATTGTCTCCGCTGAACGTGAGCTGCCGCGGCTGGCTACCGTCGGCCAGCATCGACCAAACCTGAACCGTGCCTGTGCGCGTCGACTCAAAAACAAGGTGTCGTCCGTCCGGCGCCCAACTCGGACGTTCATTGCGACCCTCGTCTCGCGTCAGCTGAACGAGCTGATGAGTCGCCACGTCCATCACATAAATATCGTAGTTCCCATTGGGCCGTCGCCAACTGAATGCGGCCAGTTGTCCATTTGGTGACCACGCCGGGTCGATGACGTAACCCATGTCCGGCAGCTTGATGGGCATCACGTTCGTGCCGTCGGAGTTCATTTCATACAAGATCGGAGCGCCATCGGCGGCGCGGTCGCTGACGAACAAGATCTGGTTGCCCGTTTTCGGGTTCCATGCCGGTGAAGTGTTCACGCCGATCGAAAACGTAATGCGGTGCAAATGCGTTCCGTCGGCGTTGATCAGGTAAATCTCGGGATCGCCGTTCTGGCTCGACATAAAGGCAATTTGCTGCCCGTTGGGCGCCCACGCCGGCGAGCTGTTCGTTCCGCGGAATCGCGGGAAGTGAATCAGCCGGTTCAAGGTCATGGAGTACATGCAAATCTGCGCCGAGAGCGAGCCAACGCTGTTGGGGACGTAGCAGGTGAAGGCGACGCGCGATGCGTCGGGCGACCAGCGCGGCGTCAGCGAAATCGTGTGGAGATGCGTCAGTTCATGCGCATTCGCGCCGTCGTAATCCATCTCCCAAATTTCCGATACTGACCGGCCGGTTTCATGGACATATACAATGTGCGTGTCCGCGATACCGGGCACGCCGGCGCCGAGCAGCGCAATGATATCGTCGGCAAACTGGTGCGCCAATTTGCGGGCGTCCGCTTCGGTTACGGCGCCTCGATAAATTTTTTGGAGCGCGATGGGCGCGCTGGCATTGCTCACGTCGGAAAGGTAGCCGGAAAACGCGAGTCCGGACGAGTCCGTGTTCAGGTTCCCGTACGCCAGCATATATGCGTTCGCCGGCGCGGCAGACCACTCCTGCGGATGCACCTCGCTCGGCTGGCTGGGGGTTACTTTGGGATAGAAGCTCGGGCTCACCATATCGGCGACGCCTGAGTACTCGAGGTCTGACCACAGCACGTCGTGAAACGTCTTTTCGAGGGGCTGGGCGGCGCTGGAGCGCACGGCCGCATCGGGAACGGCGAGCTTAGCTTTTGATACGCCGAGGCCGGTGCCGGTGGTGAACCAGGCTTGGGCCGCGGCGGGGCGCGCCTCGCACAAGCACAGAGCAAATAACACTGCGGACAGGAATGCGATTTTTCGTGTCATGAGTAAAGGCCTTTTCTGAGACAAGAAATAATACGTCGCGCTTCGAGCGCGCCACAAGCTGAACGCTTGGAATTTTGCGACAAAAATCGGCGATTGTAATGGGATGTCATCTGTGGAAATCGAACCAAAAGTCGACGCTCACGTGCGAACCCGAATATCCGGCCGGGAGCGGATTGAGCGGGCTGGAATTCTGCACGGCCCGCAGCGCCGAAGTGTCGACAGAATAATTACCGCTCGACCGTGTGATCTGCGCATTGGCCACGCGGCCGTCGCGCAGGATGTCGAACGTCACAATCACGCGGGGCGCAACCGCGACATTCGCATCGATGGTCGATTGCAGCCAATTGCTGCTGACCTTTCGTTGTACGGCCTGCACGTACCAGGCGAACTGCGAGGAGAATTCTCCGTTTGCGCCGTTGCTGCCAAACGTCAGGCCGCCTTGCGTGGTTTGCCCAGGCTTCAACTGGAACGTGCTGGAACTGTATGGAACATCGGGAGCGCCTCCGCCTCCATAAGGCACGGCGTTTTGCGGCGGCGGAGTCTTATTCTCCAGCACTCGCGACGGGCGCGAGAGATACTTCGGAGGCGGCGGCGTTATAAATCCCTTTGGTTTCTCTTTCGGTTTCGGCAGCGGCCGCTTCAGTTTGAATCTGGTGATCGGAACGGCATCCGGCTCTGGCTGTTTAATTTCTGGAGCAGGTTCGGTCTTGTAAAGTCCCTTCGAATTGTCGACGGTGCGGTTGGGGCTGACGAGATCAGGACGGGGGAGGGGAATCGCCGGAGCGCTGCCCACGATGCCGACGGACATCGAGCCGCCGGGCGCGCTCCAACTCTCTCCGCGATGAGTCCACCCCGAATAGATCAACAGCGCTCCGAGCACGGCATGGATGAGAACGGAATAAGTCAGCGGTGCTTTCAGGCTGGGGATCGGGCGTTGTGCGGCGACCGATGACATCTTATTTTTTAAGCTTTTCCTTTGCGCACGGCGAAAAGCACCCGTGCTTGATACCCATTCACCAAAACATCCGACGCCGGACGCATCTTATCGCGAGCGTTCCTGCAGCGGCTGCGTGACCACGCTAACATTTTGGATGCCGGATTGCTTCAGCGCGTCTAGAACAGTGACAAACGTTCCGACAGGTATGGTCGAGTCGGAACGAAGGTAGACGGCGCGATGTTGCGGATCATGCGACTGTTTTACGATCGTCGGCCCCAAATCGTGAATATTGATGGGTTTGTCGTTCAAAAAAACGTTCTCCGACCGGTCGATCGACACGACCATCCGCACCTCGGTGAGCGTCTTCACGGTTTTCGTCTTCGGAACATTTATATCGAGGCCCGACTGCAAAATCGGCGCGGTGATCATGAAGATCACCAGCAGTACGAGCATTACGTCGATAAACGGCACCATATTGATTTCGGATAATGCGGTGCCTGTTTCGCGCTGAATCTGTGGCATAGCGAATTCCGGATTGGGCTACTGGTTGTACAACGTTTCAATGCGGGCGACGAATTCCGCGGCGAAGCTGTCCATGCGGTTCGCCAGGCCCTTTATTCCATGGAGATAATGGTTGTACGCGATCACGGCTGGGATGGCGGCGAAAAGACCCGCCGCGGTGGTGATCAGCGCTTCAGAGATTCCAGGTCCGACCGCGCGGAGGCTTGCGGTGCCCGCTTCGCCCAGATTGGCGAATGCGTCCATCACGCCCCAAACGGTGCCAAACAAGCCAATGAACGGGGAGATCGAGCCCGTGGTGGCCAGGAACGACATGCCCTTTTCGAGTCGCGTGACTTCATCGGCCGCCGCGATCTGCATTTCGACGCCGATGGCGCTGGCACTCTTCACCGTGCGCACGGCCGTAGCAGTGCTTCCAGCGCGCTGATTAAGCGAACCCATCTGCGCTTCCAATTCGCGGTAGCCGGCCTCGTATACCCCGACAAGAGGCGTGGTACCGGCGCCGGCGCGAAGCGTTCGCGGATCGGGCAAGGCTCCCGAACGGAACATTTGCAGGAACCGCTTCGTGCCTCCTTCCAGGCCGCCAAGCTGGGCGGACTTCTGAAGGATCACGGCCCAGGAAAAAATGGAAAGAAATAGAAGAATCGCCAGAACAATGCGCGCAACCCAACTCGTTTGCTCCAGAAGGGTGAGCGGGCTGGCGAGAAGCAGCAATGCCAGTGCTGAAATGTTCGTTCCCCCAAAAGAAATCTGCAATCGCAAAAAATCCGCGACGTTTTAAAACCGTACCATACGATGCGGGAACATTCAAAGTCGTCTCCCGCGCAACGAAAGGGTCGTATTATCCGAAACGACACGCGAGCCCGCCGGACAGGGGCGGTACAGGTTGACACCCGGCCGTGCCGCTGATTCCACCAGAACACGGAGAGTCATGAGAACTGTCCTGCTGCTGATCTGCTCGAATGCGTTTATGACCGTGGCGTGGTACGGCCATCTGAAATACCGGGATTCGCCGCTGCCGCTGGTGATTATCGTGAGCTGGATGATCGCGTTCTTCGAATATTGTTTTCAGGTGCCCGCGAACCGGATCGGCTACGGAGAGTTCACGTTGATCCAGTTGAAGGTTATCCAGGAAGTGGTCACGCTCGTTGTCTTCAGCGCGTTCGCATGGTTCTATTTCCACGAAAAGCTGAAGTGGAACCACGCGGTATCGTTTCTGTTCCTGGTCGGCGCGGTGACGTTCGCGTTTTGGGGCAAGGTTTGAATTTGACTGGGCGATTTGGCGGCTTGGTCCCTGCGACAGCGGATGAAAACTGTTTACGCAGTGCGGTTTTCCCCCTACATTCTTGTCGCCAACATTTGTTTGATGGCGGAGGACATATGGCACGCGCTCGTCTGCATCACGCACTGATTTTCATTTTTGTGATTCTATTTGGCGTTGCGGCACATGCGGCCGACGTTGTCCGCACTACATCTGGCGTCGTGCGGGGGAAGACGAGCGACGACGGCAAGGTGCGAATCTTTGAAGGCATTCCGTATGCCGCGCCGCCGGTGGGAAGATTGCGCTGGCGTCCGCCGCAGGCAGTGCACCCGTGGAAGGATGTGCGAGACGCGACGAAGTTCGGCGCCCGTTGCATGCAGGGCAACATTTACGCCGACATGAATTTTCGCGACGACGGCCCCAGCGAGGACTGCCTTTATCTGAACGTCTGGACTGCGGCGAAAGATGCCAGCGCAAACCTTCCAGTGATGGTATGGATTTATGG
>JBOGNK010000067.1:0-4477 GCA_050747085.1 Candidatus Acidiferrales bacterium
ATTCACCGCGAGAGTTTCAGAGCTTCGGTCCTCCACTCCTCTGACACACACGCGGTGCTAACAGCACTGAACGGCACAGGTGTCGCTTGACAACGCCTTCGTTCTTATCGAGGGGCACCCTCAAAACCAACAGTTCTAATCCCGATTAACGTGCGAGAGAGTGGGCCACCCCGCCCGTCGTACCGTTAACCATTTCCATCGTGCCGTCATCGGGAACGCGATCGGCCTTCACTTATATCCTGCTTCCCCATAAGCTTCTCGACAACAACAAAAATCCAGAGGATCAGGCAAAAATCCAGCGAAGCGATGACGGCGATCGCCAGTGCAGGAACCCACTTGGTACCCCAGGGAACAAACAGAATCAACGGAACATGAAGCGCCGCGATTACCGCCAAGGTGATCCAAAACCATGCTTGCTTCCTCAGCTTCCATTTGAAAAGAATCATCAAGCCAAGCACACCAAGGATATTCATCAAAGGCAACGCTAACTCTAACCTTCCATAGAGAGCGAATAGAAAAGTCGTTGGCGCGCCAATGACAATGATCAATAACTTCGTACGCCACGACAGACGCAACTTCTTTGCCTCTTGAATCTCGCGCTTCGCATCACTTATTTCGGACATTGATAGACCTTATATGGCGGGTGGCCCACTCTCTTTTTCCCCGACAGGCCTTGCCGCAAGCACACGCGGATGATACCCTCGCGCCACTTCACTTGCGAGTATCTTTTGAGGGTGCCCCACGCTCGGTTTGTGAGCGTGGGCTCGGTCGATCATGCCGATAGGTCTCAAACGAGTCTACGGACGTGGCGACCTGCACTTCATCACATTCAGTTGTTATCGCCGCCTTCCGCTCTTGGCCTCTCCGCAAGCACGCGGGGTATTCGTTCACGTTCTCGACCGAGTGCGAAACGAGTACGGATTCAAGCTCGTCGGTTACGTGGTCATGCCGGAGCACGTTCATCTGCTGATGACAGAACCGCCGCGCGGGGGGCCGTCAACCGTTCTGAAGATGCTGAAGCAGCGCGTGTCGCACGAGCTGAGAAAAAAGCGAAGCGCTCTGACGCGGCAAGAATCGCGGAGCGGGTCATCCGAATGCTCCCTCGGGCGCCAACACCTAAATACCTCGACTACTTCCCTTGCGAGTTACGTCTGGTGCCCGCATTCGTGCTGAGATAGATTCTTTTTCAGAGGGAGGCGAATCGGAAAATGGACATCCTAGCGACGATCAGACGCGAAGAACGAAAGCTGCAAAAGCAAGTGGGTAAGTTACAAGGACAGTTGAATGGATTGCGAGCCGCTGCAAACGCTCTCGGCAATTCAGCGAGCGATGGAATTGGCAGAGCGCAAAAGCGGGTCATGTCACCTGCGGCAAGGGCGAAGATATCCGCAGCCGCCAAACGGCGCTGGGCGAAGGTCAAGGCGGGCGCAAGGAAGGCGGCGAGCTGAAACTTTGAACCCAAGGAAGAACGGCGCATTTCTCTGCGGGTTCGCCATCTCAGTTCTGGGGGCACTGCTTTTGCCGCTCCGGCACAGTTCTGCTTCAACGAAGCAGATTGGTAGTTCTCGACCGCAGGAAGCGCCGGTCGCTCTGCCTTCTTTCCAAACGGTACCACTCGAAACCGTTTCGGAAACCTCGTCGAATGCCAGCATTGGAGACCTCAACGGCGACGGCTGCCCTGACATCGTGTTGGTCAAGGGGCGTCACTGGCAATTGAGGACTTTGACCTTTTTCGGCGATTGCGAAGGGCATTTCACTCCCGGGCCGCCCCTGCCGAGTCAGGCGACCAAGAGCTACTCCGGTTCGTTGGCGGATATGACCAAGAGCGGTCACCTCGACATCGTTCTGAGCAACGACTCGCCCGATCCAAAGTTAGTTCTGCTGAACGACGGCCACGGCAACTTCACCATTGGTGGAACCTACGGCGAGCCGCGCTGGCCTACGAGGAATGCGGCTGTTGCTGACCTGAACGGCGACGGCTATCCCGACATTGTTGTCGCCAATCGCATGGTGCCAAGCTATGTCTGCTTGAATGGCGGCAAGCTGCATTTCGATTGTCGCCTGCTCGAAGACTCGCTGAGCGCCGCGACCGTCGCGATTGGAGATATTGCCGGCAGGGGCAGAAACGACATCATCTATGCCTGTCGAGATTCGTGCCAGAGCCTGATCTATTTCAACAATGGCAAAGCCAACTTCACTCGGCGAAAGCCGTGGGGGCCGCCGCATTCGTCAACCCGAGCCCTTGCAGTTGCGGATTTCAACAGCGACGGTCATTTGGACATTGCCGCGTGCCACGAAGGCTTGGGATGTTTCGTCTACTTGAACGACGGGAAAGGCCACTTCGGTCTAGGCATTCGATTTGAGGCCAATCGTGGCTTGCCATATTCGATGACGACCGGCGACTTGCTCCGCGATCACCGCGCGGACATCATTGTCGGCCATGTCGGCACACCGGGGATTATCTACTTCAATGACGGGTCTGGGAAAAACTTCCAGCCCATGCCGTTCGGCGACGCCAAGGGCGCGATCTACGGAATGGCGGTCGGTGATCTCAATCGTGATGGACGACCGGACATCGTTGTGGCGCGATCCAACGCCCCCAGCTTCGTGATGTTTAATTATCCTGCCAAAAAATAACTCGATTTGTGGCAGATACCGCAAGAAAGCTCTCCGGCTGGAACGACTATTGAAGACCCCAGGAAGGTGACGGTCATCCGCGCCGCCGTCGTCCTGCTCATTTCGGCCATCGTTGCCGCCGTAATACCAGCAGCCCGCGCCGCCCGCGTCGACGTAATCCAAGCCCTCCGCGCCGACCTAGCCGCCGTGGACTTAAGCGTAGCGCCGGGCTTTAGCCCCGGCACGGACCTCTCTTCCGTGGCAGGCTTCAGTCCCGGCACGGTAGCGAGGAAAACGTCGTCTGATCCCCTGCGCAAACTGCGGGGGCAGCTCACAATGAGTCGAGAAATATTAGTTCAAAGCTAGTGGTTTGTAAACTTCTTAACATTCGTTCTGAACTCTCTACGTCTTGAGCACGATCTGCGTCTGCGCGACTTAGGATGACTGCAGGGGCCAGCCGTGGACTGAATTCCCATACCGAATCCCGGCGAGGAGCTTGTTAAGCAGAAAACCGCCTACCACCACTCCGGCGGTCCTCATAGCTTGACGCGTTGCGGCATGATGTCGAGGGAAATCTTCACTACCGCAGCCACGAGCATGGCCTCAAGGGGGACTGCCGCTAGGAGCAAGACGTCCGGGAATTGTGGGAGCCGTTCAAGCAGGATCGAAAAGCCTACTATATGGGCGATCAGGAGCGCCCCGAGCAAGATCCAGAGCTTTGCGGATTTTCGGTGGTTCCAGTACATTTTCGGGACGAAGACGCACAGAAAAACCGTAGCAACGGCTAAGATGAACCAGGTGCGATTTAGAGCGACATGCAAAATTGCGAGAAGCACTAATGGCGTGAAGACGCACGCCGCGATCAGCACGTAGAGAGCAAGATCGCGAAGCTTCTTTTTCAGTGACATGTCCCGTTTGCTGCCGCGCTCGTTTCCTTATAGAAGACTCCGTACCCAGCTGTCACTTCTGCATAGACAGGGGCGAAGTAGGCTGCGGCAGTCTCCCCTGTTCCCGGGATGGCGGGTGGCCCACACTCTTTTTCACGCGACACGCACTGCCGCAAGCACACGCGGATGATACCCTCGCGCTACTTCACTTGCGAGTATCTTTTGAGGGTGCCCCGCGCTCGGTTTCTGAGCGTGGGCTCCGTGGCCGGCAGTGAAGCCCACGGCACAAAAAGGTGCCGTGGCTACCCGCTAATGAGCCCACCAGTAGGGTCAAAAATAGCGATCGTAGGTGACGGTTCTGATTCTCTCCTCTCCGAACAACTTCTCCGATCGGCGACCATTCCGAAAAACGACCTGCCTCCCATGTATTGTGAACCTAGTCGCCCAGCCGATGATCCTTCCTCCGGAGTCCAAATAATGGCGCTGCGTGAAACCTCCGGCAACGACCGCCTCCCAAATCCAACGCAGTTCGTCACACCATGTCGCTCCCGATACGATATTCCCGCCTCGCGCAAACCCAATGAACTCTCGGCGCGCCTCACCAATCGCGAGGATCAGGTCTGTAGCCAGGATGTCGCCAGCAAACCGGGCGGCCCCTGGGCGAGTTGGTATGACCTCGAATTCGGCGCCCGACAGGTCAAGGCCGGGTCGAACACTGCTCATTTCAAGTCGCGCCGTTCCTGCCGGAATTGAGGAGACAAGAGTCTGCAATTCGGTAAGGACTTCACTTGTGAAGTTACCTTTCATTGGGCGGGTGGCCCACACTCTTTTTCACGCGACACGCATTGCCGCACGCACACGCGGATGATACCCTCGTGCTACTTCACTTGCGAGTATCTTTTGAGGGTGCCCCGCGCTCGGTTTCTGAGCCTGGGGCCGTTCGGTCCATGTTGCGATTCGACCCATCCCAACAC
>JBOGNK010000068.1:0-63684 GCA_050747085.1 Candidatus Acidiferrales bacterium
CATCTACGCAGATCCCTGCACAGGATGTGAGTTCAAGAATTTGACGATCGCAGACATGTACGTCCATACGCCCTGCGAGGGCTCAAGCGGCTGCGATACTAGCCTGCCGGCATTTACCTCTGCGGAAGGCATTCTTTTCAGCGGAAATAATGTCTCGATCCATAACTTAGTTATCCACGACGCCGGCGGTGCGATCGTTTCTCATTTCAGTAATGGACAGACCGGGACAGCGATTTATGACAACGAGATTTACAATATAGACCATGGGCTGTTCGTCGGACCCTGCAAGGGTTGCACGTATGGCACCCTGTCGATCCATGACAACCATATACACGATTCGGTGAACTGGGACAGCGGGTCAGCAGACTGGTATCACCACGATGGGATTCATTTCTGGGACAGCGGTAGCCCATACGGGGTTACACGCGAATTGGATATTTACAACAACCTTTTCGACGGCAACGAAGGCCAATGCTGCATCACCGCCTGGATTTTCCTCCAGGGCGCGGCGGCAGTTAACAACATCTACAACAATGTCATTGTTCAGACGCGCGCGGTATCAAACGGTGAGGTCAGCATGCGCACCGATGCCGCAAATTCCCAATTCAATATCTACAACAACACATTTATCAACACACAGGGTAGCGGAGGGACCGGCGGCGCGATCACCTATCTGGACGCGTATGGCGGGAGTGCGGCCGTCAACGTGAAAAACAATGCCTTCTCCGGATTCAATACATACATTGCGTTGCCCTCAGCAGATGTGAAGTCGTTGACTGCCTCAAACAATGCGTACGCCAGCGAAAGCGGAGGCGGCAACCAGTACTGGGTTTTTAAGGGAACTAACGCGAAAACACTCGCCGCGTGGCAGTCTGGCTGTGGCTGTGACTCCGGGTCGGTCGCGAATCTGAGTAGCTCGCTCGGTATCGGTGGCAACGGCGTACCAACTTCCAGTTTCCTTGGCGCGAGCAAAGGAATGAATCTTACCGGCCTAGCCTCGGGTACTCTTCTCGCACTTTCCAGCGACACAAGCGCAGGCGGTACACGGACGCCCACCAGTCGCGTCACAGGATCGCTGGCGTGGGACATTGGAGCATACGTCGCCGATAAACCGAACCGGCCATCGGCTCCCTCTGGCTTGACAGCAACTGTTCAATAGCCAGGATGATCGGATCCTCGATTAGCTAGCTTGGTGGCGTGTTTGTCGCGTGGGGTGGCAAACACGCTTGTCGCATACCCTCGATAGTTCGTCTTCAGGCAATCGACAAACTCACGGAAATATTCCTGTGGAAGCGCACACGTTACAGCGCAAGAGGCTGCTCGTAAAGGGCAGCGCTTTAAACCTTCTAGGCCAGGTATTGCCCATGCTCGTGGGCATCGCGGTCATTCCGTACCTGGTGCATGGGCTGGGTGTAAACGGATACGGAATCCTGTCGATCGCGTACTTGGTTCTGGGCTACTTCAGTATTTTCAATCTTGGTCTTAGCCGTGCCACGGTGAAGTTCGTTGCTGAACATCTCAGTCCCGACCGCGTTCACAAGGTACCGGAGATCGTCTGGACGTCGTTCCTGCTGCTCGTCGGTATCGGCACGGCCGTGGGGTTATCGGGCGCTTTCTTTGTGCCTTGGGCGGTGACAAGCGTGTTCAAAATGCCGCCATCGTTCGTAGAAGAGGCACGCATCGGACTGTTCATTCTGTGTGCCTCGATGCCGATGATGCTTGGAACCGATGCACTCCGCGGAGTATTGGAGGCCGCTCAAAGGTTTGATCTTATCAATGCCGTAAGAGTGCCGACCAGCGTAGGCTTTTTTGCGCTGGCCGCACTCGCGGTTGCGTTGCACGTGAAAGTGCCGGGCGTCATCCTGATCCTGGTAGCCGTTCGTTTCTCAAGCGGAGTCGCCTACATGCTCTTGTGTATGCGAGTGTTTCCGGGACTCCGTTCGGGCCCACGATTCTCAAAGGCAGCGCTTCGCCCGTTGACGGTCTTCGGTGGCTGGATCATGGTGTCAAACATCACTGGCCCGGTATTCGGTTACATCGAACGCTTCATGATTGCGTCCATCCTGTCAGTCGGCATGCTCACATACTACACAGTGCCATTCGACGTGGTGGGTAAGGTGCTGATTTTTCCGATGAGCGTGGTACCGTCCCTCTTCCCTTACTTCAGCTATCACGGAGACCGCGGACGCGAAGCTGTACGCGACGTAACGACGAGAACCGCGAAGTACATTCTGCTTGCCCTCACACCGATAACGGCCGTCTTCGTATTTTTTGCGCATGACATCCTTCGGCTATGGATGGGGGCTCCCTTCGCGGCACAAAGCGCAGGAGTCATGCAGATCGTCGCGATCTTGTTTTTCGTGAATGCGTTCTCGATGATTCCGTATACCTCGGTTCAAGCGTTGGGACGGCCCGAATTAAAAGCTATTCTGGATGTTCTCGTCTTACCGTTTTACATCGCGCTCGCTTGGTGGCTGATGCACCGCAGCGGAGTCGAGGGCGCAGCGGTCGCGAAACTTCTGCTCACGGCTTTTGATTGCTTCTTCCTATATCTGTTCGCCTGGAAAATGAAGGCGTTCAGCGTTCGGGACTGCTTCTCGGGCCCTTTGTTCCGGGCAATAGGTATCAGCGCTGGGCTCTTCGCATGCGTTTTCGTCGTTCGGTCGTTGAACTTAACCCTGATTCCCTCTGGTCTTCTGCTGCTTGTTTGTTTTGGTGTCTATGCGGGTGTCTTTTGGATGATTGCCGTGGATACCCGCGAGCGAACCACGCTAAAGGGACTGGCGCAACAGGGCTTTGCGGTCATCGCGAATTGGAGGTCACGTACGGTGGTGCAGCCGAGTGGTAACAGCGGACTCTAACTGAATGAGGATCACGTTCCTGATGCCAGGCTATGCTTGGGCTCCGAGCGGCGGCGCCAGAGTGGTGTACGAGTATGCAAATCGTTTCGTCGCTCGTGGACATCAGGTTAGCGTCGTCCACCCTCGCCGTCTCGACAATTCGCCGCCTCCGGAAGATGGCCTATACCGACGCTGCCGCGCCAAGATACTGGCTGTTCGCGACCGGATTGCGACACCCAAACTTGGATGGCACCCCTTGGATAAGAGAGTTCAAGTTCTGTTCGTTCCAAACGCAGACGCATGCAACATACCGCCCGCGGATGCAATTTTCGCTACGGCTTGTTTCACGGTGGATTCCGTACTTCGGTGCCCTGAAGAAATGGGAGAGAAATTCTACCTGGTTCAGGGATACGAAACCTGGATGAGACCGAAATCCTTCGTCGACGCAACTTGGCGCATGCCGCTACACAAAGTCGTAATCGCGCAATGGCTTCTCGATATCGGCAACGACCTCGGAGTGTCCGATGTCACCTACATTCCAAACGCGATTGATCATGATAGATATAAATGCATCATGCCCCTGCACGACAGGCCGCGTCAGATCGCGATGCTATTCTCTGCCGTTCCGCTCAAGGGTGCCAAGAATGGCGTCAGAGCTCTTGAGATTGTGCGGAGGAGCCATCCGGATCTCAAAGTGGTTTTCTTCGGCGCCGGACGCCGGCAATCATGGGTGCCTGAGTGGATCACGTATTACCGCAATCCGCCACAGAGCTTCATTGTCGAGCAAATATACAATCGCTCGTCCATTTTCCTTAGTCCGAGCTGGTCTGAGGGTTTTCCGTTGCCACCCGCCGAAGCAGCCTGTTGCGGCTGTGCGATTGTTGCTGCTGAGAATGGCGGTATTCGGGAGTACGTCGACCACGGCATTAGCGGTCTGCTATCACCACCCAAAGATGCTTCTGGCCTCGCCGCAAACTTGGGCAGCCTGCTCGAAGACGATGGCCTTCGCATTCGATTGGCAACAGCAGCGGGGACGGTGATCCGTCGGTTTAACTGGGAACACAGCACGAACCTCTTGGAGAACTTCATCGAGGTTTCTCAACGAGTTTCTCAACGACTGGAGCTCGTCGGCGTACAAAAGTGACTTCGCCTTAGAGGGCACGCGTTCTCGCGGGCCTGGCAATGATCGCACCGCTTCCTCACCCCCTCGCGCGGAAGCTGAACGCAGAGCGCTGTGGCACTGCTGACAGCACAGGCACAAATAAATCATCGACTTACGCGTATGAGAATCACGTTCTTGATGCCGTGCTATATGTGGGGACCCTCCGGCGGCTACCGTGTCGTATACGAGTACGCGAACCGACTTGTTGCCCGCGGGCACCGAGTTTTCGTATTGCACCCGCGCAATTTGAAATTCGCAGCGCCAGGACCGATGACTTTTCGAGCGCGCCTGCGGAATGCAAGAACAAGGGCGGCTGAACGTGTCTTCACGCCATCAGTGGATTGGCATCCCATCGACCCCAAGGTCGAAATGCTTTTCGTTCCCAGTTCCGACCAGCGGTTTGTTCCTGACTCGGACGTAATCTTTGCCACGGCGTGGCATACGGTGCAATCCGTATTGCAAGTCGGTCCGGTAAAGGGCGAGAAATGCTACTTGATCCAACACTACGAAACTTTTCTAGGCCGTCGTGATTTGGTGGACGCTACTTGGAGACTTCCCATTCATAAAGTCGTCGTTTCCAAGTGGCTCGCTCAAATTGGCTGTGATCTTGGTGTGGCAGGCCTAACCCATATCCCCAACGGCATCGATCATGTCCGGTACTTGCTGAAGCAGCGGATCGCCGACCGTCAGCCTCAAGTTGCAATGATGTGTTCTTCGATACCATTCAAGGGGTCTCGCAAAGGCATTGAAGCCCTCGAAGTCGCGCAAAGACGATACCCGACTCTGAAGGTTGTCCTGTTTGGAAAAGAGCGGCGCAAACAATGGATACCAGACTCGTTCGACTACCACAGAGACCCTGCACAGGAATTCTTAGTCGACGAAATTTACAATAAGAGCAGCATCTTCCTAAGTCCGAGCTTGGCAGAGGGTTTTGCTCTGCCGCCCGCAGAGGCAGCCGCATGTGGCTGTGCGATAGTGGCGACGGACAGCGGTGGGATCCGGGATTACGTCGAAGATGGCTTGAGCGGACTTCTGTCCGAACCCGGTGACGCGGCCGCCTTGGCCGCGAACCTTTGTCAACTACTTGGAGACGATGACCTCCGCATACAGTTTGCTCGCGCAGCAAATGCCGCAGTCAAGTGCCTTGACTGGGAGCGAAGCACGGATCTGATGGAAAAGTTTCTAGTGGAGATCGCCGCGAAATCTCCCGGCAGTGGAAAGGCAGTCTGTTTAAGTAGTCGCCAGGGTCCCGGTGGTGCCCGGCTCGGAATGGAGACCACGTAATGCAACAACTGCAACAACACCTTGCATTCGGCGGTGGGGCGGGACAAACAGTTCTGGGCCCGGCGGTACTGATCGCAATGATCATTGCCGTCATCTTGATGTTCGTCCTGCCTCGTAAGTACGTCATCATTCCATTTTTTATTGCGTTGTTTTTGTCGCCTGCCGGCCAGGAGATGTACATCGGCGGTGTACATCTTTTCGTCACCCGCATCCTCATTCTGTCCGGCTGGATTCGTTTGATCGCTTCGAAACTATCGGGTCGCAAGATCTGGACGGAAATCACCACTCTCGACAAAGTCTTCTTCGTGTGGGCCGCGTTTCGCGCTCTTGCCTTCATAATTCGATACCCGCATTCAGGAGCACTCGTTTATCAAACAGGATTCCTGATTGACGCCTTGGGCGGTTTCTTTCTGATCCGCGCTCTCATCCGAGACGATGAAGATATTGACCGCGTCATTAAACTGTTTGCGGCCATCACCGTTGTTCTCGCCATCACGATGGGATACGAGGAGCTCACGGGTGTGAATGTGTTTGGAATCATCGGCCATGTGGTCATGGTTCCTGATTTGCGCAACGGTTACGTGCGTGCCATGGGTCCGTTCGAGCATCCTCTGCTTGCTGGGGCCTTTACTGCCACTCTCGTGCCTCTTTTCTTCTGGTTGTGGAAGAGTGGTAAGGCAAGGTTTCTCGCGATCTTGGGAGTTGTGTCCGCCAGCATTGCTGCGCTGACAACTCAATGCAGCACGCCAATTCTTGGTTTCGGAGCCGCTGTGTTCGCGCTCTGTTTTTGGCCGTTCCGCAAGCAGATGCGTATGGTGCGCTGGGGAATTGTTGGGACGCTCGTTGGACTGCAGATGGTCATGAAGTCAAACGTCTGGTGGATCATCCAACATTTCGACGTGATCGGTGGTTCGTCAGGCTGGCATCGGGCTGAGCTGGTCGACGTATTCTTGAAAGCATTCCCGAATTGGTGGCTGATTGGAACGAGTAACAATGCCAATTGGGGATTTATGACGTGGGACACCCTGAACCAATACGTCCAAGAAGGAGAACAGGGCGGCCTTCTTGTGTTCGTCCTTTTCCTCGCTTTGATCTGTATTTGCTTCAGCTGGCTCGGGAATGCGCGCAAATCTGCTGGCGAAGATCGCACGAGGCAGTGGTATTTCTGGGCGTTGGGCTCAGCCCTGTTTGCAAACGTCATTGTGTACTTCGGGGTTAGCTATTTCGATCAAACGAAGTTTGCCTGGTATGCGCTTCTTGCAATAATTGTGGCGGCCACGGCTCCGCTGCGAGCGGCGAAAACAACGCAGCAAGACGCTTCGGCTCCGGCCGTTCGTCGGTCTTGGGCTCCGGTTGCCAGCCCGGTCGAGCCAGTGAGTGTGCTTTCCCATTCCAGTCACCGCGATCAAGCAAGGTTCCATGCCTCGTGACTCGCAGTCGCTGCGGCTGCTCATGCCGTTGATCGGAATCTGTGAATGAAAGTCGTCGATTTTCCGTGAACGCGTGCAGCACGATACAGCGAGCCTCTGGATCTGTTCGGGTGTACGAAGTGAATCCCCTGACGGATCCGAGATGGCTGCGATTTGTGGAGCGGCGACAAGACTCGTCTGTATTTCACACAGTTGGCTGGTTGCAGGCCCTCAACGCCACTTACAACTATGAGCCGCTGGTCTACACCACTTCGCCGCCGGAAGCGGAGCTCACAAATGGGATTGTCGTTTGCTCCGTGCGCAGCCACTTCACAGGGAGCCGCGCCGTTTCACTCCCGTTCTCCGATCATTGTCAGCCGTTGGTCGATGATGAGCTGAGTTCGAACGCTCTAATCAACTATATGCAGCTTTCGCTCGATCGCAACCATTGGAGATATTTTGAACTGCGGCCCCGTTCGGCCGATGGCTTTCTCGAGAGCTCGGACGTGCATCTGAGTTGCACGGATCATTACGTACAGCACTCGATCGATTTGCGCCCGAGCCTGGAGACGCTCTTCCGGAAGTTTCAAAACGGTTCGGTCCAGCGAAAAATCAAACGCGCCGAGCGTGAGCATCTCGAATACGAGGAAGGTCGTTCCGAACGCTTATTGTGCCAGTTCTATGAGTTGATGATATTGACGAGACGTCGTCATGGCCTGCCACCTCAGCCGCTAGTTTGGTTTCGGAACATCGTTCGTTTCATGCGCGACAACATCACAATTCGAATGGCGCTCAAGGATGGAATCCCGGCGGCCAGCATCTTAACGATCTCTCATAATCAGTCTGTCGTTTACAAGTACGGATGCTCAGACTCAAAGTTCCAGAACTTGGGCGGCACGGCTCTCGTGCTCTGGAAGGCCATTCAGGACGCGAAACAAGCGGGGGCATTGGAATTCGATCTGGGCCGTTCGGACGCGACCAATGTAGGCCTAATCGAGTTTAAACAACACTGGGGCGGCAAAATGTCCGCGCTGAACTATTTCCGGTATTCCGGCCGACGTGCTGCGCCCGCGGTTGGCTATCGTTGGCAGCAACGCGCTGTCCACGCAGTATTCGCGCGAATGCCAAGTTCGCTTCTCACGATGGCAGGCAGGCTGCTTTACCCGCACATCGGGTAATCGAGTTTTCAAAGCTCTCATTCAAGAAGTACTCGGTTCGCAAAATGTCGCAATTGTTTCTCGACTATTTCAAGTGTCCGCCTCAGTTCGCCCGTTTTGCGCCCCCGAGCGATCTCTCTGGGCGGAACCGATTTTTCCGATTCGGCCCCGACGCAGTCTGTTATGGCCGGTGTGCTTCGCGGCCAGCATCGGATCGTCGAAATGGCCCGATGGAGGACGTTCTGGATCTTGTCGAAATGGCGGACAACGGATGCCACCTTCCATTCGATCCCGACGAAGTCATCGACAATCTGCGTCTGGAACGTTATCTCCCGGTAATGGGAAGCAGCGGCCTCGAATCGGCCAGGAAGGACATCGTCCGCAGCGCTTATTACAGGGTTCGACCTTTTTTGCCCGTCGCGATTCGCAAGCACCTGCAGCGCGTCGCGTTGCGTGGCTGGGATCAACGGCCATTTCCAAAGTGGCCCGTGGACCACACCGTTGATTGCATTCTCGAAAAGCTGTTCGTACTCGCTTTGCAAGCGAGCGGCGCTATGGCAATTCCATTCATTTGGTTCTGGCCAGACGGTTCCCGCGCGGCAGCAACCATGACACACGACGTGGAAACAAGCCGCGGGCGCGACTCCTGCATTGCGCTAATGGACTTGAATGATTCCTTCGGGGTGAAGTCATCTTTCCAATTCGTGCCCGAACAGCGTTATGCCATTCCTGAACGATTATTCCGATTGATTCGCGACCGAGGATTCGAAATCAACGTTCACGACCTGAATCACGACGGTCTCCTGTTCCGCAATCACGAGGAGTTCCTGCGTCGCGCAGCGAAAATCAACCAATACGTGCGCAAGTTCGAAGCGGTCGGCTATCGATCCGGAGCTCTTTACCGGAATCCCGATTGGTACGATGCTTTCGAATTCTCGTACGACATGTCCTTCCCAAACGTCGCTCATCTCGATCCGCAGTCTGGCGGCTGTTGCACCACGAAACCGTATTTTATAGGCAAGATCCTCGAACTCCCGGTCACGGCAGCGCAGGATTACACGCTGTTTCACATTCTTGAGCAATATTCGGCGCAGTTGTGGAAGAACCAGATCGAACTGATTTCCGCCAAACACGGAATGGCAAACTTCGTAGTTCACCCGGATTATGTAATGGACGCGCGGCCCAGGAAGATCTACGCGGAGCTGCTGGAACATTTATCTGACCTGCGTCGTGACGCGAAGATGTGGATCGCCCTGCCCCGCGAGATCGACGCCTGGTGGAGGGCGCGAAAAAAGATGACCCTCGAGTGCGATCACGGTACCTGGCGCATCGAGGGGCCAGAGAGTCATCGCGCACGGATAGCTTTCGCCAGGATCGAGAACAATCTTCTCGTTTACGACTTGCAGTTGCACTCGAACGGGTTGCTCGCACAGCCTGTATCCTGAGGAGAGAAAGCCATCATCTCAGCGAGACGAATAGCCGGCCTCGGTTCGCAGCGAGGCCTTCTCCTCGCACTGATCGTAGGCGGCTCCCTCGCTCTGTTTTGGACGCCGCTCGTTCAGCTGGTGGCGTATGCGCTGCATCACGACTTCTGCTCTCAAATCCTTGTCGTTCCATTCATCAGCGCGTACCTGCTCTACATCGAAAGACGCCACATTTTCAGGGTAACGCCGTATGCCATTACTCCAGGGATTTCAGCTATTCTCGCAGGGCTCGGTATCGGCTGGTGGGCAGCAAGAAGTTTCGACCAGAGCGGGGCCCACGGCTGGTTATCTATCTCGGCGCTTTCGCTTGTCCTGATTTGGATCGGCGCGTTCGTAACCTGTTACGGACTCGCAACAGCAAGGCGAGCAGCGTTCCCGCTCCTGTTTTTGTTGTTGATGATTCCTCCGCCGGACTTTCTGTTGTCGCGGATGGTCTACTGGCTTCAGGAGGGATCGACGGAAGTATCGGCGATCATCTTCAGGGCTTTTGGTATTCCCGTCTTTCGGCACGGGTTTGTTCTCGCTGTTCCCGGTGTTCGCATCGAGGTAGCTCAGGAATGCAGCAGCATCCGATCGAGTATCGCGCTCTTTATCACGTGCCTGCTGGCCGGTCACTTGTTCCTGCACAGGACGTGGAAAACGGTTTTGCTGGTAGTGCTCTCGCTGCCTCTGTCCGTTATCAAGAACGGGATTCGAATCAGCACTCTCACGCTGCTCAGTGTCTACGTCGATCCCGGTTTCTTGCATGGCAGGCTTCACCGCGATGGTGGATTTGTGTTCTTTTTGATCGCTCTCGCGTTGATTTACCCGGTCTTTCGTTTCTTGGAGAAACGGGGCCGCGGCACGACGTTTGCAGCTCCCGAGGCTGTCGTGGGACTGCAGAGAGGAAATATAAACAGCTGATTGGCTCCTTCAATGCGGCTGAACGGGTGCCTATCCACGTCCTATGACTGTCCTTGACGCTGTGGTGCTGGGAGCTGGTCCCTATGGTCTTGCTGCCGGAGCGCACTTGGGCCGCATCAAGGGATTCGAGTTCAGAGTCTTCGGCGATCCGATGTCCTTCTGGAACGCGCGCATGCCTGCAGGCATGCTGCTGCGCTCATCATGGGACGCCTCTCACATCGCCGATCCTGACGGGGCCCTCACCCTTGACGCGTATCGCATAGCGAGCGGGAACCACCTTTCGGCTCCCGTTTCGCTCGAACGGTTCGTTCAATATGGACTATGGTTCCAGCAGCATGCACTCCCTGAACTCGAACTCCGGAAAATCGGGTCCATCGACAAAGATTCGGCAATGTTCCGCGTGATTTTAGAAGATGGCGAGGACGTGCGAGCACGCCGCGTCATCGTCGCCGGTGGAATTGCGCCTTTCGCCTACCGTCCGATCGAGTTCCGAAGCCTCCCGGCCTCTTTTGTCTCGCATACGTCTGAACATCGCGATCTGCAACCGTTTCGTTCCAAACAGGTCGCGGTGATTGGAAGCGGGCAAAGTGCGCTCGAAACTGCAGCCTTGCTCCACGAATCGGGCGCCGAGGTCGAACTGATCGCTCGGTGCGCGCAAATTCACTGGCTCGGCTGGAAAGCCCGGTTGCAGCAACTCGGCCCGGTTGCCAAAGCTCTCTATTCATGGACTGATGTCGGTCCAGCCGGCATCAGCCGCCTCGTGTCGGCTCCGCATCTTCTGCAGCAGTTTCCGCGTCGGGTGCAGGACAGGCTTCGCAAGCGCTCGATCCGCCCGGCAGGTGCTCACTGGCTTCCTACACGGTTAAAGAGCGTGCGCATGACGTTCGGCAACCGCGTTACTTCCGCCCGGGAAGGCGGGGGCCACCTTCGCATCCAGCTTGCTGATTCAACGCACCGCGTCGTCGACCATGTTTTTCTTGGTACCGGCTATCGCGTCAATGTTTCTCAATACCCATTTCTTTCCCAACGAATCATTCAGGATCTCTCTGTAACCGAGGGCTTCCCTCAGCTTCACGGCGGCTTTGAGTCCTCCATCTCAGGACTGCATTTTCTGGGCGCACCCGCCGGCCACAGTTTCGGACCGTTGATGTATTTCGTGTCCGGAACAAGATTCGCTTCCCGCACATTGCGGTCTTATATGGAGAAGGCACAACCGAACGGCAGATCTTGAGTGAAAAGTTCCTTTGGGAGTCCAGCCACCAACATGGGACACATGAAATTTCATCCTGACAGTACAACCGGCGGTGTAGTGCTGGGCGGAGACTATCAAGGCCTCGGCATTGTGCGTAGCCTTGGCCGTCATGCAATTCCCACCTGCGTCATCGACGACGAGTACTCGATCGCACGCCACTCCCGCTACGCTACCATGGGCATTCGTGTGCCTAATCTCCGGGATGAAAACGCTCTTACAAAGACTCTTCTCGAGATTGGAGAGCATTTTGGCCTGAGGGGATGGGTTCTGTTTCCTACGCGCGACGAACAGGTCGCGGCGCTCTCTCGCCGCCGTGATGAACTCGAGCGGTTCTACCGCGTTCCTGTCCCTGGTTGGGAAACCGTCCGCTGGATGTGCGACAAGCGGAACACGTATCGAATGGCGAGGGAACTTGGGATTTCATTTCCGGAAACCTATTGTCCGCAAAGGGTGGCTGATCTCGAAAAACTCCCTCTTGCTTTCCCCGTCGTCCTCAAGCCGGCAATCAAAGAGCACTTTTTCTACGCTACGAAAGCGAAAGCCTGGCGCGCCGACGATGCTAAACAACTTCGTGAGCTCTTCGTGCGAGCCTGCGAAATCACCGGCCCCGGTGAAATCATGATTCAAGACCTGGTCCCGGGAAACGGCAAGCACCAGTTCGGATACTGCGCGTTTTTCAAGGATGGTCACGCAATCGGCAGTATGGTCAGCCGCAGAAGCCGCCAGCACCCTCACGATTTCGGGCGCGCCAGCACTTTTGTGGAAACGATCGATCTGCCCGCTTTGGAGAGCCTTTCCCAGCGCTTTCTGCGCCGAGCCGGTTATTACGGCCTGGTCGAAGTCGAGTACAAACTCGATCCCCGCGATGGCCAATTCAAATTGCTCGACGTGAACGCACGCACATGGGGTTATCACACGTTAGGCAAGTGTGCAGGCGTTGATTTCCCCTATCTTCTCTACATGGATCAAATCGGGCACAACGTCGAACCCACTCGCGGCGTGCCCGGACTCTCCTGGGTGCGCCTGCTCACGGATATTCCCACCGGAATCGTCGATATTTTTGGCGGCCGCACAAAACTCAACGACTACATTCGCTCGATCCGCGGTTTCCACATCGAAGCTGTCTTCAATCGGGAAGATCCGATTCCCGGCCTTCTCGAATGTGCCCTCCTGCCGTATCTCTACATGAAGCGCGGTTTCTAGTTCCCCGCTGAACGCCCCGCGCAGCTATATCGGCGAATCGCGCTGTTGCGTCTTCACGCACCAATCCCTCCGAACTGTCTTTTTGCTGCACCGGATTCGTCATGCTCTGTCAGTAAACGGGCGTGAGCCGCTTTCGCCGTTTGGTCCATTCTGCGCTGGCAAATATCCTCGGGGTCAGCTCGATCAGCCGCGGCAGCATGTTGAACACGGCAACCGGCCCCCAATCGACGCCTCGGCGCGTGCGGAAGCCACGCTGGTTCAGTTCTTCAGCGACCTTGGTGAGCGAAATATCCTGAATGATAAGTTCCATCATTGACAGAAGGAACTCCATCTCCGACGGATTCTCCTCGAGCTTTTGCGACGCGGCGACGACCCGAGTGCCGAACGGAGCCTCCTCGAGCGTGATTTCTGTAGAGCCCGAGCCCGCAGTCTGCTCTCCAGGTGCAGACGCTGCGTCCCATTCCAGAGCGACCAGGCGCCACCCTTGCGCTTGGCGCTCACGGATGTAGCTGACGTCCACTGGCCCCTTCACCATCTCGCGAATGTGTTCAGCATCAGGCATTCCTCACCTCCTGTCGATCTGACGAACTGCTGATCTCATGTCCGCTCAGGAATCGAAAGAACCCCGCGCTTCTACTCGTACCGAAGCGCAACAAGCGGGTCAACCCGCGCTGCTCTCCGTGCCGGAATATAGCACGCCGCGAGTGCCACCGCGGCGAGCACGAACGACACCGCACCGAACGTCACCGGGTCGTGTGCGCTGACACCGAACAACATCGCTGCGAGCAGATGTGTCAGCGCGAAAGCGCCGCCAAGTCCGATGGCGATTCCAATAGCGGTGAGCATCATGCCTTCACGGATCACCAGGCCCAGGACATCCGCTTGTTGTGCCCCCAGCGCCATGCGTATACCGATCTCGTGTGTCCGTTGCGTAACCAGATAGGCCATCACGCCGTAGAGACCGACAGCCGCCAAAATCAGTGCTAGGCCTGCAAACGAGCCGAGCAGTAAAGTTTGCAGGGTGGTATCTTGCATCGCATCGGAAATCACTTCATCCATCGTGCGGACATGAAAGATCGCCAGAGTAGGGTCCAGGTCGCGAACATCATTTCGCACGGGAGTTAGTGCGGTTGTCGGTGGAACGGCTGTTTTAGCAACGATTGAACCGTAAAATCCGGGACCAAACTGCAGCGCGAACGTCAGCGGGAAATACCGCTCCGGCACGGTTTTCTCGCGAATACCCCATTCCTTTACGTCGCCGACGATGCCGAGGACCTTGTACGGGACGCCTCCCCCTTCGTCGTAGAACTCTTTACCCACCGCATCTTGCTTGGGCCAGAACGTTTTCGCCATGGCCTGATTGATGACGACGGGGAACGACATTCCATCCGGAATTTTCGGTGCTCCTCCATTAGCCGCCTTATTCAGTGCATCCGCTTTGGCCTGTGTATCAGTAGCACTCTGCGCATCCTGGTCGTTGAAGCTGCGCCCTTCCAGCAGCGGGATGCCGAATGCTTTGAAATAATCGGGTGTGATGGCGTGGACTTCTACAAGCTGCTGCTGCACGGCGGGATCCGTGTTGCCGGGAACCTTGATGTAGCCATTCGATCCGCCTTCGAGCGGCAGAGTTGTAGTGATCGCAGCGGAAGTGACGCCTGGTACGCGTTCAATGCGGGAAAGCAATTGGTCGAGAAAGCCGCGCATCTCAATCGCCGTTTTGTATTTGGCTTCGGGCAGGTTGAAGCTTGCGGTC
This sequence comes from Candidatus Acidiferrales bacterium, assembly GCA_050747085.1. Classification (GTDB taxonomy): domain Bacteria; phylum Acidobacteriota; class Terriglobia; order Acidiferrales; family UBA7541; genus Palsa-295. The sequence goes on from JBOGNK010000068.1 coordinate 14,448, forward strand.
AGGATGTTGTGCGGCTCGACGCCGATGTTCGCGCTGCGCAACCGCGAGAAGCTGCGCAGCAAGAGTCCCGCTCCCACGAGCAGCGCTAAAGAAACAGCGATTTCGCCGATGATGAGAGCATTACGAACCGTGCGCCCACTGCCAGACGCACCGCCCGCCGCGGTCGCGCTGGATTTCAGCTCTTCGCCCAGGTTCAGCGCGGATGTTTGTAGGGCTGGAGCAAGCCCAAATAGAATCCCGACAAAGATGGTGAGAGCGGCCGCAAATAACAGCACCGTAAAATTGAGTTCAACTGGATTCGCGCGCGGAATAGGTAGCGTTTTCGCGGCTGCGAGCGCATGAATTGCCCACGACGCTGCAACAAGCCCCAAGATCGCGCCCCCTGCAGCGAGTAGCACACTCTCCGTCAGCAATTGGCGAATCAATCGCCAACGACCCGCGCCTAGCGCGGCTCGGACCGCCATTTCGCGATATCGCGTCGTCGCCCGCGCCAGCAGCAAATTCGCGATGTTCGCACACGCCACCAGCAACACGAGTGCGACAGCGCCCAGCAGAATCAAGAGGCCAGAACGGGAATTGCCAATGAGCCGTTCCTTGAGCGGGAAGACGAGCGAGTGAATCGAATTGTCATTACTCCGATATTGCTTATTGATGCGTTGCGAGATTGTCAGCAGGTCGGCGCGTGCCTGTTCAACGGAGATCCCTGACTTGATGCGCCCGATCGCGCGCAGCCAGTGGCTCCCGCGATTCTGAAACAACTTATCCGTCATGTCCTGCGGCGTCCAAATGTCCGTTTCCGCCGGAAAGTTGAACCAGTTAGGCATCACACCGATCACCGTGTATGGCTGATCGTTCAACTCCATCTGGCTTCCGATGGCATCGTGGCGCCCGCCAAAATGGCGTTGCCAGAAGCTATAGCTCAGGATGGCGACTTGGTTCTTGCCCGCAACGTCCTCGCCTCGATTGAACGCGCGTCCAATCTCCGGCTCCGCCGCTAAAGTGTCGAAGAAATTGGCTTCCGTGTTCACCACAGCAGCCGATTCCGCTTCGCCGGACCCGCTGGCATTTGCTCCTCGCGGGAAGGTGTACATGCTCATCGCCCAGAACGTGCCGTTCTGGCGTTGCCAATCCTTATAGTCCGCGCCATCGAGTGGAAAATTCCCCGGCGCGCTTTCGGTTTCGCGCAGATCAACCAGCTCGTTGGGATGCTTGAACGGCAATGGTTCCAGCAGCACGGAATTGATGACTGAGAAAATTGCGGTATTGGCGCCGATTCCAAGCGCGAGCGTCACCACCGCTACGATCGTGAACGCGGGCGACTTCAGCAGCATTCGGGCGCTATAGCGGACATCCTGAAGAAAGGTTTCCATGCTCTCTCCTTGCTCTCAGTTCTCGCGGTCAGTCTCAGAGAGGGCTCTCGCCCCGGGCCCTGAAGCCACGAGAGTGGCGAAGCGCGGCGGGTGTATTGTCTCGGTGTCCTTCATCGACAGTCACCCCGCCAGCCAAGGTTGAGAGGGGCCACAGCCTTTTTGGGGTGTGCGGCGGCCGGACCCCTCCTGCATGGATCTAACGTGGGACAGGCAAATAATGTTCCATGAACTTGGCTTGAAAGGCGCAGCAGTCAAAGAACTTACCCGATCCTTCCGTTGGAACGTCGCGGTGGCGTGGCCGTTTATGGGACCTGTCTGCGCTAAAACGGACACTGCGGCGTTTGCGTCCCGCTATGCACCGCAGATCGCGCCAGCTCTTGGTTGAAATCGGAATTCCGAACGACTGAAACGTGTTGCGCCCTATTCGTACCTGTAATTTGCAACATTCGCTGTTCCCGAGTAGCTGTGCGCGTCTGCGCCAGAACGCCCTTCTTCATCCTTCGTAGTCCAGGTTTTTTACGTTGAACAACCTGCAGGGCATAAGAATGAATACCTCGAATCAGGTCAGTACGCTCGGTCCACAACCCTGCGGGCGAGAAAGCATTTGCTTTTTACCATTCCAGCTACGTATATAGGTCTCCTAAACGTTCGAGGTTGTGGCAGGTGAATACTAATGGACAGCAGACGGTTCGCGGTATGTCTCGGCTTGGCTCTCTTCGGCTTTGTTCACGTCGTATGTGCATCCCCGCATCAGAGTAGTGCGTCCGAGCAGTCGCCGACCTCTGTACCGGCGGCTCACATCGATAGTTCGGTTGCCGCCGCTGGCGGTTCGGCTGACAATTCGGTCGTTGGTTCTCAAAAGCCGGCAGGCGTCTCAGCATCCACCGCGCCGGCGCAACCTCCACCGATACTGCGTCCGCTGATCCTCAGTGTCGCGCGGATTCGTGTCGCAAGCGGCGTCACTGTCCCTTGCGACACGGCGGCTCTAACATCGAATTTCGCCGATCACCTTGAAGCTCTGCTCGGCAAGGACCATCGCATGCCACGCTTTTATCTCCAGCGCGCTTTTTCAGATGCGCCGCCCGCACCATCCGCGCCGGCAATGTCGCCCGTCGATGCTGTGATTGCATCGGCCAAAGCGTCTTACCTGCTACAAATCCAGATTACTGCATGGGATAAGGAAAAATTTCCAGCCGAAGTGGCTGTCACCGATGAAATTCTCGACACCGCTACCGGTAAACCTCTCTTCAGTCACTCCGATGTCGTTCTCGACGACGGCAGCGGCAATTTCCCCGATTTGGTTGCGCGCGTTCTCGCCGACCGCATCTGCCGCCGCTTCGCCAAACACGCCCACGATTCGCGTCCCACCCCGCAGGACTGCCTCACGGCTGGTTGCCGGTCCTTCACTCTGTCCTACAAGATCGGCGGCGTGGCGGCCGCCGTAGCTCTGATCGCACTTGAGGCGGAATCAGCCGGCGGCGGCCGGCGCCGAAACTCTCGCCGCGGCTCGCACCGCCGTTCGTCGAATATGCTCCCTTGGGGGCCGAATCTGCAGAGTGCTGACGACTACGGTTATGTGCCCACACGTTACCAGAAGCGCTTCATCGAGCACACGCTCGGCATGAGCGGCTGCTACGACAAGTCTCAAAAGCCGACGAAGGAACAGATGAAGGTGCTTGACGACCTGACTGCTCAGCTTCGGAACAGCTATTACAAGGTCCCCAACTTCTACTGGTCCGTCCTTTACTTGAAGCAGGAACCCGGATGCATCAACTCTGTCTCCGTTCCCTCGCTGCGTACGATTTTCATTTTTACTTCGCTTATGAATCTCCTGCATTGGAACCGCGACGAGGTTGCCGCCGTCGTCGGCCATGAAGCCGGTCACCTGCAAGACCGCTACTGTCTCGTTATCGGGCAGCCTTTGGTCGCTCTGTCCTTCACTGCCCTTCGTGGCTCTCTCCAGGTTTGCGAGAAGCATGCGGACAATATCGGCCTTCAATACGTCGTGGGCGCGGGTTTCGATCCCGCTCGCTTCGCGTATACTTTCGCCGCCTTCGAAAACGTTGATCCGCAGTCCAAAAGCACCCGCCAGCGCCTGTTTTCAACTCATCCGATCAATCGCGACCGCATCGTGAATGTTAGCCACGGCCTCGAAGCCCTCTGCGACGAAGGCATGGCTCGCGCCTGCCACTTCCTTCCGCTCGGCGCCTCGCGGCCATCCGCCGCTGGTTTGCCATAAGTTAACTGGGATCATCCCGATGATTGAGTTCGCATACAGTCTTTCTCGGATCGCTGTCTTCGAGACGGCGTCAATTGATACTGCTCGCTCAACGTAGTGCTCTAATGGACCAGTACATCCTCAGACCGAATCTTGACCGCTGCTGATGCCGACCGTATCATGTAAATATCTTTCAAGCTGGGCCTGTAGCTCAGGTGGCTAGAGCGCGCCCATGATAAGGGCGAGGTCGACTGTTCAAGTCAGTCCAGGCCCACCATTCCCCTGTTTTGGCCCGCTCGAAGATCATGTCGAACGGCTTTCTGTAGGTGGGATAAACACTTACCGCACCCACGGCGCAGTTCGATAGCACCATCCTGAGCAATTCGGCCTTTTCCTGCGGAGTCTGCGTAACGTACAGAGAATGCGCCTTATTCGCGAGTTCTAAAATGCGAACGCGGTCGAGGACTCGCTCGGGATTTCCCGCCTGCTCAAGCTCGCGCACCGACGCCAGAAGCGTTTGCTGTTCCTGTTGCCACTCTGCGGACTTGGCTCCCCAAAATTCCTCGGTGATTTTTCCGTCCAGGCGGTCCACGTAAGCCTGTTCCAGCCGTTTGCGCAGTGGCGCTAGCCGCTGCTCGATTCGCTCTGCTTGGCGCTTCCTGAGTGCTTCCTCGTGGGTTTTATCAGAGAGCAAGGATTCTTCGAGCTGTGTCAGAACGTCATCCGGGATGCGGATCGCTTGCAACACCTGGCCGAGGCGCTCGGCCATCACTTCCTCGCGAAAGTATGGCAGATCGCATTTGCCGCGATAACCCGTGCAGCGGTAATAGGTGTACTTCTGCTTTTTGAATTCGGCTGTCACCGCGCAATTGTCATAGGCGCAGCGGAGCAATCCGGAAAATGCGAACTCGTGTATCTGTTTGCGAGGCCGCGCTTTGCCGCTCAGCACTTCGCGCACGCGGGAGAATATTTCAGGGCTCACAAGGGGAGGATGCGTTCCTGCGTAGCTCTTGCCTTCCCATTCGTAGGTGCCGATGTAAAAGGGATTCTTCAGCAGTTTTTCGATGTGCCACTTCGAGAGGACCTTGCCGTACTCGGCTTTGAGACACAGGCGCAAGGTAGCAAGCGAGTACGAACCGGTCGCGTATAGCTCGAACATTCGCTGCGCGATCTGCGCGTTATCAGGGTCAACCTCAATCGTGCGCAGCAATTTGTTGTTGCGATAGCCTAGCGGCGGGCGGCTGGGATAGATACCTTGTGCGGCTTTCTCGCGCATTCCCTTGCGCACTTCATCCCGCAGATTCTCGATGTAGTTCCGCGCAATGACAAGCTGAATGCCGTGGACCAATTTGGCCTGTGATTTGGAGTCCTTGCTGATGATCTGGCCTTCTTTGGGAAGGTGTATTTCAACGTCGAGGTCTTCGAGCGTGACGCAATCGCGGAAGTTGCGATACAGGCGGTCGGTCTTTTCCACCAATACGATGCGGCAAGTCCTGTGATCGCGCAAGAACCGCACCATCTCACCGAAATGTTTCCGTCCCGATATCTTGGCCGTTTCCACGTCCACAAACTCACGCAAGACATTCATCTCGTGATTCTGCGCGTATTCGCGGAGGAATTTGAGTTGCGCAGGAATTGAATATCCTTCCCGTTCCTGATCTTTGCTGGATACTCTCGCGTACAAGACGGCTTGTCTCATGCGGCCCTCTGCTTGCGCGTAGTGACGGACTGCGCGCGCCGCTCACCTTGCTTCGATTCGTTGCTGATGTCAATTGAGATCAAACTGAAATTAATTAATTGCCGAACCGACGGCGCGCGGCAAAAAGGTAGGAATATGGTCCCGTATCCCCCGCTGAAGCCTTCTCGTAACCCGCAACAGACGCTGCGGCGCGCAGCAGAGACCCAATAGGGCTCGTAACGGCAGAGATGGCCGAACCCGCGAGAGCCAAGGCAAACGATGAAGGCTTGTGCCAAGCCTTCCGTGCGCGCTTGCGAAGATCGCTGGCCAGATCATCGAGCTCGGCCTGGCGGAGCTCAAAGGCGGCTCTACGTTCTTCTTCCGGCATGCGCGAAAGGTCGAAGGCGAATTTACGGGCCGAGAGCATATATCGCTTGTGCGCGGCAAGGTTCTGTTCGCGAAAATCGAGAACCTCGTCGATCGGAATGGCGCCAAGATCGACGGTGACGGTAGTGAGATCGAATTCGACAACCGCGCCAACACTAGGATCTGTCTCGACGGTCAGGATCTCGGTGAGAGCGTGGACCATGTTGCCCATGTCAGTGGCTGGACTGAGTCTAGCATTGAGTTTGCCACCATACGGTCGAAGGATCTGAGAGAGAAATACAAGCACAAGGGAGCGCACCTTCGGGTGCATCGGGATCGAGACCTTGTCTTCGCTTTCTTTGGCCAAGCCACGCTTTTTCAATTCCTCAAAGATCATCTTGTACAGGCCTTCATCGCCATAGGAACCAAGGCGTGACATGGAAAGTTCGGCGAAAGCTGTCTGTTCTTTAGCTAACTCATCAAGCGCCCCGGACGTAATTACGTCGGTCATGGCCATTGCAAGCTTCTCTGTGGCGGACTTGTCGACCGCTTTCTCTGGCTCGATGATCTCCAGCAGACCGTGCTGCTTGAGACCGGCAACAATAGCCGGGTCAATTTCTTCGGGCCGTCGTTTCATGTAATTGGGAACTAGCAGGGCGATGCCATCGAAGAACAGCACCAGACTCTTGATCCAATCGCCGTAAGACCACATGGGGTTTGGGTAGTAAAAGGCGAGCTCGCGGAGCTTAGCGGGTTTCTTCTCCTTCACGAATCCACTCCTTTGGAATCCAAGCGGCAGACGAAATGGGACCAACGAAAAGATAAGGGAAACTGGGGAACCAGACCTGGCCTCTAGTTCCTCCCTCGCCTTACCATGCCGCGATTCCACAGCATTGAAACCGTTTTGGCGGGCTAGTCGCCAAGCTGGCGCGCCCAGCACCCCGGCCTGTGGTTATCCCCGCTGTTCAATGGGGCTTTGGGGGAGCGATCAGTTTTGTAATCAGGGGTGCGGACCTCCTGACCGCGCATTGATTATACCGCATCAGGGACGCTCGCATTCGACCCCGCCACCGTCGCATTGGCAGCGGTATTCCTATCCCACGCGTCGAGCAGAAGAAAAAATGCGCACAACGCGAGCAAATTATCAGCAGGGACGCACTTCTCCCCTGTGGTCCCTTGGACTTTTTGGAGATCAGGCAAAGCGGTGCTGTCGACGGTAGAGCGCATGGCGGACTGGAATTCTGAGGAAGATTGGAGAGATGACTTGGCGGAGTGCCCCTCTATTTATACTAATGGGCAAGAAGTCGGAAAAACCTGTCAAAGAAAAAATACGTGTGCGATCTCGAAAATATTTTGGTTTCGTTTTCTCCCTTCCGAAACGCGGACGAAACACCGGGGCTATGCGAGAAACAATTTGGGCGGGAGCGACACGGTGAGCAGGTTTGGGCGGCAAAACCGCACAAACACCCGGGTCGCTCCCGCCCAAATCGAGCTTTTCGTCCGCGGTCTTTTTTTAGGGCCAATTTCCGCAGTGTGTTGTTCGACCGAACCTTGCAGCGGGCCCCAGGTGAACGGAAGGTCTACATTTGTGGGTGAACACTGCGTGTGATTCTGTGTTCACCCTTGCCGGCGGATCGCAGAACGCGAGGGGTATCTTTCGACCAGAACACTGCCTGTGGTTCAGTGTTCTGCCCCGTTGAACCGACTTCTCCGGTAGCGTTAATCAGACGGTACGACTCTCTAAGTCGGGGAGAGGCCGCCCGGAGGGTTCATTTTGCACCACCTTGTAAGTCTTCCTCGGCCAGGGCACAACGGCTGATACGTCAAGCCATGTAGCGACGTTTTCCCAACGGTCACGGTTGGGACGTTGTAACTGTGCCTTGACTGGGCGCTTCCCGCGCCACTGTTCGAGTATTCGAAATTCTCCGGACAGGAGACCCGAAACCGCTTCGAGGTATCTCTCGACCTTCTCCGGGTTCGTGCAGGGGAACCACTCGTACCAGAGAACCGAGGCCGACAAATGCAGTTCATCTAGGTTCTGAAGGTTGAGGTCCACTTTGAAGGACAAGCCCGGCTGAGCGGGAATTTCCATCGCGAGGTCCACATGCGCGGGATGTAACTCAAGGTTCATTGAGAGTGCTGGAAACGCAGTTTGGATCCTCTTAAACGTGGAAAGGGCAATCTCGATTTGCGTCGTTTGCATCGGTAACACGCCCGGAGGCCTCACATCAAACCGATCCGCGCCCTTGGCCTGAGCCTGCTATATGCCGCCCAACTTGACGGCACTGACGACAAAGGCCTGTTTTTCGCAGTCGTAACGAAATTCGACGTCGCTCCAATCTGAAACTGCGAACGTCATCTTCCCCCGGCGATACCTAAACCATGAAACGGAAACCTGGATTTCCAGTTCCGCCCCTACGTTCTGTGCGGGATGAATCCTGAGAACAGCGAACTCTTTCCGCAGCTTCTTATACCTTGCGATCAGATCTTGGTTGTCTAGGTATTCGACCTGATGATCTCCAAGTTGCGATGGTAAGCGGTCCGTGAGTTCAGCATCTTTCTCCACCAGCACGTCGCGGTAGTCGGTGCGCACTCTTTCGCCACCGTCGCTGTCGTCTACGTGGCCCCAGGATTTTTCCATTTCGGCTATGCTGGCGAACAACGCCGTGGAATAGAGGCTATCTTTCTTCGCGGGCGTCTGGCTGGCCTGCGAAAAGAGGCTAGAAGCAGTGACGAGCGGAACCACAATGCATAAGAACATGGCGCATGGCACGAACCATTGACAAGGCCGGAGACGAGCGCGGGTTCCAAGCTTCATGGACGCCTATGATAGCAGTACCCTCACTTCGTTACACGTTGTGAAACACTAATTGGGCGGCGGCCTCTTGGAAGAGCGCTTGCGCGCTGTCGACAACGACACTTAGAAACGGTGCAACGAGAGCTCTCCAATGTGCGGAATCCCTGAGAGGATCTGACCCAGCGGAAGAGTTCTAAGATCGTCAACCAGGGCCCACCAGCCTTCGCTCGCGTAGCGAGAGAAGGCTGCCGCGCCGTAGCGCTGTACCTTTAGCGCAGGCGGACTCCGCATCTCAGATAGTTCTAGGCATCCGTTTGGCTTTCTTCGCCCTCCGGCACTCTCGAATGCGCCCCATCGCGCGATTCACTCGACGAATACGGGTGGTAGCGAGTAGATTCTTCCGGCCATGACAATCACTGTGGATAACGAACCGAATGGATCGAGCGCGCGGTTACAAATGCGCGGTTTGCGTGCCGTGTGTGAAGCTATAACGATGGAGCTATAGCGATGGTTGCGTCAGTACAAAACGAATTAAAGCCCGCGGCGGACCTGATCGTACGCGACGCAAAGGTTTGGACCGTCGATCCGCAATTACCCGCAGCGCAGGCTGTCGCCGTTCTAGGCGACCGGATCGTCGCGGTCGGCTCGAACGCGCAAGTGGCGGCTTGGTGCGGCGTGAATACTCGCGCCGTCAATGCCAATGGCAAGCTGCTCCTCCCAGGCTTCAACGATGCCCACGTCCATTTCGTCAGCGGCGGCGCCCATCTCGATAGCGTTCAACTGAACGACGCAACGAGCGCCGAAGAATTCGCGCGACGCATCGGAACGCGCGCGAAAAGCATAGCTAATGGAGAGCCACACTCCGAGCGTGCAAATGAGTCACGCTTCGAGCGTGCTGGACAATGGATCCTCGGCGGCCATTGGGACGAAACCAAATGGGATCCGCCGCAACTCCCCACGAAGGAAATAATCGACAAGGTCGCGCCTGACACTCCGGTGTTCGTGATGCGCTACGACATTCACATGGGTGTCGCAAATTCGCTGGCTTTGCAGCTTGCTGGAATCACGGCGGCAACGCCGGAAATTCCCGGCGGCACGATTATCCGCGATGCTCAGGGAAATCCGACCGGAGCATTGAAAGACGCGGCGATGCATTACATGTTCAAGGTAATCCCGCCACTCTCGCACGCGCAGCGCATCAGCGCGGTCAAACGTGCTCTGCTGCACGCCGCCACCCTCGGGGTTACGAGCGTGCAGCACATGAACCCGGATTATGCGGATATCTCCGTGTACTCGGAGCTGCTCGATCGAGGTGAGCTGACGGCGCGGATTTATGCGGCTCCTCTGATTGCTCAAGGTGCTGACGACCAGGCGAAAGTCGGGATTCGCCGCGCATTTGGCGGGCCGTGGCTCCGTATCGGTGCAGTGAAGGGATTCGCCGATGGCTCGCTGGGCTCGCGAACCGCCTATTTCTTCGATGACTATGCCGATCAACCGGGCTTTCACGGTCTGTTGGCCGACGCGATGCATCCGATTTCTCGAATGCTCGACGGGATGAAGCGAGCCGATGATGCAGGCCTTCAGCTTTGCACGCATGCCATCGGCGATCAGGCGATTTCGATCGTGCTTGACCTATATTCTGAAATCGCTCGGACGGACGGGCCTCGCGACCGCCGCTTTCGGATTGAGCACGCGCAGCACATGTCGGCCAAGGATTTCGACCGGTTCGCGCAGCTTCGCGTGATTGCGTCCGCGCAGCCATACCACGCCATTGACGACGGCCGCTGGGCAGAGCAGCGCATCGGGCGCGATCGCGCAAGCCTCACGTACCCATTTCGCAGTTTTCTGGATCACGGCGTGCGGTTGGCCTTTGGCACAGACTGGAACGTCGCTCCGCTCAATCCTATGCTGACGGTCTATGCGGCAGTAACGCGGGCCATACTTGACGGTAAAAGTCCGAATGGTTGGTTCCCCGCGCAGAAGCTAACCGTCCCCGAAGCGGTCGAGGCGTACACGAGGGGCTCCGCATATGCGGAATTTCAGGAGAATGAAAAAGGCTCGATCACGCCCGGCAAACTGGCTGATATGGTGATCCTCAGCGACGACATCTTCTCGATCGATCCCGCCAGAATCCGCGACGTACAGGTGCTGAAGACGTTCGTCGGGGGAAAGATGGTCTGGGATGTGGATCATCCAATTAAGCGCGAGTCCGATCGCTAACGCAGTGCAGTTCCACGACGCGCGTCGGTTCTGATTGCGGCAGCACGAGTCTTAAAATACAGTGTTTGTATGACGTACTCCGATATCATCACCCTCGAGCCCGGTAAGCGAGGCGGCAAACCGTGCATCCGTGGGCTTCGGGTACTTGGAGCTCGACCAACGGGAACCGCACAAGTCGCAAGATCGCAAAATCTCAAAGGCTTCGCTGATCACGCCAGCGTCATCAGATCGATCTCCACGCGAACGTCGCGAGGAAGCCGCGCAACTTCCACCGTGGACCGGGCCGGAGGTTGATGCGAAAAATATCGCGCGTATACCTCATTCATCGCCGTGAAGTCGTTCATGTCCTTCAAGAACACCGTAGCCCTGATCGCTTTTTCGAGTGACGATCCCGCTGCTTCCACGATCGCCTTCAGGTTGTCGAGCACGCGCGCCGTTTGTTTGCCCACATCTCCTTCCACCAGCTGCCCCGTTGCGGGATCAAACGCCACTTGCCCTGAAACGAAGATGAACCCGTTAGCGCGAATCGCCTGCGAATACGGCCCGATGGCTTTCGGTCCTTTGTCAGTCGAGATAACGTCCTTCACGTAGCCTCCCAGCGATCAGAAGTGTTCTCAACAAGCCCGAGACAGATTAGAACCTAACTCTCTCCTGCACAAGGCCGGATCGACGCAAAGCCTTCCTCCCACTCCGTAGTAGGTCAATTTGAATTTCTTGATCGTGGCATCGGGTCTCAGGGTTTGATAATTCAAACCCTGACATAAACAAGTTTTCAGGGCTGATGATTCAAACCCTGACCGGAAAAAAGCACTTAAAATTCAACCCGACACCCAGCACCTCCTACTCTGCTTTCCTTGACGCCGTTGTGCCCGTTTGCTACGCTCCGCCGATTCCGTTCCCGTTTGGGTCGGCTCGGCGGCTGAGCTCTTACCCTCTTCTCAGGGACATCATGCACACGGCGTCCGCTCTCTTCGAACTCGCGACAGTGTCGCTCGCTTGCCGCGACCGGGACGCCTTTTTGAAGAACTTCAGCGCTCGGGTCGGCACCGAACTGAGCGCCCGCGCGGTGCTCGTGTGGACTCCCCTCGGAGACGCGGAGGAGCCGCAACTTACCTGTAGCTTCTGTTGGACTCAGCTGGGCGAAGGTGTTCATCCAGTTCCAGGCGCTGTCGAAAACGGGCTCCTCTCGGAAATATGCGCTTCGCCCAGTGCACGCCGGCTGGTTCACGGGGATTTTGATCCCCAGGACCTTTCGCATCTTGATGAGTCGACTCGCTCGCGCGTCCAATCCGCTCTGTACGTGGAAATTCCCGGGGTAAACGGGGCGGACGGCGTGATCGAAGTCTTGAATAAGCGCTCCGGAGAATTCACCCCGGATGACGCCCGTTTCCTGGAAGAAGCTGCCCGAGTGGCTGGTCAAGCGCTTACGAATCTTGCCGGCATCGAAAGCGAGCGCCAGTCGAATCTCGCCGCCCTCGAGAGGCTCACTTCGCTGTACGACCTTGGACGCACGTTCACATCAACGCTGGAACTGCAGGAGCTCCTGCCGGTCGTTGCGCGAAAAATCAGGGAAATTTTGGGTGCTGGCGCATGCAATCTCTGGCTTGCTGCGGATGGAGAGCTTCGGCTCGCGCAGCGATCGGGTGAAGATCCTACCCTCGAGGAGGACGCGCACGCTTCCCTCGAAGAAGGGCCGTTCGCTGAAGTCGCTCGCCAGGGCGTCGCCAAACTGATCGAAGCACCGTCCGAAGACGATTATCTCCGTCGGCGAATGGAAGCCGTCGGCGAGTTTGAGCTTGTCACTTGGATGTGCGCGCCGCTGCGCAAGGATGAGGAAGTAATGGGCATCATCGAAGTGATCAATCGTCCCGACGGCCCCGCGTTCAGCGAAGAAGATCTTTTCTTTTTGTCGAGCATCAGCGAGCAGGCGGCCGTCGCTCTGTACAACGCCAAGCTGCTTGAGTCCGAACGCAAGGTCAACACGCTCGACGCCCTCCTGAAAATCTCGCAGGAAATTACGTCAACGCTCGACCTCGACCACGTGCTCACCACTGTTGTGAATCAAGCGGCATCGGTCCTTCCTTTCGACCGCTGCGCCGTCGGCTTTTTTGATCGCGGACGTTTTATTCTCGGAGCTGTATCCGGAGAGAGAGAAGTCCCGAATACCCGCGAAATGGAAGATCTCCGTCAACGCCTCGAATGGGCGGCGAGCCGCGGCGAAACTGTCTGGGCCGACCAATACGAAGACGGCTGGCACGTTCAACCGGAAGAAACGCGCGCGCAGTTTGCTCCCTTTCTCGAAGAGCACGGTTACAACGGCCTGTATACACTGCCGTTGCGCGACGACCAGGGCACGCTTGGCGCCATCGTCCTCCTCAGCAGCGATGCCGACTTCCTTACCGCAGCCAACAAGGAAACTCTCGCCATTCTGACTAACCAAGCCACAGTTGCAGTCCGCAACGCGCAGCTCTATCAGCAAGTCCCGCTCGCCACGTTTTTGCAGCCGCTCGCCCATCGCAAGCGGAAATTGCTCGCATTCATCCCCCAGGGCCGTGCCCGCCAGTACGCGGAGCGCGGCGTGTTGGCTGCCGCAATCCTCGTCCTGGCCCCCTGGCCATTGCGCATCGGCACCGACGCTACGGTCGTGCCCGCAGAGCGGCGAATCGTCACTTCGATTCCTGGTGGTATTGTGGACCGCGTCTATGTCCGCGAAGGCCAACAGGTGCAGGTCGGACAGCTTTTGGCGCAGCTCGACGTCAGCGACGATCGGATGAAACTCGCCCGGGCGGAGGCTGACCTCGCGCAGGCGCAGCGTGCGATTGCGACGGCCGAGTTTCGCAACGAACCGGCCGCCGCTGCCGCCGCTAGGATCCAATCCGAAATGCATGGAGCCGAGGTTTCCTTCGAACAGCGCCGCCTCAACGACGCGGGGTTGCACGCGCCCATTCAAGGTGTGATCGTCACGCCGAAAGTGGAACAAAAGGTCGGCACAATGTTGCGCCCCGGCGAAGGTTTCTGCGAAATCGTCGACCAGCGTCACATGGCCGCGGAAATGAGTGTCCCCGAAACGGATCTGCCCCTCCTTCGACCGGGCAATCGCGTCGCATTAAAACTGAACGCCTATCCTTTCGTCACTTTCTCCGGCACGCTCGATCAGATTGGGGCGCTCACCAAGTCCGACAGTGGCGACCAGTATTTCTTGGTTCGCGCGACTTTCATGAACACCGACGACCGCGCGCGTGACGGAATGGTCGGTCGCGCTCGTGTACTGGCCAGAGGTGGCTGGTTCCAGAGTGCCTGGTATCCCGTCGGGTATGTTGTCCTTCGGGCACCGTTCCGCTGGATTTGGGAAAAGACATGGTCGTGGTTGCCTTAGGAAGTGAAACATGAGAACGCGAAGACTCGCTTGGCTATGTGCAGGAGCCATTGCGCTGATCACGTCCGGTTGCGGAACTGCGCCTGCTGTCTCGAATGGAAACGATGCAGTTGCCGCGGACCCGGGCCCCGCTTCAGCGGTCGCTACGCCCGCCGCGTCACGCCCTACGCCCAACATGCCCGGCTCGACTGACATTCTCAGCGTTCTCTCCGTCGAGCATCAGGTTGATGTGGCCGCCGAACGCGACGGACGTGTCTTATCGATCGCCAGAGACGAAGGGAACGCCGTCCGTGCCGGAGACGTTCTGGCCCAGTTCGATGACAGCGATCTGCAAATGGAGCTGATCAAGGCACGGGACGATCTCCGCGTGTCGCAAAACAACCTCCAATACAAGGCAGCCGAACTCAAGGCGAAGACGGCAGCGCTTCACCGTCAGCAGGAACTTCGCCATTACGGTCTTTCAAGCGAAGCCGATCTCGAGCAGGCTGAATTCGAGGCCAAAGGCGCTGAATACGATCTCCACGGTTGGGAGGCCCTCGTGCAAAGCGGCGAGGCAGCCGTTCGCGAGATCCAGATTGAAGTCGATCGGATGCGCGTTCACGCGCCGTTTCCGGGCGTCGTTGTCAGCCGTTATATTCGCCAGGGTGATACGGTGAAGAAGGGAGACAAGTGCTTCCGTGTGAGCCAACTTGCCCCGCTCGAAGTGCGCTTTCAGATCCCGGAATCATCTCCTCGCCGCCCCGAGCGCGGCGCGCCTGTCACACTTTCGATCATCTCCGATCCCGCGCGTCAATTGAAGGCTCGTATCATCAAAATCAGCCCGACGATCGATCCAGCGAGCGACAGCTACGACGTCGTGGCTCTTCTAACGGCCGGGCGCCACCCGGGTCTGCTCCCGGGAATGGCCGTGCGTGTACAATGGCCCGCCGCTTCGCCGGCATCCCAGCCCTGACGGAAATTCCGCATGCGCTTTGGCCCATCCAGCCTTCGATTCTCGAGCATCCTGGCCAAAGGATTGCGCCGTCCGAAGCTCCGTTCCGATATTCGCATTAGCGAGCAAACTGTAGCTGGCGAAAAAAGCTGCGTCGTCAAGATTCCGGAAACGAATTCCTACAACCGTTACGGCGCTATCGAATTCGAGCTGCTCACCTTGTGCGACGGCACGCGTACTCCCGCCGAAGTAACGGAAGAACTGAACCACCGCCATCCGAGCGAGCCGCTCGCCCAATCCGAAGTGCTCGATTTCCTCGACAGCGTCGACGCCGAGATGTGGGAGCGGACCATCGGCGAAAAGAACCTCGCTGTCCTACAGCGCATCCGCGACGAGCGCAGGGGCCGCGTCGATCAATCCAAGATCTTGTACATCAGCTTCAAAGCATGGGACCCGAACAACTTTCTCGCCAAAATCGATCCCTATCTCAGCTGGATGTTCACGACGCAATTTGTCGTCGCATCATCACTCTTGTTCGTCATATGTATTTATCTGATTGTCGGCGATTGGTCGCGCATCGCGGCGGATACGCAGGCGCTTTACACTTTTCAGAACAAGACCGCATACGACATTTGGGCTTTCTGGATCCTGCTACTTGCGATCGGCTGCATACACGAGTGCGGCCATGGCCTTACCTGCAAGCACTTCGGCGGTGATGTCCATCAGATGGGCTTCCTTCTCATCTATTTCACCCCGGCCTTCTTCACTGATACCACGGACATTGTCCTCTTCCAGCGCGGCGCTCATCGCCAGTGGGTGATCTTCGCTGGCATGTGGATCGAGCTCACCATTTGTGCGGTCGCTTCCGTCATCTGGCATTTCACACTGGCGGGATCGTTTGTCAACGATCTCGCATACAAGGCAATGCTCCTCAGCGGCATTCAAGGAGCTCTCCTCAACGTGAATCCTCTCATTAAAGCGGACGGCTACTACGCATTGGCTCAGTTCCTTGAGATCGACAACCTGCGCGAGGACTCCTTCGCGTTCCTCCGTGCGGCCGTGCGCAAATATCTGCTCGGTGAGCCGATCGATCTCCCGAATGCCAATCGCCGCCTGCGCCGCATTTATACCGTATTCGGCCTTTCGGCCATCGTTTACAGCACTTTGCTGATCCTGCTCGTTTTGCTCTGGGCGAAGAACGTCACAGTCGAGAAATTTGGCGCGTGGGGGTACTTGCTCACGCTCGCAATCGTCTATCTGTTTGCCCGCAAGGGTCTGCGTAAAGCGGCCCCAGCCATCCGCGCGTGGTGGCGCGAAAAGAAGGAGGCCTACATGCACTGGAGATTCACCCGCCCGCAACAGATCGGCGCGCTCGCGCTCGGTGTGCTCCTTCTCGTTCCGCCATTCCCCTCCACCATTACGTCCGATTTCACGCTCGAGCCCGGCACCGATATGCACGTCCGCGCCATGGTTCCCGGGCAAATCCAGCACGTGTTTGTTAACCAGGGCGATAGCGTTCGCGCGGGCCAGCTTCTGGCAATTCTCGCGAACCCCGCTCTTACAACCAGCGAAGCGGTGACTGCCCAGGAGCTTGCCGACGCAACCGCGCGCCTCCGAAGTGCGCAGCAGAATCCCGACGCCGTGAATCCGGCGGCCACAATCCGCGAACGCGAACGTCTTGCGAAGCAGCTTGCCATCACTCACCACAATGCGGCACAGCTTGAGTTACGAGCCCAGCATGAAGGTATCGTAACCACGCCTGTCGTCGCTCAAAAGGTGGGGCAATTCCTCTATGCCGGAGATGAATTCTGTCGGATTGTCGATCGCCGGCAAATGAAAGCGCGCATTTTAGTGAGTGACGGCCAGCTCACCGATGTCCACGCGAATCAAGCGGTGCGGATGAAGTTAACGCCGTTCCCTTATCGAACCTACTCAGGTCGAATCGAGCGCATCCAACCCGCGGCTGCTGCTGACCAGCCCGTCTCGCAGCCTGCACGTCTCGAACGGCTCGGTCAGGATCTGACCAACTACTTCGCCGTCGAGGTCGAATTCCAAAATCCGGACGGTTCGTTGCTTGAGGGAATGACGGGAACAGCGAAGATCTACACGGGTCGAGCGTCCATCGCGTGGCAATGGAGCCGCGACGTCTCGCGATGGGTGCGCTCCCAGGTATGGTAGCCCACCGGCGAATCAAGTGTCCTGACTGAAAAAAAACCGAAAGACTCACCTGGGAAGACGGCTACGGTTGACCCTGAATCGCTGTCTGGCTTGACACATTCTACGGCCATGACGCGAACCGGGACATCTTCCGGGCCGGTCCGGCAGCGGACTACTGCGTTGGTACTCTCCGCAGCATCCCCACCGTAACCGTAAGGGTCTCCTGCTTTTCGAGCTTCTTCGCGGGCTTTAGCTTCTTTGCCGCTGTCTTACCGTGTTTTGATTTTGCTGCCACGCTTAGCTCCATGAATTCCTGAGGTAAGGTTGAGCCTGGCGGTCGTCCCTCGTTCCTTGGGGTCTTCCGCCAGGCTGTTGGTGTCGCTACCGCGCCAGTGAGCGGGAGAGTGTCTGCTTCTTTTGGACCTTCTTGCCCTTTGCCAGCTTCTTGCTCTTTGCCATGCTCGTCCACCTCTTTTCTAAAATCGGCCTTCCGGCCGGCCCCATTACAACGAATCCCGTTCGAGCCCAAGCTTCCAAACTCCAGCATCCTGCCTACGACCTGCCCACGAATTGTCGAGTGCCGGCTCGTGCTCGCTATCGAAAGACACCGGCGTTCAGAGCTACTGCGGCTTCAAGTCCATTTTAATCTTAGTAAAATTCAAACTGAGACTCTCGCTCGGCGCCACACCCTTTAGCGTCTGCGTCTTCTGCAGTTTTTTTCCAGGCGTCAGCTGTTTACCGCGCTTTGCGTTATTCTTGGCGTTCTTCTTCACCTTATTTCTCCTTTTGGCGTTTGTTTTAGCGGCTGGGTGCGCCAGCGGCGAACTGGTTGACGGGACGAGTTTGCCGTTCAGCCTTTGACTAGGTCACCAGAACTGCCCCAATCTACTGGACTCTCCTCAACGTGCTAATGCGCGTCAGCGTCTGTTTATTCTCAAGCTTCTTGCCCGCTGCCAGCTTTTTTCCGGACTTGATTGCCTTCGGCGTGTTTGCCATTTTCCCCTCCATTTTCTTGTTGCGCTTACTTCGCGCCTTCTACTCACCTTGTCAATGCAACCGACGCGCCAAAGTCAGCTGAATCAGGACAGTTCAGCACATCGCTGATAAAAAGCCACTTAGCGAAGCCCTCTCGTTGTGTCCGCGCCTGCGCGGCTGGCGGCCGCGTTGAGTTTTTCGCGCGATATTTAATTTTTCAACGATTGGCACGTCGGCAGCACCCCTTACAGAAGACGCCGGCTTTCGATCGGCTTGGGCCTCGCCTGGGGAATCGCAAACCCAGCGCCTTTTTCCCCGGCCGTAAAATGTGTCCTCCCGTACAACACCGTTTCGGTCGTTTGCGCATTTTGCCGTCCGAAAATTTGCAATAAAATAGGGTCTCTATGGCGGCTCCGGCGATCGAGATCGTCAATCTGACCAAGGACTATGCCGTCGGCTTCTGGCGCAAACGCATGCGCCGTTCCCTCGACCATCTCTCCCTCCAGGTAGAAGAGGGCGAAATCTTCGGCTTTCTCGGCCCCAATGGCGCCGGTAAGACCACCACCCTGAAGCTGCTGATGGGCCTTATCTATCCCACCGAAGGCAGCGCGCGAATCCAGGGCCGCTCGATCGACGACGTCGCCATGCATGCCGAAATCGGCTACCTGCCCGAGCAGCCTTATTTTTACGATTATCTGACCGCCCGTGAGCTGCTCGACTACTACGCCCGCTTTTCCGGCTTCTCGCGCCAGCACCGCAACGAGCGCGTCAACCGCTTCCTCGAACTTGTTGGCCTCACGGCTGCCGCCGACGTGCAGCTCCGCAAATTCTCGAAAGGCATGCTCCAGCGAGCCGGCATCGCGCAGGCCATCCTCCACGATCCCAAAGTCGTCTTTCTCGACGAGCCCATGTCCGGCCTCGACGCCATCGGCCGCCGCGAGGTTCGCGACATCATCGTCCAACTGAAGAAAGAGGGCCGCACCGTTTTCTTCTCGACGCACATCCTCTCCGACGCCGAAATGCTCTGCGACCGAGTCGCCGTCCTCGTCAACGGCAAGCTCCAGGGCGTCGGCGCGCCCAGTGAAATCGTCTCCATCGAAGTGCAGGGCATGGAGATCCTGTTCGAGATGCCGCAAGCCCGGCCCGTCCCCGCTTCCCTTGCGCCAAAGGCCGAGCAGATGGGCGCTCGCTACCGTATCGAAGTCGCCGAAGCCGAACTCTACGGCGCGCTCGATGTGTTGCGTGAGTCCGGAGCGAGAATATTATCCGTCACGCAGGTTCGTCCCACGCTCGAAGACTATTTCCTGCGCCTGGTCGGCCGCGAAGCCGCAGCGCCGCACGCCGTGGAGGTGGTCACGCGATGAACGCGACTCTCGGGGCGGTAAACGCCGTATCCAAAGGTGCTGAGGTGCCACCGCGATGAGCTCGACGCCCAGTGCGATGAGCCCCATGCCCGCGAGCGGCGCGCCCGGCGCACCGAGTGCCATGCCTGGCGGCGTGAGCGCCATACCCAGCGCGGCGAGCGCTATCTCGAAAGTAGTCGCCGTCAACACTTTCCGTGAGGCGGTGCGCGACCGCGTCCTTTACAACCTGGTCTTCTTCGGCCTGCTGATGATCGGTGCCGCGATCCTGATGGGACAGATTTCCATCGGCATCCAGCGCCTCGTCATCATCAACCTCGGCCTCTCCGCCATCTCCATCATCGGGCTCATCATGGCGGTGTTCATCGGCGTTGGCCTCGTTTACAAGGAAATCGAAAAGCGCACGCTCTACACGCTGCTGGCTCGTCCCGTGAAGCGCTGGCAATTTCTCGTCGGCAAGTATGGGGGCCTGCTGCTCACGCTGCTGGTCAATACCTCGTTCATGACGCTTGGCCTGGCCGTCGCGCTCTACTGGGTGGGCCGGCCGTTCGTCCGTGCCGACGTAACCGTGCTCGTCGCCGTCTATTTCATTCTGCTCGAACTCGCGCTCGTTACGGCTCTCGCCCTGTTCTTCTCCTGTTTTTCGAGCCCAATGCTGTCCACCCTGTTCACGCTGGCCATCTACATCACCGGAGTTTTTGCCGCCGATATCCGTGACTTCGGCCAGCTCACCAAAAGTCCGCTGATCGAAGGCTTCACAAAGGCCGTGTACTACCTCGTCCCGAATTTCCACAACTTCAACGCCATCGAAGCCGCCGGCCACGGCCAGTACATCCCGGTCAGCCTGATCTGGCAGAACACGCTGTATACGATTCTCTACGCCGCTATCGTCCTCATCGCCTCCTCCGCCATCTTCTCCCGCCGCAATTTGAAGTAGACCCGAAAACGCGTTGCGAAACATCTGAAAAGTGTATCGAGTAAGTTTTGGTGATGTTGTTGATTTGGCGGGAGTTGACCCTGATCCTTACTCGACAGGTGTATCGAGTAATAATGAGCACGGGGTATGGCACCGGGGGAGGCCAGCCTCACGCTAGAGGCGTCACAATCTGTATCCATCAATTTTTCAACTTTTGTTGATGCGAATGGAGTTACGACGAAAATTGATGGCACGGCGTGCCCATCAGTTAGCACGCTGAAAGCGTGACCGCCCAAGGTGGTTAAAGCAAGACGTTGCGTCTGACGGATTTTGTTGTGAGTAGCCGGGAGCGGCGATCCCTTTTGTATTGGGGTCGTCATGTTGTCGATTCTGGCGGCCATAAAAATAAACCATCTTAGCACACTATTACTTAATTGTCAATAGAGTACGTAGTTCTAGTACTCAGATTTCCGGAGGATGGACGACTTCCGCGCCACACGACAAGAGCGCCCTGGCGATTTCGATCGAAAAACACTGAAAGTTTCTCGCATCGAATTCGACGTACCTCGACAGCTCGCTTATGTTTAGTGTCGGGATCCAACGCCTAGAAACGAGATTAGAAGGATTTTTTATTCCTACCGCAACCAAAAGCCGATGATAAGGCCTGCTATTCCGTAGGCCCAGTGCTTGTCCTTCGGCTGGTATTTGCGGGAGAGAATCACGTAGAGGGATGCGGTACCGAAGGCGATGCTCACGAGAACCTTCATTAGGAAGTAACGCAGCGGATCAATTGGCGGTTCGGGCCGCGACGGAAAGGAATAGTAATGGGGGCGGAGCAAGGCCGGGTGTGCGACGCAGAAGAGGATCGCGGCGGCCCCCAAGAATAGGACCCATGGAGGAATGCGTACTTTGGGGGCTTCTGGTGGTGCGTCCACGCGCGAATACTACCATTAAAACCAAAATCATCCGCGAAACTTGACGGCTGAGGTGGCCGTTGCTCGCTGCCCGGAAATAGGTCGTGGGTCGGAAAGTAGCGGTTAAATTTCAACGGTCCCGTTAAACTTCAATAGTCCTGTTAAATCTCCCGGTGGTGTTAAATTCTATCTGATAGTTAAATTTCTTGCACTATTGTCCGCCCCGTGGTATAGGTTCCTGTATGATGGACACTTTCGAACCGTGGTTGAAGTATTCGCCGCTTGAAAAAGAACGCCTAACAACAATCGCCAAAATTCTGCAAACCGTCAGGCACGAGGCTGTGTTACTGCACGAGCCTGCGGCCGGTGATAACGAGTGGAGCCTAGGTTGCCGCGTCTATGCGCGAGAATGCCACGCGGTGCGCTCGGCGGTCGAGAAACATCCTTGGTTGACAGTTCTCACCGAAGCCGAACCCCTTCGTTTCACTTTTGCCATCGGCACCGTCCCTATTCGCTTTTACAGAGGAGGAGCCTCGGATGCCCCTGGGCATTACGTCGAGCGGACCTTCGCTGAGCTACATCAGCAACAGCTTGCCTTCAGGGTCGATGGTCTCCGTCTGGTTGACCGTGTTCTCCGAATGGCTGTTGAGATCGATCCAACGGGCGAAGTCGAAGATGTGATTCTCGTAGAGATGGACACGGCTGGAAATGTGACAGAGACGTATCGAATCCCTTTGGACGGGGAGGCCGGAAAGGTCACTCCGCTTCGCCCGAAGCCAGTCGAACTCGGACCGCCGCAGGTTGAACCTCTTGCAGCGGAAGAAAGCGAACCGGGGAAAAAGAATGACCGCAATGTCGGTTCTAGATAAAGGTTGCTTCGTTGGCCAACGCCTGCAGCTAGCTCGCGAATTCCGTGACCTAACGCAAAAGCAGTTGGGCGAGAAGATCGCTGCGTCGCACGCACTCGTCTCGATGTACGAGGGCGGAAAGCGAACTGACCCCTCGGCTGACCTCGTGGAGGCATTTGGGACCGTGCTCGGATTCGAGGTTGATTTCTTCTATGAACCTGACGGAGAGATTTTCGAGGAAGACGAATGCAGTTTTAGGCACCGCCGGAGCACGCCTGAGCGTCTAAAAACCAAGATTCGCGCCCATGCGAGTTTGTTGGGAATGGTGCTTGACCGGCTGCGCGGCCACTTCAAGTTTCCAAAGCTCAACATTCCCAGGGTGCGGGCGGGCACGGTTCAAGAAATCGAGGATGCTGCGGAACAGGCTCGGCTGTATTGGGGATTGGGGATAGAGGCGCCAATTTCGGATATTGGCCGAGTGATGGAACACGCAGGCGCGTTCCTTGTCTCCCATCTGGTTGAATCGTCCCAGGTAGATGCATTCTCTCGGGACGGTTCAACGGTCGTCATTTTTCTCAATCAAAGTGTGCGGAGTACCTCACGATGGATATTCGACATTGCGCATGAGTGTGGCCATCTAATCATGCATTCCGGGATCCAGACCGGAACGGAGGAAATAGAAGACGCGGCCGACAGATTTGCCGGTGCGTTCTTGCTTCCTCGCGTTGCCTTCGCGCGCGAATTTAGAACCTCTCCTTTTTCTTGGCAGCATATTTTTAATTTGAAGAGACGGTGGAAAGCAAGCGCAGCGGCTATCATTAAACGTGCCTACGATCTCAGGCTCATAGGTGCCGTCGAGTATCGCCAGTCTTTCAAATACATGTCCGCAAGAAATTGGAGGAAGGGCGGAGAGCCTTACGAACCGGAGTTCAGGGGTCCCGAGTTACTGTCGAGCGCGCTCAGCGCTCTTGGAACGAAGATAGGCTTGACTATCGAACAATTGCGCGGTGACCTTCATTTCACGCCGGACACGTTCTTGACCGTAACAGGTGTATCTGTTCCATTCTCGAGGGGAAAGCCGGTCGAGGTCATACCGATCCGCGCAAGAGTCGGTTAGGACCGGGGGAAAAGCTATGGACACGAAGTCCTTCGAGGTAATTATCCAGTTGAAACCGAGTGTCTAGATGCGCTAGTGATGTGGGGAGGCGCGCGCCAGTTCCCCGGCACAAGTGAAGTCCTTTCCGCCCTCGAACCGATGATCGCTGAGCTTGAAACGAGGCTTACAGCGTGCGAGACACACTGACACGAAAAGCGCCTTCCCGGCACTACGTGCCGGGCTAAATACAATCGCGCCTCCGGCGCTGACGGCAGATACCCCACGAAGCGGACGCGCTACTCGTAGCGGAGGGCGTCGACGGGGTCGAGGCGGGCGGCTTTGGTGGCGGGCCAGACGCCGAAGATGAGGCCGATGCTGACGGAAACGGTGAAGCCGACGATGACGGCCCAGAGCGGGATGGCGGCTTTCATCGACGTCACCAGCGGAATGAGCAGAACAATGGAGCTGCCGAGGATGATGCCGATGAGACCGCCGCTGCCGGTGAGCGTCATGGCTTCGAAGAGGAATTGCCAGGTGATGTCGCTACGACGGGCACCGATGGCTTTGCGGACGCCGATCTCGCGCGTCCGTTCGGTGACCGAGACGAGCATGATGTTCATCACGCCCATGCCGCCGATGAGCAGTCCAATCGAACTGAGCACGATGATGACGAGAGCGACGCCGCCGATGATGTCGTTGAAATTCTGCGCGGCTTCCACCTGCGTCTGGATGGAGAAATCGTCGGGCTTGTCGTAAGGGACGCGGCGCATACGGCGGAGGATGCCGCGGGCTTCGTCGACGGCCTTATCCAAACGGCCGGGAAAGGCGAGGATGCGAAATGCAATTTCGTTGTGGCCGCCGGAATAGATCTTCATGAAAGTGTAGTAGGGGATGACGACGCGGCGGTCGTCGTTGTTGGTCTCGAATCCCTCGACGGGCTTGTCGAAAACACCAATTACTTTGAACGTGGAGCCGTCGATCAGGACGTCTTTATTCAGCGCGTCGTCGACAGTGGGAAAGATGGCCGTCGCGGCATCCTGGCCGATCACGACGACGTCGTCGCGGTGAACGTTCTCCGCTTCGGTGAAAAAGCGTCCGGCCTTCAGTGAGGCGTTCGAATAGACCTGGAGGTAGGCGGGAAACGTTCCTCGGAACTCGCCGCCCAGGACGAAATTCTTGCCGTAGCGGATATCGTGCTGATTGTGCCAGTCGAAAACGGAAATGGCGGTCGACTTCACGTCGGGGCAGTCCGACTGAATCGCTTCGCCTTCCTCGAGGGTCAGCTGTTTGCGAAGGCGCTCCTCTTCGGTGGTCTGGCCGGGGCCGAATTGCTGGTTGAAGCGGTCGATCCACGCCGTGTCGATGCCTTCCTGCTCGATCATGGCTTGCACGGTGCTGCGAAAGCCCTGAATGAGGCCGACAACGAGGATGATCAGCGCGACGCCGATCATGACTCCGAGAATTGCGAGGAAGCTGCGCAGTTTGTGCGCGCGGAGCGTGTCCATCGCCAAGTGGAGATTTTCGCGGTAGTCCTGCCGAACGGCCATCGGATCAGTTCTCCAATCAGTTTTCCGCTCGGAGCGCTTCGATCGGGTTGAGGCGCGAAGCGCGCACCGCCGGATAAATTCCGAAAAAGAGCCCTACGGCGGTCGAAAGCGCGAGGGCAATCACGATCACGAAGATCGGAGTCGAGATGGGCACGGGGCTGATGGCGCGAACGAGGAAAGCGAGCGCCAATGCCAGCACGACTCCGATCGCGCCGCCACTTGCCGCGAGCAGAGACGACTCGACGAGAAATTGCATGATGATGTGCTTGCGTCTGGCGCCAAGCGCCTTACGAACGCCGATCTCGCTGGTGCGCTCCGTGACGCTGGCGAGCATGATGTTCATGATGACGATGCCGCCGACAACGAGGAAAACGGACGTGACCCACACGGCGATGGCAAAAATGTTTCCTGTAAGCTTCTGCCAAAGGGCCATCAGCGAGCTTGGCTCGATCAGGCCAAAATCGTCGGCATCCTTATACTGGAGATGATGGCGTGCGCGCAGGATCACGCGAGCCTGGTCTTCCGCCGCCGTCATCAAGTCGGGACTGCGAGCCTGGATGAAGACCATGATCGAATCGTCGGGCTTGAGCCATTCTTTGCGGTAGGTGCTGAGGGTGATGAGCACGAAGTTGTCGCGCGACTGCCCGAGCACAGTACCAAGCGTTTTGGCTACGCCGACGATTTCGTATTCGCTCTGTCCAGGGCGAATCGTCTTGCCGATGGCGTTCGTGCCGGCGAAGAATTTCTTGTAGACGTCCTGCCCTATGACGCAAACGGGAGAGTGGTGTGTCTCGTCCGTCTCGGTGAGAAGGCGGCCGGTGGCGACGTCAATTGCTTCCAGTGGAGCGAAGAATGGAGAGGCGCCGACGATGTTGACGTTCTCCATGCGAATGCCGTTGTAGCGGACGTCGGCGGTGGTCTGCTGTTCGCCTACAACGGCAGAGGCGAGGTTCATGTTGCTGCGAAGCGCTTCGACGTCGTCGGGCTTAATCGAGGGGCGTTTTTGCGCGTTCCACCAGGCCTGCTGATTGGTGATGATGCCGAAGCGGTCGAGGATAAAGGCGTTCGCTCCGAGATTCGCGATTTTGGTGGCTACATAGAGATTCAGGCCGTTGAGGACGGACATGACGGCGACGAGCGTCGCGACGGCGAGGATTACCCCCAGGAGAGTGAGGAACGTGCGCAGTTTGTGCGAACGGAGCGTATCGAGCGCGAGACGCAGCGTCTCTTTCAGGGCGACACTGGTCTGTCGCGCACCGCTCAGGAATTGGGATTGGGGTGCCACCGTACTCCTATATTAAACGTACAACGATCGTGAAAAGTGTCAACTTTCGGAGAAGAAATTACAAGTCAGAGGGAATATTGCCGGGCGGGCTGCGGGTTGGTGGCGTGAAGTGCGATGGCGACCACGAAGGAGAAATGAGACGGCGTGGTGGCACCGATTGGCGTGGAACGAGTCGGGCTGTCCAGCTTCGCGGAGAATTGCCGGCGCGGCGAGACCTGTACGAACGGACAGGGCAAAAGCGCGGTCAACCCACATACAATGGGCTTGCAACCGTCACTTGGGCATCAGAATCTGAATAGGTGAGGGTGCAATGCAGCGCCAGTTTGCAATACCGGTTGTCGCCGGGCTAGTGGGTTTGTGTGTGCTCGGCATTCCGGCCGGGCAAGCGTCTGCCGGTACACCCCGGCACGGACCCAGCGCAAAAGCCGCACTAGCGCGTCCCCATGCTTCAGAAGTCCCGCAAGTCTCCGAACAACAAGATCGATCGCAGCCGCCAAGCCAGGCTGAACTGGACGTTCGAGCGAAGGAGCTGGTGGCGAATCAACATGCCGACGACAAGGCGCTCGAGCAGTATGAATTTGTCGAGCGTCAAATCGACCGCACGGGCGGCGCGACACCCGACGTCCTGCAGGAGAAAACGTTCAGGGTGGTGCCAACCGGTACGGGCACGCTGAAGATTTTGCTGAAGAGCGGTGGGAAAGCGGCCGCTGCGGATGATTATCGGCGGCAGCTGCACGACTGGGAGCGAGTGCTCGAGCTGGCGCTTAATCCGAATGACCCGCGGGCGAAGACGGAAGCCGCGAAGTGGGCGAAGAAACAGCGAGACCGCGCGGCGCTCGTCAATGCGACACAGACTGCGTTCATTCCGAAATGGGTGGGCCGGGAAATGTCCGACGGCCGTGATTGCGACGCGTATTCGCTGACGCCCAATCCAAAGTTTCATCCACAGTCGATGCTGCAGGACGCGCTGACGCATTTCACCGCGAAAGTATGGGTGGACCACAACGCGAACCAAGTGGTGCATGCAGAGGCGTACTGCATTCGCGACATTTCGGTAGGCGGCGGAATCCTAGGCAAGCTGTATCGTGGTGGAGTATTTTCGTTTGACCAGGCGCCCGTCGCGCCAGGGATATGGCTTCCGGCGCGATATCAGTACGACTTCTCCGGCCGCAAATTTCTGTTCATGTTCCGGGTGCACCAAGTGGTCGAGTCAAGCCACTATCGCCGGGTCGGGCCGCCTGAGCAGGCACTGATGGACGTGAAGAGCGAGATTGCGGCCGGGAAGACGATTTACCTGGATCCGTGAGACGGAACGTGGGAAGAAAGCCGCTGCCCGCGGCTTCGCGCCGCAGCCTCAGGATGAGTCTCTTCGAAGCTATCGCCGGAGTTGAGCGGCGCGTGAGAGCAGAACGTTCCGTTACTTTTCGACAGGCTCCAACCGCACAATCGGTGTAAGAACGTCGGCGGGATCGTAGTCCCGCAACCCGCCAGCGATTTCTCCTGGCGGCAATCGTCGCAGCGAGTAGACGTGCGGGCGAGACCCGACGGTCAAGTCCACGCTCGCTATTACCTGGAAATAGGCTCCCGCGTAGCGAATCGTAAAGGGATATCTCCAATCAGGTTTTGAGCGGCACGAAGCGATCTTCATATCGCATGTACGGTCACCGGGCGTGATCTCGTCAGCGACGAGAGGCGGGTTCGTGCGCGCGTTTTGCCGGCGCAGTTCGGTGAGCCGCCAGATGTGCTCCAGCGCCCACAGTGGGGCGATGCCGTAGGCCTCGCCGGTGACCAGTCCAGCGAGGAATCGAGCGGTACCTTCGAAAACGAAATAGACGACGAGCCAAGTAACGGGATTCAGCCAAAACCAGACGATTGCGAACATGCCGACTCTGTTCGCACTCTGGTCAGGGATGACCACCTGAGAACGTCCTACCGCACCTGCCGCAAGCATGACGTAAATCGAGTACCAGACGACCAGAGCCACAATCGCAATTACCGCCTCGAGTGTTCCGGACAGCATCGCTGCAGGACCGACTTGAACGGGCACTGCCGCGAGTGCTTTCATGCGCCAGCGGCGAGGCAGCATCGTGGCGAACGGGCCGAAAATGTATGTAGAAAGCACGGATCGATCTGAAATGAGCATACTCCGGTGGAATTAGCTACGAGGCGCGTTAAAGGCAGGGTTGAACGAAACAGTCATGTAAACGCGAACGAGTGCGTACGAAAGAACAGGGAGAGGCGTGAAATGCCTCTCCCTGTTCGTGAAAAGAAAAAATAAACGAACGGGTCAGTGCGCGGCGGCGGCTACTTCCTTTTCGATTGGAGCGCCGACCAGGTTGCCCCATTCGGTCCACGAGCCGTCGTAGTTCTTCACGTTGTCGTAGCCGAGCAGGTACTTCAGAACGAACCAGGTGTGCGAACTACGCTCCCCGATGCGGCAATAGGCGATCGTTTCGCCGCCGGTGACGCCTTTCGAATCGTATAGTTGCTTGAGCGCGTCCGCCGACTTGAACGTGCCGTCTTCGTTGGCCGCTTGCGACCAGGGCACGTTCGCCGCGCCGGGAATGTGGCCAGCGCGTTGTGCGGTTTCCGACATGCCTGGAGGCGCGATGATCTTGCCAGTGAATTCGTCAACGGAGCGGACGTCGACGAGTTTCGCGCCGTTGCGGTGGTCGATGGCGGCAAAAACTTCCTCTTTGCGAGCACGGATCGAGTCGTCAGGGCCGTTGGCGTGACAGGTGGTAAGGATCACCTTCGCCGGTTCAGTGGTCAACGTGCGATTCTCGGCGGCCCACTTCTTCCGTCCGCCGTTGATCAGGCGAACGTCCTGGTGGCCGTAATACTTCAGCTGCCAGAGGGCGTACGCGGCGAACCAGTTGTTGTTGTCGCCATAGAGGATGATCGTCGTGTCGTTCGAAATGCCCGAGTGGCCAAGCAAGCGTTCGAGCGCTGCTTTGTCGACCAGATCGCGGCGAATGTTGTCCTGAAGCTGCGATTGCCAGTTCCAGCCAACAGCGCCGGGGATATGACCCTGGTCGTAAGCGGACGTGTCAACATCCACCTCGACAAATCGAATCTTGGGATCGTTCAAGCGCTCCGCAGCCCACTGCGTCGAAACCAGAACTTCAGGATGCTTATATTCAGCCATTGCCCTTCCTCCTCCTCGTTTGTCTTCCGAAATTGATTGGACTCGAATACCGGTAAAAAGTCGCCTGAAAATCAAAAACCCACCTGCCAGTTCAGCCTCTGGCGGTGGGCTTCACACTTTCGGGGCTAGAAGAGATTCCTAGATAGCTAGCCGCCCGGTGCCAGAGGACACGCGTCTGCAGCAGGTACAACAACAGCAGACGACCGTCTGGCTGATTGCCATGCCCAGAAGCCTACACGGAAAGGTACGCGATGGCAATGGGCCGACGCAGCGATAACAGGCAACGTTGTGGACTGGCAAGCGAAATAGGCTGTAAGCGCGTCAGGTGGCCGGCTGGAGATCGCCGCCGGTTGATTCGTATTCGACACGCAGCAGCCAATCGAAGTGAAACTTTTCCGTGGCAAGATGCTTTTCCAGCTCTTCGCGGCTGGGCGCTTCGAATTCGACGAGCATCTTGCCTTCCTGCATGTTGACGAGGACGCGGTGCGCGGTGATCGGTTGCGCCGCGAAGAGACGGCGGGCGAGTTCGTTGGCGCCCTGGCGCGTCAGGCAAGCAAGCGTGTGCTGGGATAAATAGCGGGCCATTGCATCTCCTGTTGATAATTCACTGATGGTTTTCTGGGAGTCCATCCCAGCGGCTAAAGCCGATTCCCTTTTTCCGTTTTGACGGCACGACTGAAAGTCGTGCCCTGACACGAAAACCAACTCCTCACAAGTCGTTTGGAACCCATGGGAGCGGACCCGCCTCGTCGCGAGGTTTTTGCATGGCGCTTGCACTCGCTCGCGTCAGCGAATCAGCCAAAGGGGGAGCGCGGCCTGAGCGCACTGCTCGATCGCGCGCTGGTCCTGCGGGCCGAAGGCATTGGCGTGTTCGCTCTCGACGTCGACTGTACCAATCACACGCTCGCCCGATGGATCGAGCACCGGCACGATGATTTCGGAAGCCGTGTCGCCGAAGGTGGTGAGATATCGCGCATCGTTGCGGACATCGCCGACGTTCACAGCTTTCCTGTCCACGATCGCGGCGCCGGTCAGTCCCTTGTTGGATGGAAACGTCGGGGAATCTGGGGCGCCCAATCCGCTCCAGCCAAGGATCGAGACGGTGTCGGGATCGACGTCGTAGACGCCAACCCAGCGGTAGTCGCCGAGCTTGCGGATCAGTTCAGCGAGGCGCTTCGCGCGAATGGCGCGCTGGTCGGCTCCCGCCGCGGTCAAGCGAATCTCGCCAATCACGTTTTTCATTACGATGGGCATAATTATTCGAGGTCGGTATAGGTTTTGATAATTTCCTGCAATGCCTTCGTGTGCGCGCGTGTGAGTTGCGCGCCGAGTAAGTCAATTTCCATCGGGAACATGGTTCCATACTCGGCCTGCTTATCATTTGCTGGATACATCGCGTCAATGTAAGCCTGGCGATACGAGATCCAAATAGCCTCAGCTTTTTTGATCTTTGCGATGGCCATCGGATCCTTATTCGCGAGCGTCAGGAGCTGTTGATACGTTTTATCGAGCTGCGCTTCAGCGCGGTGAGCTTCTTCGTTGGCGCATTCGTCCATCGTGGACTGAATCATCGCCGTTTTGAAGCAATCTGTGGATTTTTGATTCGCCTGCCCAAAGCCGGTGAGCGCGGTGCAAGCCAGAAGCAGTATGAGCCACAGTGCCTTCATCGCCCGCTCCTCTTAACTGATCGTCACTTGAGACCGGCGAGTTTGCCGATACCGCGCATCTTCATTTTGGCCATGCTGCCGTACTGCTTCATCATGCGGCGCATGTCGGCGTACTGCTTCAGGACTTCGTTGACTTCCTGCACGCTGGTGCCACTGCCGCGCGCGATGCGCTTGCGGCGCTTGCCGTCGATCAGGTGGTGATTGGACCGCTCAGCAGCGGTCATGGAATTGATGATGGCTTCGATGTGTTTCAGGCGGCCGTCGTCGATTGAGGCGTCCTTGGGGAGTTTTGCGAACGGGCCGATCTTGGGCAGCATGCCCATGAGCTGTTCGAGCGAGCCCATTTTGCGAATCTGGCGAAGCTGGTCGCGGAAATCCTCGAGAGAGAAATCGGCATCGCGCAGCTTGCGTTCCAGTTCGCGCGCCTTCTTTTCGTCGATGGTCTTTTCGGCGCGTTCGATCAGCCCTAGCACGTCGCCCATGCCGAGAATCCGGCCGATGATGCGGTCGGGATAGAAGGGCTCGAGCGCGTCGTACTTTTCGCCGACGCCCACGAATTTCACGGGCGCGCCAGTGACCTTGCGAATCGAGAGCGCAGCGCCCCCGCGCGCGTCGCCGTCCATTTTCGTGAGGATCACGCCGGTGACGCCAAGGCGCTTGTGGAACTCGCCAGCCGAGTTGACCGCGTCCTGGCCGATCATCGCGTCGGCGACGAACAGAATCTCAGAGGGATTCAGCTCCCGCTTGAGCATGGAAAGTTCGTTCATCAACTCGTCGTCGATGTGGAGGCGGCCTGCCGTGTCGACGAGGATCACGTCGCAGGCGGCGAGCTTTGCCTCGCGCGTCGCACCGCGAACGATTTCGAGAGGCTTGTCGGTACCCGTGCCGGGCCACAGGGGCGTGTTGGTCGCTTTGGCGACCTGCGCGAGCTGCTCGCGTGCTGCAGGACGGTAGACGTCGGTCGAAACAACGATGGGCCGATGGCCATGTTCCGCAAGCCATTTGCCGAGTTTGCCCGTCGATGTCGTTTTACCGGAACCCTGGAGACCGACGATCAGCCACACCGTTGGAGGCTTCGAGCCGTACTGCGGCTTTGCTTCGCGACCGAGCAGATCACCAAGTTCGTCGCGAACGATTTTCACTACTTGCTGATCGGGAGAAAGTTGCAGCAGGACTTCCTGGCCGACCGCCTTCTCGCGAACATGACCTACGAATTCGTCGACGACGCCGAGATTGACGTCGGCGTCGAGGAGCGATTCGCGAATCTCCGTCAGCGCTAGATCCAGGTGCTCTTCGCTCAGCTTACCCTGTCCGCGCAGGTTCTTAAACGTGCGTTGCAGTTTTTCGGTTAAAGTTTCAAACATTTCGTGACTCGTGGCCCGCGTTGCGGCAGGCGGCCCTAACTTCTACTCGCGCGATCGACAAATCTGGACTTAGCAGCGACCGCGACGAAGCGTCGACCCATTCTACCAATTTTGGGCTATCAATTTTGGCGCGAGAAGTCGTCGCCGCCACCGTTTGCGCGCAAGCGCGGTACACGCCGTGGAAACCTGACGTTACGGCTCGACCACTCAATGCTCGGCGCGGTAATACCGAGGTCGGTCCTGACGCGCTATCGAGGCTATCGACGCAGCATAAGATACCTATTTTCAGTTAGTTAGACAAGAGAATGATCCGTTCTGGCTATAAACCCCTGCGACACGGCATTTCTCTTTTGAGGGTGTTTCCATTGACATGCCGTAAAGTTTGACTAAACTTCGATACGTCCGTGACTTAGGATGCGCGGCCTGCGCCTGCCATTCTGCTCGATGCTTTAAAATTGGCGCGCCAAACGAACGGAACTGCCCATCACGACCAGCCCAGGTCAAAAAAGGAGCGCCATGGCGACTGTAATGAAGCCGGCCCCACAGCCGATCCCTCGGATCGCGCCGCGCGAGGATTTGAACCCGTATCGCATCGCGCAAATCCAGTTCGATATTGCTGCTGAATATCTGAAGCTCGATCCAAGCCTCCGCCAAGTGTTGCGAGCACCGAAACGCGTGCTGGAAGTGTCTGTGCCCACAAAAATGGACAACGGGCAGGTGAAGGTCTTCACGGGTTTTCGCGTGCAGCATAACGTCGCACGCGGCCCGGCGAAAGGCGGCATCCGGTACCATCCGAACGTCACGTTGGATGAAGTAAAAGCGCTGGCCGCGTGGATGACGTGGAAGACAGCCACGGTAAACATTCCGTACGGCGGGGCCAAGGGCGGCGTCATCTGCGATCCGAAACGCATGAGCAAAGGCGAACTGGAGCGCATGACTCGGCGCTTTGCGTCCGAAATTTCTCCTATTATCGGACCTGACCAAGATATCCCGGCGCCGGACGTTTACACCGATTCGCAAACGATGGCTTGGATCATGGACACGTATTCCATGATGAAGGGCTATTCGACCCTCGGTGTCGTGACGGGCAAGCCCGTGTCGCTGGGCGGTTCGGAAGGCCGCAACGAAGCGACGGCGCGCGGCTGCCTGGTGGCGTGCGAAGAAGCGTGCAAGATGAAGAAAATGAATCTGCGCGGCGCGACGGTTGCGATTCAGGGCTTCGGCAACGCGGGCTCGATTGCCGCGCGTCTGTTCACCGAGAAGAAAGCCCGCGTGATTGCGATCAGCGATTCGCGCGGCGGCGTTTTCAATTCGCGCGGTATCGATCCCCTGAAGGCGATGCGTTACAAGGACCGCGCAGGCACGGTGGTGGGCATGCCGGGCACATCCCGCATTTCGAACGATGATCTGCTGACCATGAAGTGCGACATCTTGATTCCCGCGGCGCTGGAAAATGCGATCACCTTGAACAACGCGGATCAGATCAAGGCAAAAATTGTCGCTGAAGCGGCAAACGGCCCGACGACGCCTCATGCGGATGAAGTGCTCGCGCGCAGGGGGATTATGGTGCTGCCGGACATCCTGGCGAATGCGGGCGGCGTCACGGTGAGCTATTTCGAGTGGGTGCAGGATCTGCAGGGCTTTTTCTGGTCTGAAGAAGAAGTGAAGGCGAAGCTCGAAACCGTGATGCGGCGAGCTTTCAGCGAGGTGTTCGAGTCGACGCGCAAGCATCGCACGCACATGCGCACGGGGGCGTACGCGCTCGCGGTGGGCCGAGTCGCCGAAGCTACTCTCGTTCGCGGCCTCTTCCCGTAGAAATAGAATAGAGCGCAGTTTGCTCTTTTCACGTCCGATCTTCATCGGGTATATGATTGCGTAGGCCCAATGGAGCCGCGCAGTCGTGCGTGTCGCTATTTTTAGTATCGCTGCATCCCAAGGCAAAGACAGGATTGCTTTTCGTTGCGCCTTTCTGCTCGCTCTGTTCCTTTTTGGATTGACCCCAGCGTTCCCCGGTCTGGCGGCACAGCAGAACGCCCCGGAAAACAAGACAAGCCAGAATCAGGGATGGTTTCTCGTCGCGCACCGTGGGCTGTCCAATCCGTTTTTCGCGAAATCCACGGTTCTGATTGTGATGACCGTGGCGGGCAAACCGGATCCGGGCGTTGTGGGCTTGATCGTCAATAAACCCACGAAGATGAAGTTGGAGGAACTTTTCCCTCACGCGCGTTCCGTCAAAAAACAGGACGTGACCGCTTATTTTGGCGGACCTGTCGACATTCACGATGTAAGCGCTATCTTCCGCGCGTCGGTTACACCCAAGAAGGCAGTGCACGCAATGCACATTTTTGATGACGTCTACGTGACGTTCGACCCGAAGTCGGCCGAGGAGCTCGTGAAGAAATCAAAACAACCGTCTGAGCTCCGCATCTTTCTGGGCCGTTCGCAGTGGACGCAGCCGCAGCTTCAGCACGAGATGGCCATAGGAGCTTGGTACAGCACTCACCACGGTGCCGACCCGATCTTTGCGAGCGATCCCGGCACGGTGTGGGAAGCTCTAGTCGATCGTATGGAACCGCGCCCGTACGTTGACTACCACCTGCCGCGAGCGCAGGAAGCGACGGTGCTATCGCGCTCTGCGTTGTAATCGTGCAGTGTGGTACTGACTTGACCGAAACTCGAAGAGAGAGAAGAGCGAGGCGGAACAAAAATAGCCTTGCATCGTGGGCGACAACGCGCGTAAATTGCAATTTGCCGGCGTGCCCAGCGACGTACGAGGCGGCGGCATTTGTGCCCGCGCGGAGGGCACGACGAGTTGAATAACCACGCAAACCACACGCCACCTGTCCTCCTTAGTATTGCGGGCTTCGATCCCTCATGCGGCGCCGGAGTTGCGGCCGATCTGAAGACGTTTGCGGCGCACAACTGCTATGGCGTTGCTGCTGTGACTGCACTCACCGTGCAATCGACGCAGGGACTGGTGAGCGTGCACGCGACTCCCTGTGTGAACCTGCGCGCGCAACTTGAGGCGTTGATGGAGGACGTTTCGATCGCAGCGGTAAAGATCGGAATGCTGGCGAATCGCGCGAACGCGACGGCTGTCGCCGAATTCCTGGATAAGTACAAATTCGCACACGTTGTGCTCGATCCGGTATTCCGGCCGACTGCGGGCGTCGGCGAATTGCTCGACGCCACCGGCTTGAAATTTGTTCGCGACGAACTGCTCAAACGCGTCAGCGTAATCACGCCGAACATTCCAGAGACAGAATTTCTCACCGGAATGGAAGTGAAGGACGTGAATGGAATGAAGGCTGCGGGCCAGAAGCTGCTGGAAATGGGCGCGCGCGCCGTCGTCGTCACGGGCGGACATCTTGAGAAGCCTACCGACGTGCTGTGTGAAGGCGCGGTCGCTGACGTTTTTGGCGGTGATCATGTGAAGAGCGCGAATACGCATGGTTCGGGCTGCACGTTTTCGTCGGCTATCGCGGCCCAACTTGCGTCTGGGCAGCAACTCCGAGAGGCGGTGATTTTGGCGAAAGCGTACGTGACACGCGCAATCGACAAGTCGTACTCCATCGGCAAAGGCGCCGGGCCGGTCAACCAGCTGTTCCGCTTCCATCAGGAGCCGCCCGCTCGCGGTGTACACGAAGTGCCACAACACGGCATGCACCCGGCCGCCGAGCCCGCAACGCATTAGTGGCGGGTATCTTTTTTGTCGCTCCTCATTCCGCAAAGCATCGCAAAAGTTGCAGGCGGCTCCCGTTCGCCCTCCATTCAATTGACATCCCTGACGGGCGCAGCTAGCATTTTTTCGCGGCCCACAGCGCCGACCAATGCATATCACCTCCCGCCAGAAAACGATACTCGACCGCATCGTCGATGCGCGCCGCGCGTCGGTCGCACACCGCAAGCGTGTGCTGCCCGACGTTGCGCTGAAATTCGCGGTGGAAAAGAAAGCCCCACCCGCGCGCGATTTTGCCGCCGCGCTGGGTCGGGATGGGCTGAACGTTATCGCCGAACTCAAAAAAGCTTCGCCATCGCTCGGCGTGATTCGGGAAGAGTACACGCCGTCGGCACTTGCCAGCCAGCTAGAGCAGGCCGGAGCCGCAGCGCTATCGGTTTTGACGGAAGAGGATTTTTTTTCCGGTTCGCTCGGGGATTTAAAGGAAGCGCGAAAGGTTGCGCAGATTCCAATCTTGCGCAAGGACTTCATCGTCGATCCGTGGCAGGTGTGGGAAGCGCGGGCGGCAGGGGCCGATTCGTTCTTGCTGATCGCGGCTGTATTGCGCGACGAGCTTCTATCCGAGCTTCTCGATCTTGGGCGATCGCTGAAAATGGAGCCGCTCGTCGAGGTGCACTCGCGCGCGGAGCTCGATCGAGTGCTTCATGTGGGCGCACGCATCATCGGCGTGAACAATCGCGACTTGCGCAATTTCCAGGTTCGTCTCGAGACTTCGTTGGAGCTGGTCGAGGTTATCCCCGATGATTGCATTGCGGTCAGCGAATCAGGCCTCCGCGTGCACGATGATCTGGTGCGCCTCCGCGCTGCCGGATTTGACGCTTTCCTGATCGGCGAGCATCTGATGAAGAGCTCGGAGCCAGGCGCCGCGCTACGGGGTTTTCTCGGAAGCTGAAGCCGGACCTCTCGTTATGCTCAAAGCAAAGGTCAAGGTGAAAATCTGTGGCATCACGAATTTCGCGGACGCTCGCTGCGCCTGCGACGCGGGCGCTCACTTTCTTGGCTTCAACTTTTATTCGCGTAGCCCGCGCTACATCGATCCGAAACGAGCCCGCTCCATCGTGCGAAGGCTGCCCAAGACTGTCGCGAGCGTCGGAATTTTTGTGAACGAATCTGAGCAGGCCATGGTCCGGATAGCGCAGCTCGTGGGATTGAAATACGTGCAGCTTCACGGCGACGAAACGCCTGACTTGGTTTCGCGCTTGCGCCGCGCACTCGGTGCGGTGAAAATCATCAAAGCTATTCGTGTGCAACGAGCGGCGAGTGTGCGAAGGGCCGCGCGCTTCGACGGCGCTTCGGCGATCCTGCTGGATGGATTCGATGCTCGACAGCGCGGCGGTACAGGCAAATCGTTCGACTGGTCGCTGGCGGCGCGCGCGAGTGTAAAGCAGCACATCTTTCTGGCGGGTGGTCTGACGCCTAGCAATGTGGCCGAGGCGATTCGCATCGTGCGCCCGTACGCGATCGACGTTTGC
The DNA here is from genome assembly GCA_050747085.1 of Candidatus Acidiferrales bacterium. Taxonomy (GTDB): domain Bacteria; phylum Acidobacteriota; class Terriglobia; order Acidiferrales; family UBA7541; genus Palsa-295. The sequence goes on from JBOGNK010000068.1 coordinate 51,893, forward strand.
AGCGGGGTGGAATCGTCGCCCGGGAAGAAAAATCACGGAGAGATCAGAGTTCTCATGAGCAACGTGAACGGCACAAAGCGCTCCAGAAAAAAAGCGAGTTCGCGAAGATGAGTTCAGCTACCCAAACCATGCCAGACGCGCGCGGGCGCTTTGGCCCATACGGCGGCCGCTACGTCCCCGAAACGCTGATGGCGCCGCTGGAGGAACTTGAAGCTGCGTATGCCGCAGCACGCAGCGACCTCGCGTTTAAGATCGAGCTCGATGACCTGCTGAAGAATTTCGCCGGTCGACCTACGCCTTTGCAATTCGCGCGGCGCTTGACCGAGCATTTTGGCGGCCCGCGCATCTACATCAAGAGAGAAGACCTGCTGCACACCGGCGCGCACAAGATCAACAATTGCATCGGCCAGGGTTTGCTTGCGAAGCGCATGGGCAAGCAGCGCGTCGTTGCTGAAACCGGCGCAGGCCAGCACGGAGTCGCTACCGCGACCGTTGCCGCGCGGCTCGGCCTCGCGTGTACCGTTTATATGGGCACGGAAGACATGGAGCGGCAGCGCCTGAATGTCTTCCGGATGAAATTGCTTGGCGCGGAAGTGATCGGCGTCGATTCCGGCAGCCGAACGCTGAAGGACGCGATCAACGAAGCGATGCGCGACTGGGTGACGAACGTGCACACGTCGCATTATCTGCTTGGATCGGTTCTTGGCGCGCATCCGTATCCGGCGATGGTCCGTGATTTTCACAAGGTGATCGGAGAAGAGGCGCGCGAACAGATCCTTCGCGTCGAAAAGCGCCTTCCAGACTGTCTTTTGGCCTGTGTCGGGGGAGGGTCGAATTCCATAGGCTTGTTCCACGCGTTCATCGGCGATGCCAGCGTTAAAATGGTCGGCGTGGAGGCCGGTGGGCGCGGCCAGTTGCTTGGCGAACACGCGGCGCGACTCGCTGCCGCGCGAGGATTTGCCGGCGCGCGGCCCGGCGTTCTGCAAGGGACGTACACTTACGTACTGCAAACGCCCGACGGGCAAATCTCGACGACGCACTCCGTTTCCGCGGGCCTCGACTATCCGGCTATTGGCCCGGAGCACGCCTGGCTGGCCGATCAAGGCCGAGCGGAATATACGGCTGCGACGGACGACGAAGCGATCAACGCGGCGCGGACGCTTTCGCGTATCGAGGGCATCATCCCGGCTCTCGAATCGTCGCACGCGCTGGCGGAACTGATTCGCCGCGCGCCAAAAATGAAGAAGGATGAACTCGTGATTCTGAATCTCTCTGGTCGCGGCGATAAAGATATGGAAATGCTCTCGCGCTATGTCTGACGCCGGTCCCCATGTCACGCCAGCCGCGGCTCACTCTGGCGGACGCATCGCGCAGCGCTTCGACTCGCTATCGCGCAGTGGCGAACTCGGCCTGGTGGCGTACATTACGGCCGGCGACCCATCACTCGACGCAAGTGAAAGAATCGTCCTTGCTGCTGCCGAGGCCGGCGCCGATGTGATCGAACTCGGCGTCCCGTTTAGCGATCCCGTCGCCGACGGCCCCACGATTCAGCGTGCCAGCGAGCGCGCTTTGCGCAGCGGAACCACTCTCGCCGGGGTGCTCGACCTCGTGCGGCGGCTGCGCTCGCGCACACAGGTGCCGCTCGTGCTGTTCAGCTATTTCAATCCGATCCTGCAAATGGGCATCGAGAAATTTGCAGGTGCCGCTGCGTCTGCTGACGCGGATGGCGTGCTCGCCACGGACTTGACTCCGGAGGAATCGGGAGAATATCGCACTGTGCTCCGTTCGCGCGGACTCGACACAATTTTTCTCGCCGCGCCTACGTCGACGGACGCACGCCTTAAACTGATCGCCAGTGTTTCGAGCGGCTTTCTTTATCTGATCTCGCGCACTGGCGTTACCGGCGCTCGCGAATCGTTGCCCGAAGAATTGCCCGGTCTGGTGCGGCGCATTCGCAAATTCACATCACTGCCGGTTGCAGTCGGGTTCGGTATTTCACTCCCCACGCACGTCACTGTCCTGGGCGGAATTGCCGATGCGGCGGTTGTTGGCTCCGCGATCGTTGCCGAAATCGAAAAAGCTGGCTCGCCGGACGCTGCCGCCAAGGCTGTGGGCGATCTCGTCGCGAGCCTGAAAAATGCCGCACGTTCCGGAGTCAGCCGGCGCAGCCTCGATCTACCGTAGGGGGCGTGGCGTGTTCTCTACAAATCGATCTGCTGGTTGAAGTACACTGCTGCCTTCAGGGCAGCGAGTGACGTTTACCTGTGCGCTCGAAGCGACTTTAACCTGCCCGCTCGAAGCGGGACACGAGGGACGATGGACAAGCGGGTTGCTGACGCGGACGCGGCGGTCGCGCGTATTCAGGATGGCGCGACGATTCTGCTTGGCGGATTCGGGCTCTGCGGCATTCCGGAAAATCTGATCGCCGCGCTGAAACGCAGAGGCTCAAAGAACCTTACGCTTGTGTCCAATAATGCGGGGATCGACGACTTCGGTATCGGGATACTGTTCCACGGCAAGCAAGTGAAAAAAATGATCGCCAGCTATGTGGGCGAGAACAAGACGTTCGAGCAGCTCGCGCTGACGAAGCAACTCGAAGTGGAACTCAATCCCCAGGGCACTCTGGCTGAGCGCATTCGCGCGGGAGGCGCGGGCATTCCAGCGTTCTTCACCCCGACGGGCTACGGCACTATGGCGGCGGAGGGAAAAGAGGTCCGGGAATTCAACGGGCGTCCGTACGTGATGGTGACGGGGCTGCGCGGCAATTTTGCGTTCATCAAGGCGTGGAAGGGCGACCGGTGGGGCAACCTGATTTATCGCAAGGCGGCGCGCAATTACAATGCGGTGATGGCTACCGCCGCCGATTACACCATCGCAGAAGTGGAAGAGATCGTCGAACTGGGCCAGCTCAATCCCGACTGCATTCACACGCCGGGCGTCTACGTCGATGCGATTTTTCAGGGCAAGAATTACGAGAAGCGCATCGAGCACCGTACGGTGCGCGATCGAGTTGGTTAGCATTTGCTGATGGGCGATGCCAAGGGAACGAAGCCTACGGGTTCTTTCCGTTAGACCCTTTCTTCCCGTTAAATGCGGTCTTCCGATAGGGGCCCTACATGGATAAAAGAGAACTCATAGCGCGGCGGGTCGCGCGGGAGCTGCGCGACGGCGATTACGTGAACCTTGGCATCGGCCTGCCCACGCGGATTCCGAATTATCTGCCGCCGGGAACTGAAGTCATCCTGCAATCGGAGAACGGAATGCTGGGTGTGGGTGCGTATCCGTTCGCAGGCGACGAGGATCCGGATTTGATCAACGCGGGCAAAGAAACGGTGACGGAGATTCCCGGCACTGTCTATTTTTCGAGCGCCGACTCATTCGCCATGATTCGCGGCGGACGGATCGATGTGACTGTGCTTGGCGCATTGCAGGTCGACGAAAAAGGCAATCTCGCCAACTGGGCGATCCCGGGCAAAATGCTGAAAGGCATGGGGGGCGCGATGGATCTGGTCGCGGGGGCCAAGCGCGTGATCATAGCGATGGAGCACACAGCGAAAGATGGCAGCAAGAAAATACTGAAACAGTGCAATCTGCCGCTCACCGGCGTCGGCGTCGTCGATCTCATCGTCACTGAACTTGCTGTGATCGAGGTTACGCCGCAGGGCCTCGTTCTAAAGGAAGTGGCGCCGGGAGTAACGCCTGAAGAGGTACAGAAAGCGACCGAGCCCGCGTTGAAAGTCGCGCCTGATTTGAAAGTAATCAGCCTATAGCGTCTCCGAGCTGCCTCCAAATTTCCCCGGCACCGCTGATTTTCCGCATACAGCCAATCCGTCACGAACTGCCGATCAAAATTCCGACGATGAACACTGCAACGCCGCCGACCACGACTTGCATGGTGGACGAAAGCAGTGGCGTGTCCATGTAGCGATGTCGGACGTAGCTTATGATCGCGAGTTCGATCGCGACAACTATCACCGCTACCGTGAATGCCAATTGGAAATTCGAAATCAAGAACGGCAGCGTGTGGCCCAGTCCGCCGGCCGCGGTCATGAGGCCCGTGATCGTCCCACGAATCAGCGGCTTGCCGCGCCCGGTGAGCGAACCGTCGTCCGAGAGTGCCTCAGCGAACGCCATAGAGATACCGGCGCCAAGCGAGGCCGCAAGCCCAACGAGGAACGCGTCTTTAGTGTTGTGCGTGGCAAATGCGGCGGCAAAAATCGGCGCGAGTGTCGAGACGGAGCCATCCATCAGCCCCGCGAGCCCCGGCTGAATGACTTGCAGCATGAAAAGCTGGCGGCGGGATTTCTCCTCGGAGCGGACATTCTCCGGGGTAAGGTGCTGCTCCTCGAGGCTTTCGGCGAAATCCTCGTGCTGGCGCTCGATTTCCGCGAGGTCGCCGAGCAGCTTGCGAGTGGAAGGATCGGAGATGCGCGTCATGGCCTGTTCATAAAAGCGGAGCGTTTCGCCTTCCATCACTTCCACTTGCTTGCGCACAGTTGCCAGGCCCAATGGGCGCACCAGCCACACCGGTTTGCGCTCGACGAATCCTTTCACGTCTTGCGGTCGGATCAGAGGAATGTGGTCGCCGAAGCGCAGCTCGAACATGTCGATCAGGCGCTGACGGTGGCGAGACTCTTCCACTTGCATCTCTTTGAAAACTTTGGCGCTGGCGGGATAGTTCTCCTTCAGCCCATCGGCAAAGTCGGCGTAAACGCGGCTGTCCTCTTCTTCCAGCTGAATCGCAAGGGCCAGGATTTCGCGCTCACTGAGGTCCTTGAAGTTTTTCTTGGGCATCAATATTTCTCCACATGGGGTGATCGATCGGGGAATTATACTTGAGTGGCGCGCAAGTGCGGCGTCCAGGCGATTCGCGGGATCGCGGCGCTGCATCCATTCGCCGGTCCGCGCACAGTATCCATAGCGGTAGGCGCTGAGAGACGGTGGCGAAATGACGTTCAAGTTGGAGGGTGTTCGCGTGGCAGAAGCGATTGGATTCATAGGTCTTGGCAACATGGGCGAGCCGATTGCCGAGAATCTGCGGCGCGCCGGATACGATTTGCGCGTTTACAACCGCACTCGCTCCAAGGCGGCGCAACTGGTGGAGAAAGGAGCGATTCCGGCGGCAAAGCCCGCGAACGTGGCGCAGCAAGGGGGCATCGTATTCACGATACTTGCAGACGACCGTACGCTTGAAGAAGTGTGTTTGGCGGAACAGTCGTTCGTAGAAGTGTTGGGCAATGGAGGCATTCACGTTTCGCTGAGCACGATCTCACCCGCGACAGCGCGGCGGCTGGCAGAACATCACAAGAAATATGGCGTCACTTATGTTGCATCTCCGGTGTTTGGCCGACCTGAGGCGGCAGCGGCCGCGAAGCTGTGGGTTTGTGTCGCGGGACCTGCTTTGGCGAAGAAAGCTGTCGAACCCATGCTCAAGGTGATCGGCCAAGGAGTTCTCGATTTTGGCGAGGATCCTGGTGCCGCGAACGTCGTCAAGCTGTGCGGGAATTTCATGGTGGCGTCAACGGTGGCGACTTTGGCGGAAATGCTCGTGCTGGCCGAGAAGAACGGCGTCAGCAGGAAGGCAATGGCGGAGATGATTGGGAAGTTTTCACCGCTTCACCATGGCTATGCAAGCATCATGGCCGAGGAACGCTTCGATCCGCCTGGTTTCCGGCTGGCGCTCGGGCTGAAGGACGTCAACCTAATCTTAGACACCGCCGAAGCCAGCGCTACGCCGCTCCCCATTGGCAGTGTCCTGCACGACCGCTGGCTCGCCAGCATGGCCAAAGGACGCGAGAACCTCGACTGGTCGGCGATCATTTTGGATGTGGCCGAACAAGCTGGAATCAAGGCCAAAGCGGCGCCGTCCGCATAAGCTTCGGAGCGAATCAATGAGAGCCTGCGTATTGCGCGCGCCAGCACCGGTCACAACGAACCCGTTGCAGTTCACGGATGTGCCGGTTCCTGAGCCTGGGCCGACGGAAATCCGGGTTCGCGTCAGCGCGTGCGGAGTTTGTCGGACCGACTTACACGTCGTCGAAGGCGAGCTCCCGCCGCGCAAATTGCCCCTTATTCCGGGGCATCAGGTTGTCGGAATCGTCGAGAAATTGGGCGAGCGAGTTACGCGGCGCAAAATCGGCGAGCGCGTCGGGATTGCGTGGCTGCATCACACCGACGGCACCTGCGAGTACTGCCGGTCGGGACGCGAAAATATTTGCGACAATCCGCGCTTCACCGGCTATACAGACGACGGAGGTTATGCCGAGTACGCGGTGGCGCCCGAAGATTTCGTCTATTCGCTTACGGAAAAATTGCCGGACGAGCAAGCCGCGCCGCTACTCTGCGCGGGAATTATCGGTTTCCGATGCTTGCGGCTTTCGGGAGTGAAAGCGGGCAGCCGGCTGGCGCTCTACGGATTCGGCGCCGCCGCGCATGTGGCGATTCAGGTTGCGCGGCACTGGGGCGCGGAAGTTTACGCGCCGACGCGCGGAGAAAAACACAGGCAGCTAGCGAAGGATCTCGGTGCGGTCTGGGTAGGAGAAGCGGCGGATGTGCCGCCAGTGAAACTCGATGCTGCGATCATTTTTGCCCCAGCGGGAGAGCTGGTTCCTCCGGCGCTAAAGGCATTGAAAAAGGGTGGCGTGTTGATTCTAGGGGGCATTCACATGAGCCCAATACCGTCGTTCAGCTACGACCTACTCTACCAGGAGAGATTGATTCGCAGCGTGGCAAACAACACGCGGCAGGATGGTGAGGATTTCTTGCGCGTTGCCGCGGAAATTCCAGTGCGCACGCAAGTGCAGATTTACCCGCTGCGCGACGCCAATCGCGCGCTCAATGATTTGAAGAGCGATCGAGTGAATGGCGCGGCCGTCCTGGATTGCCGCAGCTGATCGAACCCAGGTGTGCTGATCCTGGCTCCAGCCTTCAGCGGCGAAGAAGCTTGAATGCGTGATCTGTCGGGCCGAAGCCTTGCTTGAAAGTAAGATGAATCCAGAGCATCGCGAGCGGCTCCAGCAGTCGCGAGGCGCTGAGAGGTCCTGCGTCAACCACGTCGAAGTTGAGTTCAGCAGCGAGCTTGCCTACGGAAGCCTTCGCCGACGCGTCATCGCCGCAGATAAACATGGTGGCGTTCTCGGAGCCGAAGCGTGGATTTCCAAAGTTTGCGGCACCGATTGTGTTGAACGCTTTGATCACCTTCGCGCCCTTGGCCCAGCGTCGCACTTCTTCGCCGGCCGAATTGGTCGTGCCGAGCGCCAGCCCTGAAAGGTCAGGAAGCAAGGGGTTGGTGCAATCGATAACGGTCTTTCCTGTGAGGTTGCCGGCTGAGTTGATCGCGTCCTGTGTGGCAGGCCATGGCGTGGCGAAGACGACGATCTCGCCGAATGCGGCGGCATCTTTGACGCTTGCGGCGCGCGCTTTCCCCTGCGCCGATTTGAGCAATTGCTGAAGTTTGGGATCGTTCGTGTCGCGAACGCCGAATACGACTTCGTGTCCTTTGCTGGCCCACAACGTTCCTAACGCGCCTCCAACGTTTCCTGCGCCAATTATTCCGATTTTCACTCGCTCCTCCAGGTTCTTGGCCGGGGGCTTTGCACCGTCCGATGCGTCCGCGTGAGTCGCTCAGGTGCGCACCCAGCGTGCCGTTGACGCCAACTCTGGATTGGATGAGCCGGTCTCACCGGCGATGCGCTGAATTCCGCGCGAAAACACGGGTTCCCGCATAATGGCGAGATGAGCGACATGGCCCCCTCACCTCTACGTCCACCCCAGGAGCCTTGGGTGAAACAAGGAGTGGTCGGTATTGGGCTGGCGAGCCTGTTTTCCGACTGGGGCCACGAAGCGGCGACAGCGATTCTTCCCGCTTTTCTCGCGAGTCTTGGCGCGCCCGCGCTCGCCTTGGGCATCATCGAAGGTGTTTCGGATGGTCTGTCGAGTTTTGCGAAGCTTGCGGGCGGCTGGGTCGCCGATCGGCCGGCATGGCGCAAACCGACGGGAATCGTCGGGTATTGCGCGACGGGGCTTTCGACCTTCGGGTACGCGTTCGCGCGAAGCTGGCCCTTCATCCTGCTACTGCGCGCTCTCGGATGGACTGGTCGCGGCGCTCGCGGCCCGTCGCGGGACGCACTGCTTGCGGATTCCGTAGTGCCGGAGCAGCAGGGCCGCGCCTTCGGTTTTGAGCGCGCGATGGACACGCTTGGCGCGGTTCTGGGGCCGCTGTCTGCTACGGCGCTGCTGGGCGTGATTGGAATGCGCGGCGTCTTGCGCTGGACCGTTGTTCCCGGCCTCGCCGCAGCGGTTGCGTTTGCTGCGCTCGCGCCCAAAGGCAAGCCGCACGAAGGCCATCAGGCGCCGAAGTTCATCTCAAGCTTCAAACAGCTTCCCAAGCGATATTGGAGCTACCTGCTCGGCGTTTTCATGCATGGGATTGGCGACTTTGCGCCCACGTTGCTGATCCTGCGCGCCACGCAAGTGCTGACGCCGCGATTCGGGATGGCGCACGCAGCGGAACTATCCGTTGCGCTGTACACATTTCACAACGGCATGAACGCGGCTGCTTCCTATCCCGCAGGTGTTTTGGGAGATCGCTTCGGACGTCGAAAGGTGCTCGCTGCCGGGTACGTGATCGGAGCACTCACATACGCAGGATTCATTTTTGAACGGCCGCAATTGCCGATGCTTGCCGTGTTGTTTGGGCTCGCGGGCGTTCACATCGGCATCGCACAGTCGCTGGAGAAGTCGGCGGCATCGGAACTGTTGCCGGTCGCGAATCGCGGATCTGGTTTCGGCGTTCTGGCCGCGACAAATGGTATAGGTGATTTGGTCTCAAGCGTCGTAGTGGGAGCGTTATGGTCGGCTGTGAGCGCGAGGGCGGGATTCATCTATGCCGCCGCATTCGCGATCGCGGGGGCAGTGCTGATTTACGCTTCTCAGCAACGGGCACGAAATCTTCCAACGAATCGCCGCGAATCGGTGAACTGACCTGGTCGGCCCGCTCCCAAGACTTGAGGCGCACAACGACATGAGGCGCAAAACAGCCGCTGGCAAAATGGCCGCGCCTACACGTTTTCCTGTATACACGCCATCGACAATGCACACGTGAAGTTCGGTCAATGCAATAGCAAGATCGTCTGCAGAGTGCTCACCGTGTCACCTTTTGTCATCCTGTACTTTCGGCCAGTATCATTCCGGCACACTTGGCCCTACTCTGAAAATGTTGATCGATTGATCTAGCAAGGGGACCTTCAAATGATGAAAAAGCGCCCAATGGGTGCGGATGGCACGGACGTTGAGCGGCGAAAAACCCGCCGATATCCGGTAGTCGTTCCAGTCGAAGTGAGCTGGCGTGGCGAGGACGGAATCGCAATCAAAGAAGATGCTGTCGCGCGGCAAGTGAATGCGAACGGCGGATTTTTGAAGATGGAGAACTACCCGGCGTTGGGCAGCCGGGTTACGCTCGCGAATTTCCTGTCCGCACAGACCGCGGAAGCGAGGGTGCTGGCAGCGCCGGACTCGCGGCCCGGAGTCGCGAACGGCGTCGTTGTGGAGTTGATTGCTCCCAGTGAGAGCTTTTGGGGCGTCGACCTACAGGTTAATAAGACGGTCGTTGAACTGCAGAATCTGGAAAAGGCGCTGAAAGCGGAAGAAATCGATTTGCAGCTCATACGGGAATACCGCGACGCTATCGAGTACGTCCGAAGCACCACGGAAACGCTCCGCCGGATCCGGACGGCCAAGCCGCGCGCTTCTGACGATCGCGAACTGCTTTCCGCGCTCGCTGCAGATCGCGTACAGCGCGCCACAAGCGTTTGCCTCGATGTGGTTGCCGATCTGGACGCTGGGCGCGTCCATCAGGAATCAAAGAGCGTCGAGGCCCTGGGACGAGCGATTCAACAACTACAGCAACGCTTCAGACAGGCCAACAAGCTTGCTACCGCCCGCGCAAACTCATCGTCCGAAGACTGATAAGCCGCCGAAGCTCGCGTATTTCTAGCGGCGTGCGCGTTTCGAGCGTGGTCGTTTTCCTTTTCGTGGTGCGCGCTGGCAGTGTGGACAGAAATAGCTGCTGCGGCCGGCGACGATAATGCGGCGGATCGTCGTCCCGCAACGGAAACATTTCTTCCCTTCACGATCGTACACGCGGTGCCTCAACTGAAATTCGCCCTGTTCCCCCGCTGAATCAACATAATCTGAGATCGAAGATCCTCGCGAGCGAATCGCTTCATTCAATACGTCCTGCATGGCTCGATGCAGCCGGCGCAATTCTTTCGGCGTGAGGTTTGCGCCCAGGCGGCGTGGATGGATTTTCGCGCGCCAGAGGTTTTCGTCCGTGTAGATGTTACCCATGCCGCGAAGCACGGTTTGATCCAGCAGCAGCGCCTTGATGTGTGACTTGCGCGCATGAATGGCGGCTGCAAATTGCTCTTCAGACACGTCCAGCGGGTCGAGGCCAAGCGGGCCGAGCACTTTCGTCTGATCGTCGCTGGGAAGCACAGCCATACGTCCGAAGCGGCGAATGTCGGTGTAGCGCAGCTCGCGTCCGTCGTCGAGCGTGAAAAACACGTGCGTGTGAGGGCGCGCGGGAGCTTCGGCGGGATAGACGACGAGCTGGCCGGTCATGCCCAGGTGGACGAGCAGCGCGAGCTTCCCGGCGGCATCGCGCGCGCTATCGCGATTGAGTTCGAGGACCATGAATTTCCCGTGGCGGCGCACCTGCTCGATTCGCGAGCCGGGAACATCGCGTTCCAGCGCGGCGGGATCGTCGATGAAATCCGTCTTGCCCAGGCGCACGCCGACGATTTGCCTTCCCGGCAAGACGGCTTTCAGCCCACGTACGACCGTTTCCACTTCTGGCAGCTCTGGCATCGCCGAACCATTGTAGAAGATCGAAATTCGAAACAGGGAACTTACGCTGACGAGCGAATCGAGCACTATCCAAGCCCGATTATCTTGTATCTAGCCTCGGTTACGCATTGGATAGATGCGCGCTCGCTTACGTCGTAGCCGCCTGTCTTCGGTGTCTAATAGCAGCGTGCTGCTTCGCGCAATCTCCAGTGTTCTCAAATATATGCTGCGCGGCCTCGCGCTCACGGTGGTCGCAGCGGGGACAGCCATCGGGCTCGATGCTGCGCTGTGGGTGGTTCCTTCTCCGTGGCTCTGGGGCAGCGTTCCCCACCCGACGTTCTACGACTTATTGGCCATCCTGCTAGCGTTCCCACCCTTTCTGATGGCGGGATTACTGATCCTCTACCGCCGCAAGACACGCGACAAATGGATTAGGAAGGAAGCTGACAAATGGCTGGCGCTTCGACGGACATTATCGCTGGGCGCCGTCCATCAGTGTGAGAAAATCGAGCGCCGTACACTCTGGGGTCCTGCTGTCCTTGTCCTACTCTTGTTTCTATTTTTCCCCGAGACTACCGCCATAATTTCGCACATCTTTCATGGTCGATCCGCCACAGTCGGTCCATATCGCATCGACATTCCGATCGCGTGGACGATCACTTATGAAGAGCCTTCCCTCCTATCGGTCCTGTATGCCAAAGGCATCGGACGGGAAGGCTTCGGGCCGTACTGGCGCCAGGAGCAGTTGCAATTGATGGGCTTCAGAGCTATTTCATCCGACCGGCGCGCAGAGGCGGACTGGTATTTCAAAGACGCAGAAATTGTTTCAACGCGAAAACTACAGATAAGAAACCAGGTCCTGACCTGCTACGAGGTTCTCAGGTACCGATATCCAATGGGCGAAATCGTCGGTCCAGCCCGTATTAATCTTGAGTGCCTTACACAGA